>JADHUV010000010.1 GCA_016784355.1 Nitrospira sp. | reverse complement strand
CAAATAAACGGCTCCTGAGTGACCAGCTTCGGAATCGAATATCGTAATATGGTATAAAAGAATCTGATCGACTTTGCAATGAGATTTTGCCGGTCACGATATTTGGGATTTGCCGGTCAACTTCGTGGGATTATGCATCAAATCACCGTTGTATAGAACGTGTTGATTTATATTATACTTAGTACTAAATAAACAAAGTGAGGTAACAATATGAACTTACAAAGAAACATCTTCATGGCGATTCTGGCGCTTCTCATCTGCTTCCCCGGATATGCTCACTCAATTCCTGCATTCCCTGGAGCAGAGGGATTTGGTAAGGATTCAGTAGGTGGTCGTGGCGGCATTGTTGTCCATGTTACAAATTTAAATGATTATGGTCCAGGTAGTTTGAGAGAGGCCGTTGAAGCTCCGCCAAGGCATTATGCAAACAATGTAGCTGAATGGGAATCTTCAACAGAATATGAGGCACGAGTATCGGCAGGAAATACTAGACCGAGACATTACCCAAATGGGACATGGAAAAATGAATTAGAACCTGCTTACTTAACAAGAATGGATTCTATTGGTCATAGAATCGTCGTTTTCGATGTTTCCGGAATCATTAATTTAGAAGATGATTTAAATATAACATATCCTTTCATGACAATAGCGGGAGAGACTTCACCTGGCGGCATACTGGTAACAGGACGACAGACTACCATAAAAGCCCATGATATTATCATGAGACATATGAGGTTTAGAGTTGGATCTCATAGGATAGCTGATGGTGCTGACCCTGAACTCCTCGATTCTTTAGATATCTATGGGAAATACTGGTCTGGAGTTGATACTGCATATAACATAATCATAGACCATAGTTCCATAAGCTGGGGAGTGGATGAGACGTTCACTATTTCAGGAGGTGTCAGAAACACAACCGTGCAGTGGAGTATAATCTCAGAAGGGTTAGCCAATGCAGGGCATCCCAAAGGACAGCATAGCAAGGGCCTAATGGTATCAGGCAAATATGTTTATGACAATACAGTATCATTACATCATAATTACATCGCTCACAATAACGATCGTAACCCTTTGGTTGAGGGCCCTCCGGGGGTAGATATAACCGTGGATGTGGTAAACAATGTTATCTACAATTTCAATGTTATGCCAATGGGGCTGGAAACACCTAAGATTAACTGGACACATAATTACGCCAAACAGGGTCCTAGTAGCTCGGCATCATTTTCAGCGGAAGTTACACATTACGACCTCGCCCACGCGATAACACCTGCTCCTCTTCTATATGTCGCTGGAAATATTGGATCTACCAGGTTATCTCAAAGTGAACCGCATTGGAATGTTGGATGGTACTACTGGAACCAACCTACTTCAACTGACTGGAAACGTGATACCGCATGGAGTGTACCTCCCATTACAACCCAGGAAATGTCAGCCAGTGTCGCTAACTGTATATTAACCGGCGCTGGTGCAACCGCACCGGTCAGAGATAGTGTGGACACAAGGGTCATTGCTGACTTTTCAGCAGGATCGGGACAAATTATTGATGATATTACATATCCTGACGATTTCCCCACTTTCGCTACGCCTGCAGTACAGACGGACACCGATAACGACGGAATGCCGGATTCATGGGAATTGTCTCATAAACTAGATAAAAATACTGATGACTCGGCAGGAGATGCTGATAGCGATGGTTATACAAATATCGAGGAGTATCTGCATTATCTATCTGCAAAAAGTTATGCATACAATTCTGAATGCATGCCTGCGAGCCATCCACCTGGAACCCCTATTAATTTAAGATTGTATTAATATTGACAGCAACCTATAAAAAAACCGGCTACATCTTCTGTGGCCGGTTTTTTCAATTTCTAATGAAGTTCACTAAATCATATAGCTATTGATAAACTACCTTTGTAAATTCAAGCAACTTGAAACGGGGATTTTCCGGATGCACAAATTCTCCTTCAGAGTTCTCTACGGTGCAAAGCTCCATTCCCCCATAACCATTAAAAGCAATACCATGATAACCTGAATCTTCCAAGATTTGCTTCATACTTTTCACTTCTTCCGGAGAATGGAACTCGCATATAATAAGAGGTTTGTATTGACTTAATATATGCTTCATTCCACTTAACACCTGCCCCCCTGAACCTTCTACATCAATCTTCACAAAAGTAGGAGAAAAATTATTTTTTCGATCAAAAAAGGTGTCTAGTGTAATCATTTGAACATCAACTTTCGTATAGTTACTCCATTCATTAGTTTTATCATAATTAGACTTCATCGCCGGGGCAAATCTTGAAAGTGAGCCAAAATTAGTATTATCAAAAAATACTGCCTCACCATTATAATCACCAACCGCACTATTTACAGGATAAATGTTCTCAGAAGCGAGTACTTTGCAATTCATTTTGAGCAATTCATAATTTCTCGGTATCGGCTCAAAGGCAGCTATGGAACATTTGCCATGAAGAATGGAATAGAATGCCTGAGTGGTATAACCTATATTCGCCCCTATATCAAGAATATGTTCATCTTCATTTAACAATCTCATCCACTTATGGTAGGGTTGAGTATATGTTTTCTTAACACCCAACAGTAAACTTGGATATTCTCCAGGTGGAAAACGAAATGGTTGGTCAGCATCACCCTTAAGCGTTATACATCTTTTCCCATATAGCAACTTAATAGCCGTTCGCAGCATTGGTGTAACCCATACATTGAATATATTAGCTTGCATATCCCCATCCTAATTAAGTGAAAATTGCTTTCAGCTTTTGCATATCAACAGCCCAATTATACTTGGATTTGACCATTTCAAATCCATTTTCTCCTTTTTCATGCCTAACACCTGAATCCTGCAACTCCATAACTTTTTCGATAAAATCATCAATATCTCTTGATTTAAAAATTGTACCACAATTGGATTCTTTTACAACCCTTCTTAATGGCATGGCATCAGAAACAATGACAGGTTTTTTACATGCCATGTAATCAAACAATTTATTGGGAATAGTAGAATTCACGAATTCCGTTGCATCATGCGGCACTATACAAACAGAACTATTATTAATATAGGAAGGAACTAACCCGGTATCAACCCAACCAAGGAATTTCACATATTGCCTTATCTCTAATTTATCTGCAAGTACTTTCAACTCTTCCAGATTGTCACCTGAACCAGCAATTACAAGAGAAAGATTCGGTATAAGTTCCTTTAAACGAGGTATAGCCTTAATGGCTATGTCCAATCCTCTTCCCCCATTAACCGCTCCGACATACAACATCTCAAATTTATCAGAAACATTTCCACTTGTTGTCTCAGGCAGATTTTCAAAATTTTTCAAATCAGGCGTATTACTCACTATTGAAATATCTTTTCCTGAAACACCTTTTTTAATGAGTCGGTCTCTAGATTCTTCTACAACAACAATTGTATGGTCAACCCTTTTCAGAACATAGTTTTCCATTAAAACCGCGAGTGCATGATTTTTCAATAAATGATTAATAAAATTCGCACCTCTTTTATCCACATGCTCCTTCCACATTGATGGATAGTTCTCTGCCATATCAAAGAGCACGCGTACTTTATAAATCCTACTAACCAATAAAGCCGATATCACCAAAGGAAGATCCCTTACAAGAATCACATCGACCTGCTCATGTTTAGCGACCTGATATATTTTATATATCCAAAAAGGGTTAAAAAAAGCAGGGATCGAGCAAACCTTGTTCAACAAGTCATTCTTAAAAATGCGCATTCGGTGCAACTGAATACCATCATACTCCTCCCGGTCACTCTCCCCTCTTTTGTTACTACAAACTAGATGAACCTCGTGTCCATCGTCAAGTAACGCCTTGGCTATCTTTTCTACGCGTACATCCCAGGGGTAATCATCAAGCCAAACTTTTACTATTTTCATGATTTCATTTACTGAGGAAGGATTCTATTAAGCTAACTATTTGAGTACTCGCTGTGCCATCGCCATACGGGTTGATTGCATTAGCCATTTTCTTATATTCGTTTTTATTGTCGAGCAGAATTTTTGAGTTTCTGACAATATTCTCTGTATCAGTCCCAACTATTTTAACCGTACCAGCCTTTACTGCTTCTGGACGCTCTGTTTCATTTCTGAGCACAAGTACTGGTTTACCTAATGATGGGGCTTCCTCCTGAATACCACCTGAATCAGTCAATATAATGTACGCATCATTCAGCAGATTAACAAAATCGATGTAGTCGACAGGCTCTATAAGGTGGATTCTTTCTTTATTTGACAATCTCTCGTAAACAACTTCCCGAACATTAGGGTTTTTGTGAACAGGATATACTACTTCGATATCTTCATACTCATCTACCAATTGATTTACCGCCTTGCAAATATCTTCCATAGGCTTACCAAAGTTTTCTCTGCGATGTGCAGTCATGAGTATAAGGCGATTTTCATGGCTGTAAATCTTCTTATATTTTTTCTTAACTTTATTCAACGTATAAAAAAGCGCATCAACCACTGTATTACCTGTTATATGAATAAGTTCTCCATCAATTCCTTCGACCTTCAAATTTGCAGCGGCTGATTTTGTTGGGGCAAAATTTATATCGGAAAGTGCGGTAATAAGTTTTCGATTCATTTCTTCAGGAAATGGAGAATATTTATTGTATGTTCGCAAACCGGACTCTATATGGCCTATGTTTACATGTTGGTAAAACGCTGCAAGACTGGCAACAAAAGAAGTAGTCGTGTCTCCCTGTACCAGTACCATATCAGGTTGCTCATCCTTCAAAACTCTTTCCATAGCCGGAATCGCTTTAGCAGTCAATGTGCTTAAACTCTGATTTACCTCCATCAGGCTAAGGTTATAGTCCGGCTTCACCTTGAATACCTTAAGCACCTGATCCAGCATTTCTTTATGCTGACCAGTCACTAGCACAACTGTCTTAAATGACTTTCTCTGTTTCAGTTCATATACTACAGGACACATTTTAATAGCTTCAGGCCTAGTCCCAATGACTACAATAACTTTGAATACTCTTTTTTTCATTGTCACTCTTATTTATACACTACGCTTTGATTGTTTAGGCATCAATTCACATAGAATTGAAAAATTATCGTGCTATACATGCGATACTTAACCAGGATACTTAAACGATAGCAATTCCCTTATATTCGTCCTATTGCTTCCAGCTTTTGAACTTTCAGATGCAGCCCATAATGCATCAATGTAAAACTTCGTAGCCCAGTTAGGACATGACATCCTCTCATATTCACCCCATATAGGCGACGATCCAGGAATTGCTCCTTTTATATCATCGTTATTTGTACTCATATTCTGTTTAGTTTCCAAATAAGCATTTATACTCTTAGCCGCTTCAAAATAAATCGGTTCATGAGAAAGCATATACAATTTTGAGCAAATAATGGAAAATTGGGCGTTCCCGGTAAGACAACTATATTTACGGTCTCCCTCCCATTTCCTGTTATAGGATCCGCAAAAACGCCCTGACTTATCCATTTGCATAAGAACAAAGCCCATAGACTTATATACTGCGTCGATATATTCATCTGCTTTCAGTAATAACCCACCTTCCAACAGACCTCTAAGAGTGTATGCTATAGTGTGAGTATAAGGAGAATTATTATTTTCTTTAGTGAAACCAGCATTATCAAACCACCCGTCGGAAGTGCAATTTGTAAGTACCCAGTCAAAGTGTCTCTTAGCCCCATTCGCGTATTTAGTATCCGATGTAACCCTGGCCAGTTCTGCCAGTGGCCATGCAACCCGGGCATGATAAGCATGAGGAATGGAATGATATGAAAAATTGCGCCAGGCACCGTCATCATCCTGTATCTCAATCAGCCAGTCACCTGCTCTTTTCGCCGCCGATAAATATTTTTCATCACCGGTCAATTCGAATATATTAATCAGTCCGAATAGAATCTGGCCAGTATCAAAAACCAGTTTCCCAACTCCGCTATTTAAATATCCGCCAAAAAAAGAACCATCTTTTTCCTGTATAGATAATTCCCACTCCCCCATAATTATGGCGCGATCACGATATTCTGTTTCTCCGGTTATATCAAAATATCTCAAAAAAGTCGGGATAATATAACCTGTAGTTTCTGGATAAGATGCCTCCCACCCCCTGAGCAATGAGTACCTTATGGCAACCCCCCCATCAATAGTGGCATCATGAGCACGTTTAAGCCATTGCATCCCAGCCGCTATACGCTCATCTGTGGAATGCATATTCTTCAGAGTACTGCATTGCAGGAGTTGTATAATGCTACGCATTTGAATTTTCATAGGTATTACGATAGATTACACCAAAACATCATAATTTTTCACCTAACTTACCAGGTTGACATGACTTATTTTTTCACTAAAACAGCAGCTATTTTTGCTATAAAGAATTCCTTTATGACCGGCAAACTGCTCAGAATTTTAACACCCTTGACCGGCATCAATTCTTCGCTTTCAATATCATAGTTTGAATCATTTACAATCTTTTTAAACCTGCGGTATGTCATCTTATTAAGCCCGCCTTCTACCTCACCATACCTATTAGCATTATCGCTGCGATATAACTTTCTAACATTTAGAATTGTTTTTTCCGAAAATAACACATGCGCCCACGGGTACTTAATCATAAAGTACATGTGAACACCATATGGAGCTAACCACGGAGGACCAAAACTAATGAATAGCTTTCCGTTTTTCTTCAATACATAATTAATATCTTCAAGAATAGTTTGTGGATCTGAAAAATGTTCGAAAGAATTTTGGCAATAGGCGATATCAACTGAACTTTCCGGCAATTCTTTAATTGATATTGTTGAGAATTCTACTCTATCAGAGACCCCCAACTCGCTAGCCCATATCTTCGATTCATCCTGCATATTTCTAATCTCAACGCCTATAGCCTTTTTAGCCCCCTGCAATGCTACTCCGACTACCTGTTCACCGGTGCCACATCCGACATCAAGCACTATTTTATCCTTAATCTGGCCTAAAAATTTCTGTCCAAACGTTCCAGACAAGTTCTGTAGAGGATTATCTCGAAGGTTACCATCCGTTGACATATCAGAGCTGACTTCCTTCCCCGGCAACTTATAGCAGTACAACGTCATGAAGATCTTTTCAAGCAAACTTAAATCATCATAACTCTTTATTTCTCTTGTCATTTCAACCTCAGTCAGTTGTAATCTGAACTTTTACTATAATAGGAAAGCTAAAGAAAAAAGCTCTCCTAGCTGAGTTATCCCCAGCCATTTTTCAGGATGCAAAGCACATTGTGCAAACTAACCATATCTATACTTACACTTTTCGCCCAATAAAATATGAACTACTATGAATCACATAAGCCATCTGATATTTAGCCAGAAACTTATCCAGGTACTTCACCCAAAAAAATACCCACTTGAATAAATCAATATTGATATTATAAATCGTTTGGTTGTTAAAACAAAACAACATCGCAAAAAAATGGACTAGTAATTGGTGCATTGTCGATGCTGGTCCACGATTAAATCCACTATCTAAACGTTCAAAATCCTCACAAAGCACTTCGATGCCTTTGAATGTAAATCTGTAGTAATCATGCGGCACTGCATGAAACGGATATAAAAAAGGGATATTTATATATATAAGCCCACCTGGCTTAAGTATTCTATAGATTTCTTTCATTACTTTTACTGGATAATGAACATGCTCAAGCACACTAAAGCATATAACACAATCAACGCTTGACGAGTCAACCATATGCATATCGTGAGCGTCCGCAACTAAATCTACATTAGGACCGTCCTCAATATCTACACAGACAACTTTAGCATCTGAAGGAGGAGATCCAAATGCATATGATCCAGCAGCGCTTTTTGATCCGATATCAAATATAACCGGACTAGGTGCTAACAACTCATATGGATTTACTGCCAGTTTATGAAAGCGGTAGTTGGTCGACGGAGGTTTGGGTAAGGCATTATAAATCTTTTTTAATACTTCAACTACTCTATTCATAAAATCCTCTCTGTTTTCTAGCTTCTATGGACAAAAGCCTTAGAAAATATATCACAATTTATAATTTCAGCAAGATCATACACGCAATATAGCCATGATGTATTAAAACCGTAAGCCATTCTTATTCTGAAATATCAACTTCATCTTCCGTCCCAGGTCATCGACGGTTTCGTCCAAACTTCGATTGTTTTCAATTTCCAACAGTCTATCAGGGTTCTTCGCGTCTAACCAGTCGGCTATCCTCTGAAGATGAATGTCTGACATCTGCAGAAACTTCAATATTCCATCCTTTTCAACACCTTTCAATCTGGTTGTAAGGCCATCCGGCCGTCCAATCATTCTCTCATAACATACAGCAAGATCATTCTTCACATATACAGTCATGTCGGGTAAGGGAATATTATCCAAATACCTTATCACATCTGATTCAAAGTCATATTCACTATCGAGCGGGGAAATAAACATAAATGATTTCTGAAGAAACCCCTCTTCAAAAAAAACATATGATTCTTCAGGAAGAAAAGCATGAATACATTCATATAATGACCCAGTCTCAAGCAAGCTGAAGATCACAATTTCCCTATCACTGATAGTCATTTTTTTATACGAAGAGGAAGCAAGAAAAATTTCTAGCGACTTGCCCCACTTAGCAAGAAATCGATTTTGAGCATTAGTTTGAAGAAAGTTTCTGCTTATCAATTTATTTGACAGCTTCAATCCTAAACGATTAGGCAAGAGATTTAATATTATCCTGAAGAATTTCTCCAACTCTTTTTTTGAGACTTCAAGAAAGGCTTCTTCTACGGAAACAAATCTAACATTATCAATTTCCTTGAACCATTCAATCAACTTCTTACGGATTGCAGTTTTACCAGATCCAGGCACTCCTATAAATTCAATTCTATACAATTATTTCACCCGTAATGTACATATTCATTAAGAACTAACGCCCTAATATTTAATGTATTCTTTGTAATTCTCCATATATTGTGCAAGCACTATCATTCGCCATAGCACTTTTTCATTTGAACCATCATACCCATTTTTTATTTCGGGGAACTCAGAATGGAATTTTTTGTAATCAATAAACTTATACATCAAACTATTTTCATCTATCAAAAGAGCAAAGAGGTCACGATGTTTTGGATGCTTAAACCAATAACTTAGCGGGTTACCAAAGCCCTGTTTATTTCTATGCACAAACTCTTGACTAAAGTCCTTTTCGAGTATTTTTTTCAATATTATTTTAGTCTTCCCCCCCTGAATATTAATCTTATCAGGGACAGTAAAGGCATGTTCAGCCAGTTTATGATCCAACAAAGGGGAACGAGCTTCAATTCCGTAAAACATGGAGAATCGATCCAGTTTATATAAACTTCGACCAGGAAGTATTGAATTTATCTCAAAATACTGCAGAGACTTAACGGGACTTAACCGAAACGCTTTAATTCTTTTCCTTACATCATCAAAAACCTTAAATTGTTTTGGACTGACACTCCCTGCCCGCTTTAAAAGTCCGGGCAATATCCAATGTGTATTGAATATAAGGTAATTTGATATAAAATCTCCCTTCATTAAATTATATAGCGTACGAACCTTTCTGGGCATGATATTCAACGAATTAAGTATATGCAGGATAATTCCTGGTAACTTTATTTTTTTGAGAATACTAATGATTTTCATGTACTTCAAAAATATTGTATATCTTGAGTAACCGGCAAACATCTCATCTCCGCCATCTCCCGTTAATATAACCTTATACTTTTGTTTTGCAACTTTGAAAAGATCAAATAATGCGATAGATGATCCGCCATCGAAGGGCTCATCAAAAACATTAATTACTCCTTTAACTGCATCAAGCTGAAAAATATCAATTTCTGATAAGTTTAATTTTAGAGAGTATCTGGCAGCAGCTGCTTCAATATATTGTTTTTCGCTCATCTCTACCTGTGGAAAGTCAGCACCAAATATATCAAATTGTCTATTACCAATCTCTTTGATTTTTTTCACAATCACTGTTGAATCCGTTCCACCAGATATAAATGCTCCAATTGGGACATCGGAGCGCAGACGGTAAGTAACTGATTCAGTCAATAACCGGTCAACTTCTGTGACAAACTGTTCTGTTGACTTATCAGAAGTTTCTTCAATATCAAGATCCCAGTACTTTTGCATTTCCATTTCTTTCGTCTTAAGATCAACCAGGGCATATGTAGCTGGAGGCAACTTATAAATGCCCTCGTAAAATGAAACAGGATGTGGTATATAGCCAAAAGCAAGATAACATGACAAACCCTCAATACTTACATTTCGTCGGGTGTCAGTGTACTTTAAAAGCGGATCCAGCTCAGAGGCAAAAGAAAATTTATCCTCTGAAAGTTCATAGTATACTGTTTTCTGACCCATCCTGTCTCTGGCAATAAATACGCATTGATCGACTCTATCATAGATAGCAAATGCAAACATTCCTCTCAGTTTTTCAAGACAACCGTAGCCCCATGCTGCATATGCATTGAGTAGCACCTCAGTATCTGAATGGTCTGTTCTGAATGAGTATCCGGCACTGACCAATTCTTCACGCAGCTCAATATAATTGTAGATTTCACCATTAAACGTAATTGAATAACGTACTGTAGCATCTTCCATAGGCTGAAACGCATTATCGCTAAGATCTATAATGCTCAACCTTCTATGTCCTATAAAGTAATTGAACGAACTTAGGGGTAACTGACTACTATCCGTTGATGTTGCATTATGATGAAGCCTGTAAGTTTTATCCTGAAAATCACCATATTCAAATCCATAACCATCAGGTCCTCTGTGAGCAAGCAAATTTAAGCGCTTCAAACAAATACTAACGTCCGAACTCACATCCGAAAACAAAAACTCTCCAAATATTCCACACATTTAGTAACCTCTATTTCTCAATCGAACCCCATTCATTTTTGTGTTTACGCAGTAAATATATTTTCAATCCTTGATTTAATAGCATCTGAATGGCAAAAGCAAGCACAACACCAGTAATACCTATAGACATACCTAAACTGTAAATGGAGGCTATATATACAATATTGGTAAAGAGAACAATAAAAAAACTGTATTTAGCAAAGCCTGCCGCTATAAAGAGTGAATTTACCGGCATAATAATAAAATTAATTCCAAACAATATAATCAGCATCTTAAACACAACAATATGTGTCAGATATTCACTGCCGAAAAAAGCACCCATAATAACTTCTGATAGCGCAAGCATCGAAAATGTTATTAAGGCACCTATAACCAATAATAAAAAGATCGCCTTTTTGGTAACACTTGCTGTCTGTCCAACTTCCTTATTCCCAAGCAGCCTTGTAAACTCAGGGAAGATTGCCTGATTAACAGGTTCTCCCACACGGTTTATCAAACCGGCAATCTCCTTGTATACTTTATAAAACCCAACCATCTCCATAGAAAGAATCGAGCTGATCACAATCATATCAAAATGTCGCACAGGAATCCTCACTATTGTCCGCAAATTGGTCCACCATATAAAAACCATCTGTTTCTTATCGAAGTTCAGGCGATCTCTCCACCATCCGCTTCCGCAATAATCTTTGAGAAGCTTCAGGCTATAAATACTCAAAGATAGATTAATAAAAATATCTGCCGAAAAGTACACGACAATATAACTGGTAAGCTCGTTTGAAAAATACATCGCATATATAACCCCAGCGAGCTTTAAAAATGCTCCGGCGACAAATACTTTTGCTATAACCCCAAATTTATTAAATAATCTAGGAACACCAATTGTAAATGTTGTCAGAATAAAAGGAATTGTGAAACAGTACAACAAAAAAACATTATAATAAGCCCCATCCCATTTAAATATATGCATGGCTGGCTTCAGCATTATGATAGCAAAAATAAATGCCACCATTGCACTGAAAAAGTCCAGGGCAATATTTGTTTTTACAACTCGATTAATGTTCATGTCATCAGATTTACCAAATCCAAATTTCAGCATTGATTCCCATGTCTGTATATTAAACAGGTCATTTACTACCAATGCATAAGTTTGAGCAAGTACCAGTATTGCAAGGTACTCCGGACCCAGTTGCTTGGCCATTAATGCAAAGGAAATTAAGTTGAGAACTGAGACAGTCGAGTTTCCAAATAAAACAATTCCCGTATTTTTCATGACTTTCTTAATGAGATTGTCTCCAAATATACTATGAATTCTCTCAGCGATATTTATGGGCATATTCAGGATATATCTCGAAGTTAGTGGTAGGAATACATCAACTTGTGCTGGGATAGTAAGAGGAACTACTTTTCAAGAATCGCAATTATATTTGTTCTGAGCTTTTTGAACGGCTTAGTCATGAGTAGCCTTAAGTACAGAAGCTCCAGGATTACCACTGGAGGCACATATATAAACTGAGGTTTTGAGACTAATAGCTTCAGGACATCTACTTGAAAACCAGTATGACCAGCAACCATATTAATTGCATCCGGCGAGTTAACTTTAAAATATGTCGGGAAAATGTCCTCCTCCTCCCTGTCCTGCAGAAATTCAACCAACTTGCCCTTGATAGCCTCTGGGAGCAGTCTTGCGGACACAGTTGTATATCCTATGGAGTTAGGCGTGTGAAATATCAGAATGCCCCCAGGTTTCAATATTCTGTATATTTCCTTAAAGGCGATATCCGGCTCCTGCAGGTGCTCGAAAACCATATTTGAAGTAATAAGATCGAATGTGTTGCTGGCAAAAGGCAGACGATTCATGTCACCTCTCACTTTATTAGCAGCTGTGTTATTTTTCTGCAAAGATAGTAAATCATAATCAAATCCCACAAACAGTCCTGGACGCTCCATCAACTCCTTCTCCTTTTCCGCCCGCCAGGGAGAAAGCAGATTATGGCCGCATCCAAGGTCAATCCAGGCAATGCCTGTCTTACAGTGTTTTACTAGTATTTCCTCGTATATATTCTGAGCATATCGCAATTCTGGCACGATTAGCCTGCTAAGTTTACGAGATATATTCAATGCAATTTCTTTATACGTCATCGCTTACGCCCTTATTCCTTTCACCTGATTATTTAACCATATTTTAATTAGACATCTGAACACCCTGATAAACTCTTAATCATAATCATAATATTTGCATGACATTTATATTATTCGGCTTAAACTGCTAAAACTGAAAATATATAAAAGGAGCATCCTTCCCGAGCTCCAGTATTGCCCAAGCAGATGCTCCAGCTAAAAGCACTGCATATGACCAGCCCAGCTTGACTGGTTTATCTGAGATTCTACGTTCAAAGTAATGAATCATATATCCCAAGGGAATCATAAAATATATCGGCCAAGCAATTGCAGCACCGGCTGAATATCGAAATCCTAACATTGCATTAAAAAATTCAAATGCGTGTTCAACACTTGTAGTTCTAAAAAATGTCCACCCAATCAGTACCGCAATATTTAACAGCAGCACACTAAACCACACCGGCATACGTTTCTTTATATGAGCCGGAGTGGCCCTGTACACACACAACATCAACCCGTGCCATATTCCCCAGCATATAAATGTCCAGTTTGCACCATGCCATACACCTGCCAAAAACATAGTAATTATAAGATTACGGTAGGTGATAACATTGCCCTTCCAGCTTCCGCCAAGCGGAATAAATAGATAGTCCCTCAGCCAGGTACTAAGACTAATGTGCCACCTTCGCCAAAAGTCAGACGGATTACTTGCGGTATAAGGAGCCCTAAAATTATCAGGAAGTTTTATGCCCATACACCTGCCTATCCCTATTGCCATATCAGAATATCCGCTAAAATCAAAATATAATTGTAAAGAATAACCCATAACAGCAAGCCAGGCAACAGTTGCACTAAGATCTGCCCCGGGCTGAAAAATAGGATTTATATACATACCAATCCTGTCTGCAATGATAATCTTCTTTATGAGACCAATAAAAAAAAGTTCTACCCCTCCCTTAAGATCTATCTTGTTCCTAAGATCCCCAATATTCTCTAACTGATCGTCAAGATCCTGGTATCTCACAATTGGACCAGACATCAACTGAGGAAACATACTTACATATACAGAAAATTTGACAATACTGGCACAGTGACTGCACTTATTATTATACAGTCCTATTGTGTATGTCAGCGCCTGGAAGGTGAAGAAACTTATACCCAAGGGCAGTATTATGGACGAAAGCAGTGAATCATAAGCAACCCGACTTTCTGACTCAAGCAGAACTGATGCATATCCTCCAAGCCACGGAAGATATTTAAAGACCACTAATGGCAACAGGCTTAAGATAATAGATATTATGAGAACCTGTTTTTTTGTTTTCTGATTTTCAAGCCCGTATATATAGTTACCGGCTGTAAAATTAATGACTATAATATATGCCAGTAAGGCAAGAAACCTGAAATCCCACCAAGCATAGAATAGACAACTGGACAACAACAAAAGTGTCCACCTTGAATTCCTCGTCCGGAAAAGTGCAATCCAGCTAAGCAGAAATACCGGAAAGAAAAAGAAGATAAATACGTAAGAGTTAAAAAACATTTCTTAATCCTTCATTTATTTCATTGTCTATAATTGCAGCAGATGGTTTAGAAAGATGCACGCCATCAGGATATTCAAGGGGTAAGCCTTTCCATTTTCCAGGCCGAATATCTATTTCTGTCCAGCCATAACGAACCCTTACCTTCTGTATAAGATCATAAAATTCACTATTAATGTTCTTGAAGTTACTGAGACTCATCATTTCATCCCAAAAAACTTTCGATGATCCTGGATGAACCAAGATAACTTTAATATTATTTTCAGAAGCAAATTCTGCGAACATATCAAGATATTTAATACGTGTCTTATCCAATGCAAGAGCCGACATATAGAGCTTTCGGTACTGTCTTAGCCTTGCATCAATAGAATCTCTAGCCTCAGCAATACGGCCTAACACATGGTTATTTTTCGCACCAACCACACCGATATCCTGATCAGACTTGTCACCATTGCTCATCCTTTTTTTTAGTGCCTTAAGAAGTACTTTGGTGCTGTTTTTCAACGTTGTAACTGATAATAGCATTGCAATATCATCTATATAGCCAGGAGGAGCAAATAAAGACTGGCCATATAAAATCGGTTCCTTTATAAGCCACCTGTTCAATTTACTATTTTTTACAAGCATCTTTTCAACAGGATGTGATGAAACCATCAAATCTGGCTCTAACACAAGAACAACGGCCTTTATAGGATATTGCAGATCATCTACTGCATATCGCAAGATACTGTAATGGTCCTCAATGGCTCCAGCGTATAAAGCAACATTCAATCCTGGAAAGTGCTTAAACAGGAGACTCCGGGAACTGCCAAATAAAAGTGTCTGAAGTTGCGGATCTGCAGAATCCAGTTTATTCAATATCTCACTTCTTGAGTCAACTGGATTTACATTTAATATATCAGTACCGAAGCTTCCATAAGGATCGATAAGATAGTTAAAGAACGCTAAAAAACTCAATAACGCACCTAAACAGGTGTAGTATATCCTACTGTCCCTCAACACCGCTTAAATTCCCAAGCATAAATATATTCCATGCTTTCCAATGTATTAATTTGAAATATCACTGATATGTTAATTAAATTGCAGGAGATAGCGGCCCTTTCACATCAGTGGAAATTTCCTTAGCGACGATCGAAGATGCCACAACAGTTAAAGCTACCTGCCACCAAAAAAATTCATAATAAACTCTTGAATTAAATGCCCCGCCAAACAAGGTACAGACAAAAGACATGTTCAGACTTATTATGAACAGATCAATAAAGCTGCCAGACATTCCCAGTTTCTTTATTGTTCGATAACTTTTGAATAATTTATACAAAGTCATGACACAAATAATCAAGAAAATGATAAATCCTATATATCCCTGCTCAACCAACACTAGCAAAAAAGAATTATGCGCGGCTCTAACGCCATATTCCATTCCATATTTATACGTTAAGTTGTTTTCATCCATATAAAATCTTGACAATGCCCTGAATCCGCCGGGACCGGTTCCAAGGGGGTGGTCCTGTAACATCTTATATCCATCCTTCCATGTTTCTGTGCGACCGGAACTAAGATCATTCATTGCTGCTTCGGAACTGGTATCAGCATTCCAAAGGGTGGATATTCTTTTCATATAACCATCATCTGCAAGAAGTACGAACGCCGGAACAATGCAAACAATTGAAATAAGAATATATTTTTTAATTTTCCTATTTCCCAACACTATAAAAGCATAAAAGACACTGAAAAGAAGTGCCACAACTGCCCCCCTGCTTACTGTCATCGTAATTACATTAACTAATACAGGTAATATCATAAGACAAATTAATCGCTCAAACATTTTACCCTTAATTATAAATGGAATCATAAACGGTAAAATAGAAACTAGAAGAACTCCTAATTCATTTGAGCCGTTAGCATCTCCAGGACCAACATTATTCAGTCGACCGCTATCAAAACTGCCTTCGCCATAAGTTGTTATAAAGAGGTTTGCGCTTATTACAATAATCATAAATACGATAAAACGTAACTGTTCAAATTTAAATATTGTCTTTATATTCAATACCATTACAATGCAGTACACAAAAAGCATTTGCGAATAAATCTTGGCATTCTCAAGGTCGACTGCCAACGCATATGTAATAATTAGAGTATAAATATAAAACCCTATAACCCAATATGCCGTACTTAACTTATGCGATGACAATTTGTTCTTATGTATAATAACGGAGGCAAGCCAGACACCAGGAGTTATGTAGCCCCATTTAAGATCAGGTAAATATTGAGCCCACCAGTTAAACTCAACAAAAGGAGGCATAAAATAAAAAAACATATAAATAACTGCCCCCCAAATTGGCCCTTTCGATAAAGCTAGAAAATACCCTATCAAAGTCACAATAATAAAATATCCAGCAATCAGCATATATTCAACCTTAAACGCGAATTGTCAGGAAACATGATAAATATGGACATATGAGTGCTCCCTATAAAATCCATTAAAGATAATCAGAATGATCTGTAGTATCTTTAACGAAGAATGCATAACATGATTTAAAGCTTATAACACGTTCCATATTTGCCTTTTAATATCGAACTGGACATCCGTATATGGCTTATTGGCATTAATTAACACGACTCGTTCATCGCCATTTATCGCATTTACGGCTGCTGCTTTTTTCTCATGTAGTAACATATCCAGATCAGATTTCCGTTCCCTCAATTTTTCAATGTCAACCTGAAGAACAAGTATACAATCCGGCATTTGAATTTTATTGTAATATCCGGATTCCGCTCTTGCAATTAATCGGCCAATCCCAGACTTTCCCTTTGCAATGCGCGGACCATCCATGGGTATTTCCATTTCTCTAAATTCCTTCATTGGAAAACGATCAGTAATAACAACTTTACCATTCATTGATTCACGGATTGATGCAAGGAATACTTTATATCTATTGCGAGCAATAAAAACCCACATACAATTCTCTATTAAGGATGCAATCATGCTCAACTTAAGTTTTTGAGCAACTACGGCCATATAGTCAGCTACATCAACCAATATATTTTTAGGTATACCATAATAATATGTGCTGACAGATAACTTCCATGACAACCAGTCCTGCAGATCCTTCAAGTGGCTTGACTTCCCCGATCCGTCTGCGCCAATAAGAGAGATTATCCGTCCTCCACTATTTAGAGTTTTTTTCTTCTGGCTTATAAATTTCTCAATAATCCTGCTATTGTAAAAAAGCAACTTATAATACTTAATTAACAAAAAAACACCTTTATCACGCCTATATCGATGTAAAGATCTAAGTATTTTCAGCTTATATAAAACTATATCCTTACATGTATATTCCCCGGTACTAAACTTATCTATAAAGTCTGAATACATTTCCAGTGGAATGGACAATGAGCATTGATGCAATATTTCTCCAAACCTCTTTCTGTCATATGCACTTATCAAATGAGACATTTCCTGCTCTATATCAGATGGAAACGGGCAATAAGATCTCCCCTGCAACTCTCGTATGCCATGCTTGATTATTGAGATCAGTCCCATTTTCATATGAGCTCTGATTATTAACAATATCAGTTCCAGCTCAGGAACTGGAACTGATATGCCGTACTTCAATGTAAGATTATCAAAAAAAATATTTTCAATCGGCAGGTGATGATTTTTAATATACCTTTGCCCTAGAACAAGCTTGTAATGAACATGAAGATGAATCAGAGCACAAGTCTCATTATCAAAGCCCAGGTAATCTTCCAAACCGCTAAAACTTTTATCTGGTGGAGATATGATTTTCTTAAACCCGAGTTTACTGCAAACACCCTCAAAATGGCCCCGATCTTCGCTATGAACAAGGATGTCAAGATCAGTTTTCCCATTTAACGCTTCATATAAATGGGAGTTACTTTTCCAGTGACAATACCTAACACCATCTGTCTTCAGCATCAAAAAAAAGCTTTTGCTAATTTCTAATATTTTCATAATATTTACTCAAAGGAGATATTTCAAATCGTTTAAGTCAAGAGAGTTAGATTGCTAGCGAAAAAATACTTTTTTAACTATTGGCCGCAGTATATTTAGTACCGGTATAATAAACAAGCAATATAAACGCTTCCCCAATCCGAAAGGGTAAAAATGACGAACATCTGCTTTAAAATGCATGATTTTAATGTCTGAAACTAATTTTTGTTTAAAATAATAAAAATTATATTTACTGCATGGAAAGTATTTTATTCTTACCCCTTGAATGTCCAAAATACTATATGGTTCAGGGTAATAGTCAGGACAAGTCAATTTATTTAAAGCCATTTGATCATTACCTAATAGTTCAGTGGTATCCTTCCATACATCTAGAAAACTCTTTGCTGCTGGGGTAGAATTGCAAAAAATAACACCAGCATTGACATATTTTACAATATCAAAGTGCTCCTTATGCCATTCGCTCTCAATTTCAGTTAACTCACGTAAAGTTACGCCGATATCATAATCAGTACTGATAACTTCATCTATCGAATCACATAACTGAGCATCGCCATCAAGATATACCATAAAATCATTATTCTCTTCCATACACATTCTCATTATTTCCGGCTTAAAAAGAGACTTTGATTTATAGCCTTTATGAACTTCCTTCTCATAATAGCCCTTATCGGAAAAAGTCTTGTCATCAATACAAAATTTTTCACCGATACCGAGAGTACCTAAATCATATACAACCGATTTATATCCGCATTCTTTGGCTTTATCTATGGTTGCCTGTATGACCCCTCTAAAACTAAAGTGTCTATATAAATTACCCGAATCATCTTTTGCTTTATCTGAATTGGCTGCTGTAAGAATTATCATTATTATAGGAATTAGATACTACTTAACTGGAACAAGGCTACTGTATAGTTTGGTATAATTTACAGCCATTCGTTCTGCCGAAAACTTTTCTATAATTAAGTTACGACCATTTCTCTTTAATTTTTCCTGTAATTTCGTATCATGAGCAAGCATTGCTACTTTTTCTGACAGCTCATCAGGCCTATCCTGTCGAAATAAGATACCAGTTTCTTTGTCTTCTATTAGATCACGACAACCCGGAATATCAGAGGCCAACACAGGTATACCGGCAGTGAGAGCCTCCATAAGGCACCTTGGTATTCCTTCAAGCTTGGAAGGCAAGACAAAACAATCAAACTTCTTTAATAATGACAAGCGGTCTGCCCTAAATCCAAGAAACATTACACGGTCAGATATATTCAAACTACTAGCCAAAAGCTCTAACTCATCTCGCTGCTCACCCTCTCCTATCAAGATAAGTCGCCAATCTATCGTATTTATTTTAGCGACAGCCTTTAGAAGGATATCAAGTCCTTTACGGTAAATTATCTGACCGATATAGCCAATGATATAGTAATTTTCATTTTCTAATTCCTCTAATTTTTCTATACTAACCGATGCTTCATCAATTTCACTTACATCAACTCCATTTATAATTAGTTCCAGTTTATTTTTCAAACCTGGGATATATGTTAAAGGTCTGTAGATATCTTCAGATAGTGGCACAACCGCATCGAAGAAGGGAAAAATACATCTATCCATTAGCTCATAACAGCAAAGCTTGAAATCCATCGCCTTGCTCCATCCATGAGGAGTCGAGACCGCCTTACATTTTGTACCCCTAGTAGAAAGCAGTCCGATAATGTCGGTTTTATAGTGATGTGTATGTATAATGTCAATATCTTGATCCACAATAAATCTTTTCAACTGACTTATTGCAGAAAAATTAAACTTGCCGTATGCATCAAATATTTTCATATGAAGCCCATATTTTTCCGCCTCATGACATATTGAAGCTTCCAATTCAGGCTCATCACGAATGGATGCCACCCAAGTTTCAATCGTATTTATGTCAAGGTATTTAACTAATGCGAGTATCCAGCGCTCAGCACCATAGAGTTCACCTGGACTGCCAAGTTGTAATACTTTAATTTTTTTCATAATAAGCAGTAACTTCTTCCATCGCTTAAAGGCATCTCTGGCGGATAATGTTGATCTATAATATTAATTATTCACAACAATTTTGAGAGCCGATTTAGATATTTATTATTGTTTCAAGTTTATTTAAATTAGTTTCCCACGAATAGTGATCTTCAATGCATCTTCTTGCGCTTTTACCCATCTCTAATCTATATGGTTTATCTAGAAGAAGCTTGATAACTGAATCAGCAAAAGCATTCTCATTTTCTTCAATTAGCACGTCGCTCCCAGGAATTGCACTTATTCCCTCCAATGCTTGAGGAGTACATACAACTGCCTTACCCATTGCCATAGCTTCAAGAACCTTATTTTGAATTCCTCTGGCAATTTGAAGTGGTACCAAACAAACATCTGCAGCCGCATAATAATCTCTCACATCCTCAACAAAACCAGTAACCACTATACCTTTTTGTGAAGCAAGAGCACGTATTTCTGCCGATGGTTGTTTGCCAACAATATAAAAAGTAATCTCTGGAATTCTATTTTGTATTTCAGGGAAAATACTATCAACAAACCACTTCACACCATCAATATTGGCCCTATAATCCATAACCCCGGTAAAAATTATTACTGGAGTGTTTGTAACAATTGATGTTTGATATAAAGGTGAGAAAAAATTAAAATCAACTCCATTTCCAACTGCATGTACATTGTCAATTAAACCATAGCTACCAAACAGAGTTTTTTCTGCCTCAGTAGCCAGAACAAGCTGTTTAAATTCACTTGCAATGCGTTTTTCATAATTCAATAAATATTTAGCTTCTAGTGAATAAATCCAATTCATTGGAAAATTAGATACTTCAGAATATTGCTTCCACTTATATGAATCTACATCAACAAGATCCATGATCCACTTTGCAGTACGTAAGTTACCGTGGTAATGCTTTGAGCGAAAAACATATTCGGCAGTTGGAGAAGAGAAACAGAATACAATATCAATAGTCTGTTTAGCTAATAATTTATCAATGCTATTTTGGAGTAATCTTGAATAAAAATATGGAACACTTATCGGCTGGGAAGAGGCAAACGCGGTTATACTGACTAGTTTTTTCCAGCGAGGATTTATTACATCATAAAAATACTCTTTTGCAAAATGTTCTAAGTTATGCAATCCATCTAAATCTCTCTTATCATCAACCATGAAGGCAAGGTAAACATTGTATCTTTCACTAAGAAATTTAAGAATATTATAAGAACGTATTTTATCACCCTTATTGGGCGGATATGGTACTCGATGGCATATAAAAAGCACATTTTTTTTATGTTTCATAATCAATTATTAGCCTTGAAAAGTTTATTATAAAATCCCAATGATTCTGTAATATTAAAAACATTGCTTTACTTATCTATATATCGTATTAAACTCAATACCAATCGCTTACGGAAACCATTTTGCGATACAGGGTCCTAGAATATTTGTAATTTTTAGCGGTGTTTGTCTCCATAATTGACTAAGAAAATCTAATTTCTTACTAGAATCATTAGTATTATCATTCATACCACCCTGTGCATTCAGATAGCAATAATGCAATGGTATTTCATCTGCATTCCACTGCCTCTTAAAAACATGAGGCCCGCTATCTATTGTAGAACGCCCAAAATCACAGACCTGATATCCATTTTCACAACCAAATTTAATCGACTCCCAGTAAAGCAGGTGATTGGGTGAATATTCATTGTATTCCTTCAGCGATGATGCAAGAGGGAGATACACTGTATCTTTAAAATATGATAGAAATTGTGCGCCGATCACCTTCTTATCAAGCAGAACTACAAGTATATTATAGTTATCCGGGAAGCGGTGAAGTATTTCCGAATAAAATTCTCTTTTATGTACTGGAGACCCCAATAGTCTCATATTTTTCGTGTAAATTTCATAAAAATCCTTTAAATATTTTTTTGAAATATCAATCTCACATCCTGACTTATATCCCTTGCGTATTCTTCTTTTGATCTGCTTCTGAAAACCCTTAAACACCTTTTCCGGATCCGGATCCAGTGGAAGTGTGAAAGTTGATTTCCGTTTATCAATATAATCATAGTCCGTTTCATTGCCGATGTGCTCACTCCTTAGCAGAGTGGAACTACAACTATGAGTGACCGTTAATTCCTTAATTTTATTCAAGATCATATGTTCCGCTGTGTCATTATCTGATAGTATTCCACCGGTACATAAATAGGGCAATGATACCATTATCCACTTCATCTTATAGTTTTTCATCAGAATCAGTGGCACAACTCCGATTATGGTATCCCCATCATAAACGGCCAGATTTAGCGGTTTCAATTTATAGAAATCTCTAAAAAAATCTCCCCAGGCATATAAATGATAAATATTCGCCCTTTTGTTACTTAAAACATATTCGTCCCATTCTTGAGATCTGCCTTGAAATATCTTTACTTGCATAATTGTCCCTGGCAATAATTAAACAGCCCAGATACATTCATTGCAAGTACATATTCAACTCTCACAAGCATTATCAATTAATCTTGTACTCATCATATTCAGCTTTATTCAAAGAAGCACTAATTGTATCAAACTCAAAATCATTAATAAGGCGTTGAAAGCGCATCAAGGTCTTATCAATATTTACATAATGGCGAAAATTTGATACCAGTCCTGCACCTGTCACTCGAGGCTGTCCGGAGTCAATTTCCCATGGATGGATATAGAACATAAAAGGTTTTTTTTCTCTCCTATTTACAGCATGTAGTGCTCTTTTTGAAAACCAATAGGGAAATAGCCGAAAGTATCCGCCTCCGGCTACAGGAAGATTATACCCAATAAACGGAGTGGTGGAAATCGGATACTCTATCAGGTTATAACCTGATAATTTATATTGAAATCTAGGCGAGTCTGCAATGCCATACCTGTCATGAATAATAGGAAAAACGCTTGAGTCATACTGAAAACCGAGTTCCTCCAGTATATCAAATGCCCAGAGACTCTTTTTAGTGATTGAATAACTGGGAGCACGGTATCCATTGACAGTCTCACCAATTATCTGTTCCAATACATCCTTTGCAAGCCGTGTGTCCTCCCGAAACTCTTCAGGTGTTAGATTATAAACAAGTCTGTGATAATAACTGTGGCAGGCAATTTCATTACCCTTTGCATGAATTTCTTTAACAAGTTCTGGAAACTTTTGTGCAACCCATCCAAGGACAAAAAAAGTTGCATTAACACCTGATGCTTCCAGAACATCAAGAAGTTTTTTTGTATTATCCTTTACCCGGCAATCATATTCAGACCATCTGCTGTGTCCAATATTTTTTTCAAAAGCTGACACCTGGAAGTAATCCTCTACATCTATCGTTAAATAATTATTCATTATAGAAAAGCACTATATATCCTTAGAATTTTAGTCATTGAATATTAACACCGAAGAAGTCATACAATACATCCTTATATAATGCTCCGCCCTTTCAGTCACAAAATGACATCCAGGCATAACTTCTATAACGTACTCATTACAACTTAGCAGCAGTTAAAACGGTACAGCATTCCGGATCAAAATCACTAATCACAGGGGCATTAAAACTTAAGAACTCTCAGTGCTATTTATCTTCCCATTCAGGTAATTCAACTTGGAATTAAGTGCACCTATGTGCCTGGACAATTCTTCGTCCCTTCCTTTATCATGAGTATGGTCATGCAGCGATCTGCCTATTTCCACTTCAGACAATCTTTCTTCAATCTGCTTAAGTATGCTGCTTAACTCTGCAATTTCTACTTGGACTTTATTTTTATCGTCTATTGAATCAGTTGACTCAATAGCTTCTTTAGAGTCTTTCAGTGTCGATAACTGACCAAAAAGATCTCTTAAATCAGTCCTGACAGTCGAGAGCATTGAAACATTATTTTTCAATATTTCTTCAATCTTTAAAACACGCAAAGCAAGATCATTAGGCATATTATTATCGTTATATTCATCCCGCCCAGTAATATCCTCTGTACCACTATCTCTCCAGTAATTATTACCGTCAAGGTCCTGCACAACATCTTTCACCGAATCTATATCAACCTGAACCTTCCCATCAACAAATGCAGCGAGCAAAGCAAAATCACATACAATATTTATAAGCCTTGGGATTCCTCTACTGAACGTATATATAACATCCAGTATTTCCTTACTCAAAGACATAGCCGCTGCGTTGCCTGCAACTCTCAGACGATGCTCTATATACTGCAATGTCTCTTCGGGAGATAGAGCCGATATATGATAATTAATATTAATACGCTGACGCAGTTGTTTAAGCTCAGGACGCATAAGAGTAGTCTTCAGTTCCGGCTGCCCGACAAGTATTATCCTTAGCAGTTTGGCCTTATCAGTTTCAAGATTGGAAAGGAGTCGAACCTCTTCTAAAAGTTCGGGTGAAAGATTCTGGGCCTCGTCAATAAGCAATACCGACTGGACTTCCCGAGCATACTGATCAATAAGAAAGTCATTGAGATCACCTAAAAGTCTGGCCTTCCCCTTCCCCTCAATATCAAGACGAAAATCCTCATTGATCATAGCTATTAATTGCTCTGAAGAGACCTTGGTATTGTTAATACGGGAAAGTGTTACATTTTTATCAAGGTTTTTAAGGAGCGTTCTGATGACTGTAGTTTTCCCAGATCCTATTTCGCCGGTTATCAGAATAAATCCAATCTTTTCCTTAATGCCGTAATCAAGATATGTGATCGCCTTTTTATGTGTAGAACTCAGAAAAAGAAAATCAGGATCAGGCACAAGCTCAAACGGCTTATGTTTAAATGAAAAGTGCTTTTCATACATTACACAATATCCTAAAAATTGACCTGTGCGAAAAGCGAAACTATATTATTGAAATATTCATCCGTGTTTTTATCGGTTTCTCTTTTATTAAACCTGTAACCCAACGAAGCATTTATCTTTTCGCTCACCCTGTAGTTCAAGTTTCCACCAAGACTGAAGCGGCCAACTTTATCGTGTTCAGGTTCAAACCTCTGATCTTCAAACAGTGTATCAACTGAAACCATGACTTTTGGAGTAAGTTTACTACTTACCATCAGAGATACTCCCTGAATCCTATCAGACCTGCTTGTCTTTATTTCCTTTTCTTCAGTATGGTAAGCATTCATCCTTAATTTATATTTCATGCCGGCATTCAGATAAATATTCAGAACTCTCCGCTCACTCAGGCCGGTACCGATAGAAGTTGAAGTATCAAAATCCCGAGCAGGATTTTCAGTAAATTGTTCAGCTGAAGGACTTGAATAGCTGACAGCATCAGCTTCCGAAGTGACATATGAAACGCTATAACTTCCACCAGAGGATATAGCCGTATCTTGCAAATCATAATCAATACCAGCCTGCCACGAGCCTTTGTTCTCCGAAGCAGCAGTCTTAAAGTCTATGCTGGAATACCCGGCCGTTCCCCATAACTTAATATTGGAAGCCGCCATATAACTTGCTGCTGCTGATATCGCATGTCTGTCATACTCATTGATTGCTACGGTGCTATACGATAAAAAATTATAGGTCACTGAGGCCTCGGTCTTCGATTGAAATCTTTTACTTATAGTTGCAAACAATTCATGACTGTTTGCATCATTGCCCAACGCTGACTTATACCAGATATTTTTATAACCATATCCCATGGTGGCGGTCAAGGAAGGTGAACCCAAAGGAAACTGCACATATGGAGTTACTGAAAAAACATTCTTTTCTGTCTTATTTACAAGCGAGTTATCAATACCAGAAGCACTTCTAGCATCAACTGAAACCCTGTTATAGCTGTCCGATAAATCAATAAAAACCCTATTAAAAGGTCTTATCTGAGACTTTAAATTTACATAATGAGTTTCATCGTTGTTCTCTGAATTCTGGCTGTATATCTCAAATTCAAGACGATACATAAGGTCAAGATCGAACACTGAATTCGGATGATACTCAAGCTTTAGTGCGGGAGACGCTTCAGTTATAAAATCATCTTCACGATCATTTAACGTAAGCAATATATTATCATTATACTCTTCTTTAAGACTGAAACTCGGCAATAATTTATACTTTGATTGCGAAAAAGCCATATCTGTTGAAATTAGCAATCCAAGTACTGCAACAAGCGGAATAATTATCCTTTTCACCCTTGCTCCTTCCTTTTATATTTATAGTATCCATAACGATCATACGAACCTTGCAGGTTAGTATAGCTTGCATCATTAAAAACAACCCCGAGTATTTTGGCGTCCTTTACCTGATTAAATGCATTTTCCAATGCACTTAACTGCGTGCGGCCTTCCCGTGCGACAATAATAACTCCATCAACAAAAGAAACTATTGCGATCGCCTCGGCAAAAGAAAGTATAGGCGGCGTATCAATAATAACGTATCTGTCCATATACCGCTGTTTAAGTTCCTTGATTAAAGCCTTCATCCTGTCGGACGATAACAGTTCCACCGGGTTATCAACGGGCTTTCCGGCTGTTATAACGGAAAGATTACCTACCCCTGACTTATTAATCACTTCCGAGACATCGCCTCCGCTTATAAGATAGTCAGAGAGGCCCTTAACATTTTCTATCCCTAGATAGTTATGTATCATTGGTCTCCGAAGGTCCGCATCCACAAGAAGAATTGAATGATCGATTTCCTGGGCAATTGTCACCGCAAGATTGACCGAGGTCAAACTCTTCCCCTCTCCCTCAAGCGCACTTGTAACCATAATAGTATTCAGGAAATCTGCTTTTGTTTCCCTTATCACCATGGATTTCAGGCGCCTGTATTCCTCTGCAATTGGAGATTCCGGGTCTTTTATCGTTATCGCATAGCAACTTGCATTATCCAACCTATCAACATCGTCAGCAGGACGTGGCATTTGCGGCTTGCTATTGCCGTCTCCTCTCATCCTGTTAGCCTTCTCAAGGGCTTCTTCTATCTTACTCATTTATCTATCCCTTTAAATAAATTAATCATAAGTATTTCATAAGCAATTCTCTGATAAATACTACTGCTGCTACTGACAGATACAGTATAGAGGCCGTATACACAAGCCTGTCAATCCGTTTCGTCCTGGCAACCGCCGCCTCTGATATAATGCTCGGAATTACCGCAAGTACCGGATAACTTATTGCAGTCTTCAATTCCTTTACATCCTTTATAGAAGTGTCCAGCGTATCTAATAGAAAAACTACACCAAAACCGGCCGCTATCCCCACAAGAAAGCCAGCAATTATTATCAGGACCCTATTGGGGCTGACAGGTTCGGTCGGAAGAATAGCCGGATCAACAAGCCTGAAGGTCTCGGTCTTGTCCTGCACTTGCATATGTTTAGCCACTTCTGTCTGACCGATCTTAAAAACTAATTCCTCATCAATTTTCTTATATGTCCCGCGCTCCCTCTCCAGATCAGATAGTTTTCTTTTCTCCTCAGGAATGTCGCGTAAATATGCCTTTTTCTTTTCAATATTCGACCTTAAATGTTTTTTTCTTGCATTTAATGCAGCCAATTCACGAGAAGTGACGGAGATCTCCGTCTTTAACTGCTGATGCAAAGGGTTCAAAGTGGACATCTCAGTGTTGAAGTCTTGATCTCCCTGACCCATATTATCAGTAGACGATTTCTGATCTTTCAGGATTTCTATCTCGGCCATCACACGTATAACTTCAGGGTAGTCTTTAGTATACCGAATGAGCAAATCATTCAGTTTCGCTTCCAGAGTCATTATCCTGCTCTCTAAAGAATCCTTTGATAGCTTTCCGCGAATGGCTACAGTATATTGATCCTCGCCCTTAACCTGCTTTTCAAGTGACTGCATCTTGGCACTAAGCTCAAAATCCTTAATATCAAGCTCCTCCATTGCAAGCTGAGCCTCCTCAATTTCCCTTACAACCTGCCTCTCATCCATGCCGATATACAGACCCTTCTCCCGTCTGAAAGCAGCGATCTTCTCCTCGGCCTTATCAAGTTTTTCCCTGAAAAACTCCATCTGCTCTGTCAAAAACCTGTTTGCCTCATAGGACTCATCGCGTTTGGACAAAAGGTTATCCTCTATATAATGATTGACGAGTACATTGACATAATTTTTTGCCATTTCAGGGTTTTTACTCCTATATGTCACCGTAAAGAGATCCGTTCTTCCCCCTCTCTTGCTGATAAGCTTGATATCCGTTTTTTCCTGAAATTTCTGGACCAGTCTTTCAAGCTCCAAAGGATTGTCCGGATCATGATAAATATCAAGTTCCTTAATAACCTTCAAAAGCAGGTTTCTACTCTTCATGCTGTAGACCATTACATTTAATTTTTCTTCAAGAGAGGGTGTTATCGCGATGTTTTTCACCAGGCTGTTTATAACATTCCTTTCGATAAAAACCGTGCTTTTCGCCTCATACACCTCTTGCATGAAAAAACTACCCCATAATATAATGGAAAAACACAGCAGAGATACCCCGATAAAGACGTATCTTTTCACATAAAGCATCTGCCAATATTTTTTCAAATCCAGCTGCTCGCTACTATCCATTCGATCCCATCTCCATTCAAACCAGCATCTCTAAAAAATGCTTTCCCTGACCACTATTATATCCCCGGGGGTTATCAGAATATTCTTTCTCAAATCACCCTTCATCAATTCCTTTGCATTTATAAATAGTTCCACTCTTTCCTCGGTAACCACAAGGTCAGAAACTATATTTCCTGCATCTTTTTTCCTGAGCACCAAAACATCGCTCTGTTTTGCAAACTCATTAAAACCACCCACCGCAAGTAAAACATCAAGTATAGTTAACCCTTCCCTATACGGCAGGGTTGTTTCCTGCTTAACCGCACCAACAACACTTATACGCTTCTTGAAATTATCCGGGATAAAAATCACATCTTCCGGCTGAACAACAAAGTCCTGACTGAAATCCCCCTTTTCCAGCAATTCATGAAAACCCGTTTTAATAACCTTACCTCCCCGGGCCAGATAAGCCTTTTCAAGATCGGCATCACTTAATGAACCCAGTCTGGACATCAACTGAAGCAGTGTTGTTTCACTGGACAAAGAAATCTCCTGTGGTAATACACCTCTGCCAAATATATACACCTTGAAATTTGTAATTTTCTCAAGAACAACTGTGACCATTGGGTTTTTCACCATTTTCGTCATCTCTTTTTCAAGTAACTTAGTCAACTCCATTGGTGTCAATCCTGCAGCAGCAATCTCTCCTAGAGCGGGAACAGAAATTTTACCATCAGGTCTGACAGTGGATATTAAACTCAGTTCCGGACTGCCCCAGACAGAAATATTCAGAGAGTCTCCCCCGCCAATAATATACTCACCGGCAAATACACTTGTTGAAAACACAAACAGCAAAACTGTCAGTAAACCCTTTAATCTCATCCCATCTCCTCAGTTAGTAATAATCAAGTTCTTATCAATCGGCTCAACGAATATAATCCTTAAATACAACAGCATATTACCTGCCCCCTCTACCGGAGAGGATGTCCTTGATAGTATCAAGCACGATTAACAAATCAAGTGATAACGATTGGTATTTTATGTAATAAAGATCGTACCTGAGTTTTTCTATAGCATCCTCAAGTGAGTCTCCATATTCATAACGCACCTGAGCCCAGCCAGTAACACCCGGCTTGACACAATGCCTTTCTGCATAATAAGGAATTTGCTTACTCAGTGATTCGACAAAAAACGCCCTTTCCGGGCGGGGCCCGATCAAGCTCATATTTCCATATATAACATTAAATAACTGAGGTATCTCATCGATACGCGTCTTTCTAAGCATTCTGCCGAGTCTCGTGATTCTTCTATCACCGGATGATGACCAGACCGGGCCGCTCTTATCCTCTGCATCCGCAACCATGGTCCTGAACTTATAAACCGTAAATACTTTTCCACCTTCACCTACCCTTTTCTGTTTGAAAAGAATAGGCCCTTTTGAGTCAAACAGAATAAGTATAGGAACAATCAATATCAGTGGCGATGCGATTACTATACCAATCAAAGCAATTGTAATATCAAAAATACGTTTAAAATGACGACCTACCGTAGTAATCCTAAAACCCTCAGAAAAAATAAGATGGCTCGGGTTCATATTCTCAATAAGCAATTTCCCTGTCATCTTTTCATAAAAAGATGGCCCATCGACTATATCTATGCCCTGAAGCTTACAGTTCAGCACCTCTCTAACCGGAAAAGTGCCTCTGCGCTCCGTAAGGGAAACCACAACCTTCTGTACCTTTTCACGTAAAGCGATAGGCAAGATACTATCTCCATTACCCAAAACCATGTCCTGAGGTACTCTGACAGGTTCCCCTATACAATTAATATAGCCAACAAGAGAAAAGCCATTATCCCCATACAGAAGCTTACCCATCTGGTCGGCCAATGAACCAGTTCCCAAGATCAGCACACGGGTTGAGGTAACTGATAAGTTAAGAATATATGTGAAACCTATATGCCAGGCAGACTGCAGCAGGATTGTAAGTCCTATAGCAATGGAGAAAACGCCCCTGCCGAGACTTAAAAAAGGCGCGAAGTAATACACCGCGGCAAGAATGACTCCGGCAAAACCACCGGACAATACAATCTTCAGGAAAATTTCCTTATGGCTATCTTTTTTTTCAAAAAGGTACAAATCAACAAAAAAGCACATAAACACTGTCAGTACTGAAAATGCAATGGCCTTTGGGTAGATGGGAGATATCGTATCAAATAGCAAATAGTAGTCATTGCCGAGTCTCAGATATATACCCGCATACACTGACAAAAAGGCGACAACTGCATCCCCCAATACTAGCAAAATGATCCTAGGAGAGTAAAAACTCATTATTCTTTCATACTCTCCAACAGACTATAAACATCTTTAAGCTCAGAGAACTCTGTTTCACGCCCCAGACGGACTGCATTCTCAAACTGTTCTCTGGCCTTTTTATTTTGTCCACTTTTCATATATGCAAGTCCGAGATGATATCTTATTGCTGGTTCTCCCGGCATATAATGCGTAGCTTCTGTAAACTTTCTCACGGCTTTTTCATACTCACCTTTCTTATACAGAGCCCAGCCCAGTGTATCCGTGATATGCCCGCTTTCAGGCGACAGTTCTTTTGCCTTGGTGGCCAGGCTTATTGCCTCATCAAGAGGACCATAACCTTCCGTATAAAGATATGCCAGGTTATTAAGTGATGGAACATAGTCCTGCTTTATTCGGAGAACCTCAAGATGACTTTCAACAGCCTCCTTATGGCGGCCCAAAAGCTCAAGTACATTTGCTTTCAGAAAGTGAGCAGGCACATATTCAGGAGATGCAACAACAATATTCTTAAAAACACTTAACGCAGTATCATATTCCTTAAGTGAAACATATGCCCTTCCAATCGATAACCTGTTATCAATATTTTCCGGATTTTTTTGATCTGCCTTTTTAAATGCCTCTACTGCCTGCTTATAATTCTTATCTGCCAGATAAACCGCCGCAAGTGTTCGATAACCAACCTCGCTATCAGGTTTTAAAGCAATTAGCTTCTTTGCATTTTTTTCTGCAGCAGCATAATCCTTATTACGAACCTGAAGGCTTACTGAGCGCGCCAGCATCTTCTGATTTTCAGGATTTCTTTGCAATATTCCTTCAATCTGCTGTATTGCACTTGCAAGATCACCCATCACTTCATAAACCGAGGCTAGTCTCTCTGCCGCTCCGTCTTTGGATATAACAGACATTTTATTATACAAAGCTATAGCCTCGTCATATTTCTTGTCAGCAGTCAGTACACGGCCTTTCAGATCAAGCAGTTTGGTCTCTTCGGGATACAATGCAAGTGCTTCGTTGATAACCTTGAGCGCCGCAGCATAATCTTTCTTCCTGGCAAAATACTCGGAAAGGGCAACAAATCCAGCGGGTTTTTTCAAATCTTTTGCACGATTATAATACGCTGCTGCATCATCATCCTTTTGATCCGATTCGGATATCTTTGCGATCATAAGCAGGGCCATGGTATCGTTTGAATCAATCGCAAGAACCTTCTGGTATTCCGCAAGGGCCTTATCTTTCTCTTTCTTCTGAAGATGGACTAGTGCAACATTATAATAGGCCTCAAAAAATTTAATATCCGCTTGTTTTGCTTTTTCAAAGTGCTCAACTGCACGAACAAAATCGCCTGACACAAGATACGCCGCCCCCATCATATTAAAAAGCATGGCATCTTCGGGCGCATTCACAATCCCCTTCTCAAGTGCAGCAATCGCCTCTTTATATTTACCAGTCTTGATGTAATAACGTGCAAGAACCAGTCTGTTGTTCAGTAAATCAGGAGCAACCTCCACTGCATCTAAAAACTCCTTCTCCGCACCCGCTATATTTCCAGAAAGCAGGCTGAAGGCACCTTTTTTCATGTGCGCATCTACAAGCGCAGGGTTCAGTTCAATTGCCCGGTCAAACTCTGCGATCGCCTTATCTCCCTTATTATTTGCAAGATAAATACTTCCAAGCAGGTTATGCGCAAACGCGTTGCTATTATCCAGTGTCAACACCTTGTTTGTCTCCCTCTCGGCATCCTCCAGTCGGCCCTTCCGCATATGCGTAACGGCAAGCATAAGCCTTGCCTGGATAACATTAGGCTTCACATCCAAAACCTTTTGAAACTGACTCGTGGCCTGCTCAAGATTGCCCTTAGCCATGTAAGCCAGTCCAAGGTAATAATGAGCGCCAGGAATAATAGTCCCTTTGACCGAGGCTAAAAGAGACTCGATAGCAGCATCAATATTTTTCTCCCAATAATATACGAGTCCCATCAGATAATGCCCTTCGGGACGTTTACTGTTCAACTTTAGCAAATTTTCCGCCAACTCCCGGGCTTTTTTGATATTATCTGTACGTAATGACGCAAAACCCAACTCAAACTGCACCTTGATGTCATTCGGATTATCTTTCAGAATCCTTTCGTATATCTCAATGACTTCATTAGTAGATCCTGTGATATTCTTTATTGATGCATCCAGGTAAAGAGCATTTCTGTTTTTTTCATCAACTTTAAGTATTTCCTGTATAAGTTTAGACGCTATTTTCAGCTTATTTGTCTTTATATAAATCTCTGCCAGCAGCACCTTTGCAGTAACTCGGGCAGGGTCTTTTGCAAGAGCTTTTTCAAGATCTTCAATTGCTGCATTGTAATCCTGTTTCATCCCGTGAGCAGTGGCAAGCAGTTCAAAGGCATGTGCATCATCCTTTATTTCACTCAGATATGCGGTTACCTCCTCAATCGCCTCATCAGGTTTATTATTACTTAAGTAAGCTTCAGCAAGAATAATGCGCGCCTCATGAAAACTCGGCTTTAACCTCATCACTTTAAGAGCCTCTTTAGAGGCAGCATCATATCTGCCCTCAGCCACATAGACCCGTGCCAACTGATACCTTGCCTCAAAAAAGTTAGGATCCTGCTCAATTGCCTTTTTCAGAGATACTTTGGCCCCCTGAAGATTATCTGCCTCAAAATATACCAACCCCTTATCATAATACTCCTGCTTACTGAGCGCCTTTTCTCCGCACGCTGCAACCAATACTGCCAGGATCAAAAACAATGGAATTAATTTACGCAATGAAACCCCCTACTTATAAATTCATATTAATATCTAATGGTTCACATCAAGGTATGATTTAAAGCCGTGTTCAAAACAATGTCTCCCTTACGTATATATCATGAACTACTCTATTTTGCAATCCATCCCTTCAATTTCATATTGTTTTATCGTGTTTTCACTTTCATTACTTTAACAGCCTGCAAATAAAAAATAAATTCAGTGCCTGATCCAATCTATTTCTTTTTATAGAAACAAATCAAGCCGTTAGCAATCATGATAATAGTATTTATACTATTTTTCTTATTATGCTTTTGTACTTTTGAAAAATAAATCAGCTTATTGAACACTTCATATGGATAAATTGCAGGCTTACAGCATACTGTAATCTTAAAATAACAGTCAAAAACTCAGAGTCCCCTTCTGTATTCCTCCAGCATTGCGGGATTTTTTTCTTCCATTATTTGTTCTATCTTCTTAATATCTCCGAGGTAAGGTGTCCGTATCCCGTAATAGTCCACCGGTTCACCCATAGACTCAAAACCAAGTCCATACCTGGCAAGCAGATTGAATATTCCCTGGGTCATAAGAGAATACCAGTGTGTAATATTACGTCTTTTGCTCTCCTGATACAGCTCCTTAAAAAGACTGCTCACTATATCATGCCTTGCCCTCCGATCCTGGACAACGCCGTTTACGCGCCTGCTATTTTGTTTGTACCTGTCATCTGATCTTCGGGAGTAAGCCCGCTGCGAATAGGAATACTCATAATTAAAGGAACCTATACTCCTTCTCTCCTCATCCGGACCATATATATATTTATCCTCTGAACGACGCCTGTAGTCCCTGTGTATTACCAGTCTTGAAATCTCAGCAATACTGGTTCTTGGCGTTTTCTTATCGATCTCGCAAAAATTCTCCGTTGGAAAGCCCGCCTCAGAATCCAGTATCAGCCTTACACCGCCGACAATTTTTTGAGCATCATCTTTTACAGCTAAATTAACAGCATTTTCATCATACAGATCCGAAACTATACCATCCTCATACTTATCAGGATTTTCATACTTACACTCCATACAGTAAACCTTGAACCGTAGTCGGTAGAGGCCCTTCAGGTCTTTCTCATCTGTAATCTGGCCAATTTTCAGAGCCATTTTCTTCCCTCTAGTACTAATAAATTTATGGCGAATTGTTATCAGGAAATGACTTACACTCCTACTAACAAAGAAGTGAGTCATTATATCTCGCTAACGTGTTTTATATACTAACATATTTTTGTGCCAAGGCAAAAGCCGCACAGTATGTCACTGTGTCAATAGAATATAACCTAAATAACAATCAACTCCTCAGCTAATCCTCTATTGCTATTTTTCACTTAATATTCAATTAGTTATATAAAATAAATGTGTTAGTTATGACAATATATTTGAAGTGCAAATATATTGGCCCGATAATTGCATTAAAACAAAATGGGACATGGGATTTCTAGCTGGCTCGCTACAGAACTTTCATTACATTTCAGAAATGATCACAAACACTGGCGCTACATATTAGCATTGATGGAAATACATGCGTACGAACATCCGGTCATTGGTTGCTGTCTAGGCATCACAACCCGAAACGTACAATACGACATTTCACAGACTACAACGATAGTCAATGTGACCACTTACAACAATTAAATAGGCAGGGGTTAAAAAATGAAACAACTAATTTATATGATAATTATTTCTCTTACCATACTCGCAGCACATAACAGCTCACTTGCGGCACTTCTGGACAGAGGTAACGGCATGATATACGACGAGGAAATTAATATTACATGGCTTCAAAACGCCAATCTCGCAGACAGGACAATGACCTGGCACGAGGCAGTAAACTGGGCCGATACTCTTGTCTATAACGACTATGATGACTGGAGACTTCCAGCGCTTTGCACTGCAGATACATGCAACAATGATGAAATGCTGCATATGTTTTCGATTAATGAAATACATTCTGCGGCAACCGGTCCCTTCATAAATATAAAACCATGGCTCTACTGGTCAGGCACGGCAGAGGACACAAATCCAGATGCTGCATGGCGCTTTAATTTTAAAAGCGGCACCTCAGGAACCAGCAGTACCGAACTGTCACGTTATGCATGGGCGGTGCGCAACGGGGATACAATTACTCCGGTAGCCCCTGAGCCACTGAGCACTACCCTGTTTCTGACCGGCAGTCTTGTTATGGGTACGATCGGCTACAGGAGACATCGTGTAAAATAGGCATCTACGATTCAGTCGACATCTCAACTAAAAAAATCCCACCGTATTGTAATATGCGGTGGGATTTTAAAAAAATGTCAGATCAGATCATGATCTCAAGTATTCTGCAAGAGCATCACGCCAGTGTCTAAACTCGGAAAATCCCTCAAGCCTCATCATGGAAGAGTTTAATACAGAATATGCCGGTCTTTTAGCGGGCCGCGGGAATTTGCTGCTGTCCACAGGATTAATAATCACAGAACTACCCTTAAGCCTGGCTATTTCAACCGCCAGGTCATACCATGAACAATCAGAAGAATTAGTGAAATGATATATACCGTAACCCTTTCCAGGCAGTTCCCGAAGCTTTGCAGCAAGATCAACCGTATAAGTCGGAGAACCTGTCTGATCATTGACAACATCAAGGCTGTCCCTCTTTTTAAGAAGATCTACAATCGTATCAACGAAATTCTTCCCATGCTGACCATAAAGCCATGATGTCCTGATAATGTAATATCTGCTTGTCATGGAGGTCACACATTGCTCTCCTACAAACTTCGAATAACCATATCGGTTAACCGGCTGAGTTCTGTCCCACTCTTCATACGGCGAACCCTTTGTCCCGTCAAAGACATAGTCACTGCTTATATAAACCACAGGACATCCTGCTTCTTCACAGGCCATGGCCACATTTCTGGTCCCTGTGCCATTGACAAGGAGTGCCCGATCAAAATCACTTTCACTGCCATCGACATCAGTAAATGCCGCAGAGTGTATCACAAGATCCGGTTTAGCACCTTTCACCACCTCACGTGTTCGGGCAAGATCTGTGACGTCCAGTTCAGCCCTCGTAAAAGGCATTAGTTCGATATCAGCAAAGGCTGCCTGTATATCACGACCCAGCATTCCTGCAGCTCCTGTCAATAATACTCGCATATTCTATACCCTCTTTACCGCCGCAAGTGCAAACATCGACACTGGCGACGACTTTCCCTTTACTAGTCTATAAAGTATCCTGACTCTGGATCATCTTCATACCTGATTTCATCCACCGGTTCAGACTTGTTTTGGCCCCTGTACAGTTTGTCAGGAAGATTAAGCACAAGACCATCACGATCATCCATATTTTTATATGCATGTACAATACCGGGCGGCACTATAACAGCTATAGGCTTTCCATCCGTATCTATAATCCTGCTTTCGCCATATGTCGGGGATGATGGCCTGTTATCCCATAAATAAACCCTGAATTTCCCCATAAAACAGAAATAGTCTGTCTGCTCTCTATGTTCATGCGGGCCTCGCGCACCTCCAGGATTTGTCATGGATAAATACGTCATAGCCGGTCTAAAACCAGATTCATCTTCTCTTATAAGCTCCCCCAGCCATCCTCTGTCATCGCTGTACAGGGCTATCTTTTTTATCTCAAGACCTTCCATTATTACCTCCATTAAGCAATTATCTATATCTATAAGTTCTATTCAGCACTGTACATAGAAATGGATACAATGCACCATATAATAAAGCACGCTTTACCCCAATGCAAATAAAATGATCAGTTTTCATTATTTTATTTGCAAATCACTCTCAAGCTTTACTTAGAGGTCATCCCTGTTTCCATATAAGCTTAAATTGTATCAATATAAATTAATTCTGGAGAATGCTGAAACTGCCGTCTTCCCCTAGCATAGTCAAAAAAAACCAGATCCTGTATACTAAACACCTAAATAACTGTAATTATAGATCCACGATGAATCTTGATACCTATCTTAAAGAAAAAAGAAAATCCGTAGACACCTTTCTAAAAGACTATATTGCCTCCAAAAAGAGAGATAAAGACTGCCCGCGCAAGCTGACGGAAGTGATGGAATATGCGCTTATGGCCGGGGGGAAAAGGGTCAGACCCGTACTATGTATAGCAAGTTACGAAGCAGCAGGGGGGACCTCATCCTGCATATTGCCGATTGCTACTTCTCTTGAGTTGATTCATACCTATTCCCTTATTCATGATGATCTTCCCGCCATGGATGATGATGATTTCAGGAGAGGCAAGCCTACTGCTCACAAGGTATACGGCGAGGCCATGGCAATACTTGCCGGCGATGCCCTTTTAACTGATGCCTTTAAGATGGTATGCGAAGCAGAAACAGCTCCCGCCACTGCCGTTAGAGTGTTGAAAGAGTTAAGTCATGCTTCAGGTCCATGCGGGATGGTAGGAGGTCAGGCTGTGGATATTATGCTAGAAGGCAAAAAAGCCGGCAAAAAAGATGTACATTATATTCATACACACAAAACAGGGGCACTTATCCGGGGGGCAGTGCGAATGGGAGCATTAATGGCAAAGGCAAATCCAGTGAAACTCAGCGCCCTGACTGAATACGGAGAAAAAATGGGACTGGCATTCCAGATAATAGATGATGTACTCGACATAACAGGAACCCAGGAGGAACTGGGAAAGACAGCCGGCGCTGATATAGAAAAGGGTAAAAACACATACCCTTCTGTCTACGGCCTGGAGAAATCCCAAAAACTTGCTGAAACTCTGCTGCAGGAATCCATGGATGCCATACAGGTGCTTAAGAAAAAAGCAGAACCACTTAATGCTATTGCAAATTATATTCTCTCAAGGCGCAACTAAATTATGATAATTGAAAAAATCAAAAGCACAGATGACCTTAATCAACTTTCAAACGAAGAACTCCGGACGCTCAGCGATGAGCTGAAGGAAATAATTATTGACACGGTTGCCACAAACGGCGGACACCTGGCTTCAAACCTCGGCACTATTGACCTTACCATTGCACTTCACACGGTATTTAACTCTCCGGAAGACAAGATAGTATGGGATGTAGGCCATCAGTCATACGCACACAAGCTGCTTACAGGCAGGCTTGACAGCTTCTCAACCATCAGACAGCACAAGGGCATCTCTGGATTTCCCAAAAGATCGGAAAGTCCTCATGACTCGTTTGACACCGGGCACAGTTCAACATCGATATCAGCAGCTCTTGGAATACTGGAAGGCAGAGACCAGAACAGAGACAGCTTTAAAGTTGTTGCGGTCATTGGTGATGGAGCCATGACAGCAGGTCTGGCCTTTGAAGGCCTTAATCATGCAGGACACCTGAAAAAAGATCTCATTGTAATATTAAATGATAATGAGATGTCCATATCCCCGAATGTAGGGGCCATGTCTGCTTATCTTAGACGCATTATGATAGGGGATCTCTACACAAAACTGAAAAAAGAGACAAAGCACATATTGGAAAAAATCCCCGGCGTAGGAGAACCTGTCTTGAAAATGGCACAAAAGGCAGAGGACACGGTTAAAGGACTCTTTGTGCCAGGGCTGTTATTTGAGGAATTAGGTTTTGAGTACGTCGGCCCTATAGACGGTCACAGGATTGATATCCTTATTGAAACGCTCGAGAGATTTAAAGATTTCCCCGGCCCGGTTTTAATCCATGCGATCACCAAAAAGGGCAAGGGCTATGAGCCCGCAGAGAAAAGCCCCGGAATGTTTCACGGAGTAGGCCCTTTTGATATAGAAACAGGTGAGCCTCATTCTTCAGGGAAGACCTCCTATAGCGCTATATTTGGAAACTGCCTGACAGAACTTGCAAGAGATAACAAACGAATCGTGGCTATCACAGCTGCCATGGCCGAAGGCACCGGACTTGCAGAATTCGTCCAGAAATATCCTAAACGATTCTATGATGTAGGAATAGCAGAACCGCATGCCGTAACTTTCGCTGCAGGCCTTGCCACTGAAGGAATTATACCTGTTGTCGCTATTTACTCCACTTTTCTGCAGAGGTCATACGATGAAATCATTCACGATGTCTGCCTTCAGCAGTTGCCCGTAATATTTGCGATTGACAGGGGAGGCATAGTAGGAGATGACGGACCCACTCACAACGGCACCTTTGACATATCCTTTTTAAGGCATATTCCCAATCTGACGGTTATGGCCCCGAAAGATGGATATGAGCTGCGATGTATGCTGAAGACAGCTGTCGAATTAAACCGGCCCGTAGCAATCAGATACCCCAGAGGCTCTACAACAGACATGCATGATAATCAGGAAATGAAGAGTCTTGAATGCGGAAAAGCAGAGGTACTGAGTGAAGGCAGCGATATTGTGATAATAGCCATAGGCAGCACGGTTAATCCTGCTGCTGAGGCAGTCAAAATTCTCACTGCTGAGGGAATAAGTACCTGTCTCATAAATGCCAGATTTATCAAACCTCTTGATATCGAAACTATCATAGACCGCGCAAAGTCGGCTAAACATATACTGACAGTTGAAGAAAATGCTCTTGCAGGAGGATTCGGCAGCTGTGTTTTAGAGGCCCTGAGTCAGGCAGGAGTTACAGATGTCCGGCTAAAAATGCTCGGGATTCCAGATATATTTGTTGAGCAGGGCCCTCAGAACCTTATCAGGCAGGAACTCGGACTCGATGCAGATGGGATTGCAGGAGCGGCCCGTACAATTTTAAATACTAGGTAAGGCATACCCGGATTATGAACGATTCTCTTCCAAAAAAAATGCGGTTGGACATTCTCATATTCAATAGCGGGCTTACAGAAAGCAGAGAAAAGGCCCAGGCGCTTATTCTTCAGGGCAGCGTATCAGTGAATGGTAAGATGATTGACAAGGCAGGCGCCTCAGTACAGTCTACAGACAAGATTAAGATTAAAGACAAAATACCGTACGTCAGCCGGGGCGGCCTTAAAATAGAACATGCTATTGATGAATTTGATATTGACCTGACCGGCAAGACAGTCATGGATATCGGGGCCTCCACCGGGGGATTTACCGACTGCATGCTGCAAAAAGGGGCTTCAAAAGTTTATGCGGTTGATGTCGGATATGGACAATTCAGCTGGGCATTAAGAAATGACAGCAGGGTCGTACTTTTTGAAAAGACCAATATTCGCAATATGAGCACAGATCTCATAAACGATAAAATAAATCTTGCCGCGATAGATGTCTCATTTATCTCCCTGCTGAAGGTACTTCCTAACATCCTGAAATTTCTTGAGCCGGACTCAGAAGTCATTGCTCTTATCAAGCCCCAGTTTGAGGCAGACAGAAAAGATATAGCTAAAGGCGGTGTCGTACGGGATGACAATGTCCGCCTGAATATAGTTGATAAAATCAAAAGAGAATCAGCATTGTTAGGCCTCGATATTATAGGGGTCGCCATCTCCCCTATCAAGGGACCTAAGGGTAATATCGAGTATCTGATGTACGCAAAAACACCCTGATCATTGACCGGGATTAAATCTCATTCATAAAAAAATTGGCCAATCTTTCTTTTTTCACACTTGAATCCGGTCCATGCCCAGGGTATATCAGAGTATCCTCCGGCAGCTCAACAATTCGCTTAAATGACTTCTTCAGCTCAGCAATGCTGCCCCCTGGGAAATCTGTCCGTCCGACCGAACCGGCAAAGATAGTGTCTCCTGTTATAAGCACACCCTCTCCCAAAAGACATATCCCGCCCCTGCTGTGTCCCGGCGTATGCAGTACCCGAAAACTAAGTTTACCAACCCTCACCTCATCTCCCTCATCAAGGTGTTTGTCCGGCTTAGGCAGATCTTTCACCTCATACCCCCAAAAAGCAGCCTGGTCCCTTGCTAAATCATAAGTCTCAAGGTCATCACTATGAAGGTAAATATCAGCACCCGTCTCTTTCTTAATATCCCCGGCAGCACCGATGTGATCAAAATGTGCGTGAGTAAATATAATAGACTCCACACGCAGGTCATTTTGCCTTACAACCTCCATGATGCGGTCTGCGGAATCACCTGGATCCACAATAATAGCTGTGCCTTTTGACTCATCACCAATGATATAAGCATTTGTATCAAGCTGTCCAACTGTAACTCTCTTAAGAATCATAAAGTATCTCCTTTAAAATGCGTTTTTTTCATTTCCTTTTGAGCTTACGCCTGCTTTTTTCTTTTCATTTTCAGAAGGTATTGCAACTCCTCGCTCTTGAAAATATACATTATCAAAACATAAAGACCAATGCAAAATCCTATTACCAGGGCCAGAATGCTCCCCTTCACAATTGAAGAGGCCGCCTGCTGCCACATAAACATATTTAGAACAACCTTGCCGGCCCCAGCCATCATGATAGAGGCAAACACGATTTTTCCGGCAGAAAACATAATCTTCTTCCCATCTATCCTTCCAATTTTTTTTCTCAACAGGATATACAATATAATAAAATTAACTGCTGCAGCAATGGAGTTTGCCAGTGCCAGTCCGCCATGCTTTAATGGGCCCATAAGCAATAAACTGAACACTATATTGGTTATGATAGAAACTGCTGCAGCCTTTACAGGTGTCTTTGTATCCTGCATCGAGTGAAATGTCGATGCCAACACCCTGGCCCCTACAAACGCCCACATCCCGTATGAATAAAAAATAAGCGCATATGCCGTTTCGCTAGTAGCAACGGCAGTGAATTCGCCTCTCTGTAAAAGCACATGAATAATAGGATCAGCAAAGACAATAAGACCGGCCATGGCTGGAAGAGTGATAAAAAACAGCAATCTCAGAGAAAATGAAAATGTTCCCCGGAGATTCTCTATATCGCCTTCAGCAGCAAATCCCGAGAGAGATGGCAATATGGCCGTAGCAATGGCCACACCAAATATACCTATAGGAAGGTGAAGCAATCTCATTGCATAATAGAGGTATGTTGCCGCCCCGCTGGCAAGATATGACACAATAACCGTACTGATAAGGATATTAATCTGTGCCACTCCCATACCGGCAATAGTAGGCATCAGGAGTCTGTATATTTTTTTTAATCCGGGATGCGGTGATTTAAACGAAGGGGCCACCATGTAACCCTTTTTAACCATGGCAGGGACCTGAATAAGTACCTGCAGCGCCCCGCCGACCGACACTGCAAGTCCGATTGCCAGGAACGGTTCAGTAAATAAGGGGGCAAAGAACAGTGCTGAAGTAATTATGGATATGTTAAGAAATATAGGTGCAGTCGCCGGAATAAAAAAAGACCTCAAGGAATTTAAAACACCCTTTAAAAGTGCGGCAACGCTTACGAAAAATAAAAATGGTATCATTACTCGTGTAAGGGTTACCGTAAGCGCATATTTTGCGCTGTCAGAAACAAAACCAGGGGCAATGACCTGCACAATATAAGGAGACAGCCAAATACCAAGTACTGATATAACAAACAGAAAAGCCAGTAAGAATGCAGCTACAGAGGCATAGAGTTTTTTCGCATCTTCCTGACCATTTTTCGATAGTGATTCCGTAAAAACAGGTACAAAGGCTGCGGATATTGAGCCTTCAGCAAATAGCTCTCTGAAGAAATTAGGAACCCTGTATGCAATAAAAAAAGCATCTGTCATGCCTGTAGCCCCGAACATATTGGCTAGCAGGATATCACGAACAAATCCCAGCACCCTGCTGATAGACGTTGCTGCAGCAATCTGTGTCGCCGCGTGGGTCACCTTCTGTTTTTCATCCATATACTTGACTTTTCAAACTTTTAAATGTTAAAAAATTACTTATTTTAAGATCGATGTTTATGATATACTATATATCCTGAACAGCTCAATTTAATATTTTACCGGAGGTAGTACGTTGCCAGCTAAATCAACACCCAATAAATCAAAGTCTGCAATGAAAAGGGTCAAGCAGTCTAAAAGAATAGCTATAAGAAACAAATCAGCCAAAACACTGGTTAAAACCCTTACTAAAAAATTAGAAGCTGATATCAAAAGCAAAAACAGTGAAAATGCTGCAATATCACTGAAAACGGTTGTTAAGGCGATTGATAAGGCATCAGGCAAGAGAGTCATACACCGTAATGCAGCTGCGAGAAAAGTATCAAGATTGACCAAGATCGTCAATGCAATGCTCCAGCCTGCAACAGCTTAATAATTAACACCTCGACTACCAGCTCCGGCCTGCCGGAGCTTTTTATTCCTGCATCTGCTTCGTGAAGCATCCTGAAGGTACTGAGAAAATCATCTTCCCTGTATTTTTTCAGGTGTTTGCTTAAAGCAGTATACGTCTTTTGCTGCATTTTCGCCGGACGAACACCGCCACTGGACCAAAGAGCATAAAACTGTTTATAATGCCAGTTCAAAGTCCCGAGAATAACCTGCGGAGACTCTGTCGAGCCTCCTGACAGCATTTTCCTTAAGATACGAAAGGCCCTGGCCTTCTGCCCGCTGACCACTGCATTAATAAGATCAAAGGGGGTAAAGTCCCTGACCATACTGGTCAACTCCATTACATCCTTGCCGCTGATAGCTGCCTTACCGGACAGCCTGAACTTCTCGAGTTCCATCATCAGCATCCCCACATCATATCCTATGTAATCCACCATATACTCTACTGCCTCGGAGGAAAGACTTAGCCCCTTTGTCGAGGCCTCATGCCTGAGCCATCCCGGTATATCCCAGTCCTTCAGTACAAAAGAGAAGACTTTCCAAGCCGCCTTTATAGTCGCCCTGGGGGCCTTACGTGAGGTAATCACCATACAGGTTTCCTGCAGCGGCGTTGTCAGGTATGACTGAAGTTGCTTTATGCCGGCCGCGGTCAGTTCGTGAAAGTCTTTTACCAGCACAAGACGTCTAGTGGACATAAAGGGCAAAGTTGAGGCGGCATCAATTATCTCATTAGGCCCGGAAGAAGAATCAAATACATCATAATTAAAATCCGATGGCCCCGCACCCAGGACGGTATCAGAGACCATACGCAGTGCTTCATCCAGAAAGCATCCCTCATTACTCCATAGGAAGTAAATACGCCCTGGCAGGTTTTTTTCTACTTCCTTTGCAAAAGCCTTATTTAGCATACTGCACTATGATCTTGCTAATTGTCTCTTTTGCTATTTCCTCGCTGGCCTTTTCAATGGCACGCTCTTTTTCCGCCACGGTCTCACTGACCGTACCAGCAGCCAGAAATGTGATCTTTATCGGAGAAGCCATTGCTCTGAACTCCGTCACCCTCTCATGGTCTGTTAGCCTTATATCCACTTTCATTACAAGCTCCTGCTCCTTGATAACCTCATTAATCGAGCCGACAGCACCCAGGGTAAAAGCAATGACCGATGCCTCCAGCACGACAGGACTCTCAATACGATTAACCGAGATCCCAAGATTTATAAATTCTCTGGACAAGGCAGAATGAAGACGGTCCTGCAACCCCGGCTCATATGTCCTGTTTTCAACCGGCTTAATTATAATGGAACTAAACGGCAAAACGGTGGAGCCGATAATGCGGTACCCGCAGGATAATAAGACACCGCAAAAAACAACTATCAGTCCTGCCAGCAGGATTCTGTTATTGGAAAATTTCATTAATTTATATAAGCATCAAAACTAAAGCACTATGTTAACAAGCCGGCCTTTAACTACTATTACCTTGCGGGGAGTCTTGTCCGCTGTATAATCCTTAACCTTCGAGTCAGCAAACGCAATCTCACTAACCCGTTCATCATCAAGCCCGGCAGCTATCATAATCTTTGCACGCACTTTGCCATTTATCTGCACTACCAGCTCTATCTCATCCTCACGGGCCGTTTCCTCATCCCAGGAGGGCCATGATTCTTCAGAAATACAGGTCGTTTCCCCCATCTCCCTCCACAGCTCTTCCGCTATATGAGGGGCAAAAGGACAAAGCAGCAAAACAAGGTGCCGCATGCTGAATTTCATCACAGCAGCATCTTCCTTATCCTGAGGCACGAAGCCCTGCATATCATTAATCAACTCCATCAGGGCCGCAATGGCCGTGTTAAAGTGATAATCCTTCTCGATACTCCCGGTCACTTTCTTTATGGTCTGGTGTGCCTTCCGTAAGATCCTGACAGCACCCTCAGACAATTTACTGCTATCAAAGGAAACTCCTGCATCTCTATTGCCGGGAATATCCTTGTTCTTGTAAATAAACGCCCATATACGGTTTAAAAAACGGTAGGAACCATCTACTCCCTTATCAGACCATTCAAGATCTCTTTCAGGCGGAGCGGCAAACAGACTGAATATCCTTACAGTGTCAGTACCATATTTATTAATAAGTACGTCCGGGTCGACAACATTACCCTTGGACTTTGACATCTTTGCCCCGTCTTTTATAACCATCCCCTGAGTAAGCAGCCTTTTAAAAGGTTCCGTAGTACTAACCAGGCCAATGTCACGAAGGACTTTCGTGAAAAATCTGGAATAAAGAAGATGCAGAACCGCATGCTCAATGCCGCCTATATACTGATCCACAGGCATCCAGTAATCCGCAGCAGAAGCTGATACCGGTGTCTCAGAAGCCCCAGGAGAGCAATACCTCAGGAAGTACCAGGAAGAATCCACAAAGGTATCCATTGTGTCCGTTTCCCGCTTGGCCCCTGCCCCGCAACTCGGGCACTTCACATTTAAAAAATCATCCAGTTCTGCAAGCGGAGATGACCCGGACCCTGTAAGCGCCGCATTTTCAGGCAGGAGCACGGGAAGTTGCTCTGAAGGCACAGGCACAATACCACAGGCTTCACAATAAATAACCGGAATTGGCGTGCCCCAGTATCTTTGCCTGGAAATTCCCCAATCACGCAGGCGATAATTTACAACCTTTTTACCAATCCCCAGAGACTCAATATGCCCTGCTATCTTTCCTTTAGCCTCTTCAGACGTAAGTCCGGAAAAACCACCTGAATCCACCAGCACTCCGTATGCAAGAAAAGCCTCCAGCATATCGTCAGGATTAACAACTTCAGCTGCTTCTGCGGCAATTACAACCTTAATCGGAAGTTTATATTTTCTCGCAAACTCAAAGTCTCTCTGATCATGAGCAGGCACTGCCATCACAGCTCCGGTGCCGTATTCCATAAGAACAAAATTTGCTGCATATACAGGAATTTTATCACCTGTCACTGGATTTTCAGCATAAAAACCGGTAAAGACACCTTCTTTAATATCGGGATCTTCAGATAGGTTTTCTATGGCCGCAAGAATATCAGGGTCTTTAACAAGATCACTTACAACAGGGTGTGTCCTGGCAACACTCATAAAGGTGACGCCATACAGGGTATCCTGCCTTGTGGTAAATATCCTGAGCTTCATATCTGTACCGGTCACAGGGAAATCAACCTCAACCCCCTCACTCCTGCCGATCCAGTTACGCTGCATCGTTACCACTTTGTCCGGCCACCCGTCCAGCGAATCCGCATCGCGCAGCAATTCCTCTGCATATGAGGTGATCTTGTAAAACCACTGCTCAAGCTCTCTGGGTTTCACAGTGCTGTCACATCGCCAGCACTGTCCATCTATTACCTGCTCATTAGCTAGCACTGTATTACAGGAATCACACCAATTTACAGAAGAGGATTTTTTGTATGCCAGGCCACGTTTATACATCTCCAGAAATATCCACTGATTCCAACGGTAATACTCCGGAGTAAAAGTTGATATTTCACGTCCCCAGTCATAACTCAGTCCCATTTTCTTCAACTGGGTTTTCATATGCTCTATATTTTCAAATGTCCACTTTGAGGGATGCACACCATGTTTTATTGCGGCATTCTCTGCGGGCAGACCAAACGAGTCCCATCCCATGGGATGCAGCACATTAAAACCCCTCATGCGCTTATACCTGGCAATAACATCCCCTATGACATAATTGCGCACATGGCCTATATGAATCCTCCCGGAGGGATAGGGAAACATCTCTAAACAATAAAACTTAGGGCGTCCGTCATCCTCACGTGCAGCAAAGAGTTTTTCCTGATCCCAGTATTCCTGCCACTTTTTTTCTATATTCTGTGAAACATACTTTTCTTGCAAAACTGCCTCCATTTGTTTCATTTTAAGCCCGATAGGCGATGTATTTTACCATAATCGATGCCCCAATATTCTGATTTACGGTACTGCCTGCAGCCGTTGGATTTTGCACACTGTTAGTGCTATACTACCTGTTAATTTTTCCACATGGGAACTCATTACATTTATTAACGGAACTTCTTTGAGAATAGCTTACGGTATGATCATAAAAAGACATTACTTACTTATCGCATTTTTCACCCTTTTCCTGTTTACGGGTTTTGTGTTTACTGACAGCGCATTAGCGGCAGACCCCGACATAAAGATGATAGAGGTGATCGGAACCAGCAAGATAAGCCCGGCCACGGTTCAGTCAAAGATAAAAAGCCGGATCGGCACTACTTATTATAAAAATGTTCTGCAGGACGATATCCGCAAATTATACAGCCTCGGATATTTTGATGACATCCGTGTGGACGCTGTCTCGTTTGAAGGTGGAATAAAACTAATCATCACCGTCACAGAAAAGCCGATTATCGCGAGCCTGGACTTTCAGGGTAATAAGGAGATTGAGAAGAAAGATCTTCTGGAAAAAATAACCATTGCTACAGGTGCCTTTGCCAATTACTCTCTTATTTCCGACAATATAAAGATGCTGGTGGCATTTTATCACTCCGAGGGGTATTACCTCGTAAATATTATCCCGGTTTTAAGGACAATAAACGATCACTCGGTTGCACTTACATTACAGATAAGCGAAGGTCCCAAGGTAACGATCAAATCAATCAGCCTTAAAGGCAATTCAGCACTTACCGAAAAGCAGATAAAAAAAGTGATGAAAACCAAAAAAAGATGGCTGCTCTCATTTTTCACAGGCTCAGGCATATACCAGAAGTCCCAGGTCTGGCAGGATATTGAGCTTATACGAGAGCTATATCACAACAATGGATATCTGAGAGTTGCAATCGCAGAACCGGAAATCACCCTGAGCGAAGACAGGGAAAATATGCACCTGACAATTACCATCTCAGAGGGAGAGCAGTATAATTTCGGCAAATTTACATTGGCCGGCAATACGCTGTTTACAGAAAACGAGATATTCAGCCAACTCACTATAAGCTCGGGAGAGACTTTCAATAGAAAAACTCTCAAGGATGACATTGAGAATATCGTTGAGCTGTACATGGAAAACGGATACGCTATGGCCGATATTGAACCTCAGCTAAAAATGACTGCCGACTCAAAGGACGCTGACATTCACTTTAATTTTTCTGAAGGCGGGATATTTAAAATTGCCAGAATTAATATCAAGGGAAACACCAAAACCCGTGATAAGGTTATCAGACGGGAAGTGCGCCTTGACGAAGGGGATACTTACAACAAAAAACTCATCAAAAGGAGTGAGCAGAGAATAAACAATCTGAATTTCTTTGAGAAAATAGATATAGTGCCTACTCCAGGGCAGGAAGAACTGACAATGGACATGGACATTACGGTCGAAGAAAAAATGACCGGGATGCTCAGTTTTGGAGGCGGTTACAGTTCTGTAGACAAGTTTTCCGTTATGGGAGAGATCACCCAGGCAAACCTGTTCGGCAAAGGTCTTTTCCTTAAAGTAAGGGCTGATCTCAGTGCAAGGAGAGCCAATTACAATATTTCCATAAGAGAACCCTGGTTTATGGATAAGCCGGTCTCTGCTACATTTAGCCTTTATAATGAAGAAGTAGAATTCCCGGAATATGACAAAAGAGCCACAGGCGGCGCAGTAGGTTTTGGCAAAGATTTTTCGGAATATACCGGCGGAAGTATCACCTACCGTCTCGAGTCGGCTGAGATAACCTCTGTTGCCGATGCTGCATCACTCATTATTAAAGACCAGCGCGGTCATAAAATTACCAGCAGTATCACCCCTATGGTATGGAAGGACACCCGTAATAACTTTCTTGACCCTAACAAAGGGGAGCGGCATACTTTCACCTTTACGCTGGCAGGTCTCGGTGGAGACAATTACTTCACCAAGACAATAGCTGACTCGGTATGGTATTTCCCGACACCTCTTAATACAACCTTCAGCATAAGAGGACGTGTTGGATATGCTTATGGTTTTAACGGCGAAAGACTTCCGCTTTACGAAAGATTCTATGTCGGCGGCATCAGCACCATCCGGGGACTGGGGTTTGGAGAGGGTGGACCTAGAAATGAAAATGGAGATAAAATCGGGGGCCACTGGCAGACACTGCTAAACACCGAAATCTCCTTTCCACTGGTTGAAGAGATCAAGCTGAAGGGCGTTGTATTTATTGATGTGGGCGGAGCCTTTGACAAAAATGAGGATGTCACCGCATCAGACTTCAGAAGGACCGCAGGTTTTGGTTTCCGCTGGCACTCGCCTTTTGGTCCGTTGCGGCTGGAATGGGGATTCAATCTCGATCCAAAGTTTGACGAAGGCGACAATAAAATCGAATTTTCAGTTGGCGGGTTATTATAAACCCGGTTTTATAGAATAATATTTGCCCGGCTGTCAGACCTCATCGCAATAGCACGGACATCAGATAAATAACCAAGGAGGCAGTATGAAAAGTTTCATTATCGCACTAACATTACTCTTTGCAGTGACAGCACAGGCACAGGATACTAAAATCGGCTATGTCGACCTTAACAAAGCCCTTAATGAGTCTACAGAGGGTAAACAAGCCGTTAAGATCCTCGAAGAACTGGTTCAATCTAAACAGGCCGCAATTTCAGTACAGGAAGACCAGATTAAAAAGCTTGAAGAGGAAATCACCAAACAGTCATCTGTTCTCAACCCTGAAGCCATAAAGCAGAAAAAAGACGAACTTGAATCACTGGTTAAAAACTATAAGCGTACAGTTAAAGACTCTCAGGAAGAGGTCCAGAAAAAACAGAGCGAGTTTATGGAAGCATTAATAAAAAAGCTACGCAAAATGGTCTATACCATGGGTGAAAAAAAGGGTTACTCTATTATATTTGAACGTGCCTCCAGCGGAATTCTTTATATTCCTGCCAAGAGCGACCTTACAGAAAAGCTTATCGAGGAATATAATGCTTCTACCGGCAGCAGTTCTAATTAACCTTACTTCGATATCAGCTTAATACGATGAAACTCAAAGAACTTGCTGAGCTGCTGGGCGGAAAAGTAACTGGGAATGCCGAGGTTGATATTACCGGTGTATCCAGTATTACCGAGGCTCTGCCCGGGGAAATTACATACATATCGGATATGAAACATCTTAAAGATCTTCAGAACACCGGGGCCTCAGCCCTGATGGTCAAAACAGAACTTAAAGATCAAACCATTCCCATGGTCATAGTCGATAATCCCCAGTACGCATTTGCAAGGACTCTGGAAATATTTCACCCCGTTCATGATATGCCTTCAGGGATCAGCAATGCTGCCACACTCGGCAATAATACGAAATTCGGGAGCGATGTCACTATCATGCCGAATGTCTGGATAGGTGATGGTGTCATTATTGGCAGACGAACCGTCCTGTATCCCGGGACTTATATAGGCAGGGGCACCATAATTGGAGAGGACTCGGTTATTCATCCCAATGTCACGATAAGAAATGGTGTAATTATAGGAAACAGAGTGAGCATTCATCCAGGTTCAGTCATCGGTTCTGATGGTTTTGGTTACGTTTATGAAAACAATGCACATTACAAGATCCCCCAGGTTGGCGGAGTTATTATTGAAGATGACGTTGAGATAGGCGCAAACGTTACCATAGACCGTGCCACGCTCGGAAATACAGTGATAGGCTCCGGATCTAAAATTGATAACCTGACACAAATAGCACATAACGTAAATATTGGTAAAAATTGTATTATAGTATCGCAGGTCGGGATCAGTGGAAGTGTTGACATTGGTGACGGTGCAGTTCTGGCCGGACAGGTTGGGGTAAGAGACCATGTAAAAATAGGACCCGGCTCCATGATAGCTGCACAGTCCGGAGTTGGAGGTAATGTACCAGGGGGACAGATATACTCGGGAAGCCCTGCCATACCTCATAAACAATGGCTTAAGTCGCAAGGCATATTCACAAGGCTGCCTGATTATATTAAGCGCCTTATTGATACAGAAAAAAAGCTAAACAGGAAGGAAAACGCCAATGATGGATAGCATCGAAATTCAGCGCATTTTACCACACAGATACCCTTTTCTAATGGTTGACAGGCTCATTGATATCGTTCCTGGTCAAAAGGCAACCGGAATAAAAAATGTAACAATAAATGAGCCTTTTTTTCAGGGGCATTTTCCCGGCAATCCCATTATGCCGGGAGTGATGATTGTCGAGGCCATGGCGCAGGTATCAGGCCTGCTGGCATCCAATTCCGGAGCACCATCAAAGACAGTTTATTTCATGAGCATAGAAAAGGCTAAATTCCGCAAACCGGTCGTACCGGGTGACCAGCTGAAGCTTGAGGTTACCGTTATGAGACAAAGAAAACAGGTATGGAAATTTGCAGGCGCCGCTTTTGTCGATGACAAACTGGTCGCAGAGGCAGAATTCACTGCGATGATGTCAGATGAGGGCACAGACAATGGCTAAACCTGCAATTCACCCCACAGCAATAGTTTCTGAAGGCGCAGTAATTGCAGATGGAGTTGAGATTGGACCATTCTGCCTGGTTGGTGAAAATGTAAGCCTCGGAAAGAATACCAAGCTTTTCTCTCATGTTGTCATTGAGGAAACAGTGGTAGGAAGCGACTGCTCAATCTTCCCCTTCACCTCGATCGGCCTACAACCTCAGGATATGAAATATAACGGTGAAAAAACCGGAGTCACAATCGGAAACAATAATATCATCAGAGAATATGTAACCATTCATCGTGCCTCTGTCGATGGCAACAAATTGACAAAGCTGGGCAATGATAATTTCATCATGGCATACGCACATATTGCCCATGACTGCAATATAGGCAACAATATTATTATTGCAAACGCTACTACCTTCGGAGGTCATTGCACGGTTGAAGACTTTGCCTTTATCGGCGGTCTCGTGGCCGTGCATCAGTTTGTCAGCGTAGGCAGATATTCAATGATCGGCGGCTTCAGCGCGATAAACAAGGATATCCCTCCCTACACTACTGCTTCTAACGACAGGGCCAAACTTTATGGATTAAATACCATCGGTCTGAAAAGACGCAATTTTGATGATGAAACAATTCAGGATCTTAAAAAAGCCTACAAGCTGCTTTTCAGAAGTAAGCTGCCAATGAAGGATGCTATTGAAAGTATCAAAAAGGAAGTAAGGCAGTGCGACGCTGTAAAAAACTTCATCAGCTTTGCTGAAAAAAACAAACGGGGACTATGCCGCTAGAGGCTAAACGAAGCTCTAAAACCCTTGCAGTTATTGCCGGACAAGGCAGCCTGCCTGCAGCTATCGCATCAGAAGCAAAGGAAGCTGGATATTATGTAATAGGCATTGCGCTTCAGCCGGTCGCAGATGAATCATTGAGGCCGCTTACTGATGAATTTCACAAGGTCAATATCGGCCGCCTCGGCAGCCTTATATCCCTTCTCGGCAAGCTCTCAGTCAAAGACGCTGTCATGGCCGGCAAGGTCAGTAAGGAGTTGCTGTACAAGAACAAAACAAGCATGATACCGGACATGAAGGCCATTAAACTCATCATGTCACTGAAGGACCGTAAAGATGATACCATCATGAATGCATTCGTTGGAGAGTTGGAAAAAGCAGGCGTTATCCTGCATAAAACAACCTCATTTACAAAAGGCCTGCTTGCTCCTGAGGGACCTATAACAAATACCTGGGTTTCAGATAGTCAGATGCAGGATATTAATTTTGGGTGGGACATTGCCAGAGAAATGGGCCGCCTTGATATTGGTCAAACAGTCGTCGTTAAAAATCAGGCTGTAATGGCCATAGAGGCTATTGAGGGCACAGACGAATGCATAGTGCGAGGAGGCAAACTTGCCGTAAGTGATGCAGTTGTCATTAAAGTAAGCAAACCCCAACAGGACATGCGCTTTGATGTCCCTGTCGTTGGAGCTGATACTTTGCAGTCAATGAAATCTGTATCGGCCTCGCTACTGGCAATTGAGGCTGGAAAATGTATAATTATAGATAAAAATAATTTCATTAAGGAAGCCGAAAAATTCGGCATCACGGTTTTCGGTGTTTCTACTACCAGACCTGCTAATAAAGATTAAAAAGATTATACCAGAGGAAATTTAAGTTGAAAAAGATAAATGTAGCATTAATAGGGATAGGCTCTATCGGAGTGCATCATGCCAGAATATTTTCCGAAATGGAAGATGTAAACCTTATAGGCGTTGTCGATCCGGATGCTTCAAAGGCAGCTGAAACCGCAAAAAAATATAATTGCAAGGCCTATTCTGACTACAAAGAGGTATTGCCTCTAGTAGATGCCCTTAGCATAGCGGCGCCGACATCCCTGCACTATGAGATCGGAATGTCATGTCTTCAACAAGAAAAAGATTTAATGATTGAGAAGCCGATTACTACCACACTGAATGAAGCTGAGACACTTATACAGGAAGCCGAAAAAAGAAACCTGGTGCTTCAGGTAGGACATCTTGAGAGGTTCAATTCAGGAGTCTCCCTAATGAGCACCAAAGTAAATAAGCCCAATTTCATAGAATCCCACAGACTTTCACCTTTTACAGGCCGCAGTTCAGATATAGATGTAACACTTGACTTAATGATACATGACATAGATATAATACTAAGTTTGGTGAATTCAGATATTAAGGAAATCCGTGCTGCGGGCTCTAAGATACTCACTAATAATATAGATATTGCACATGCCTGGATTGAGTTTGAAAACGGCTGTATCGCAGAAGCAGTAACAAGCAGAATGGCAGATGATAAACTGAGACTGCTGAAGGTATTCCAGAAGGATTCATTTATGAGTCTCAATTATCAGAGCCAGGAACTGATCTGTTATGAAAAAAACGGTGACCAGGTAACAAAAAAAGTTGACAAACCAGTGATAAAAGAACCTCTGAAAGAGCAGCTTTTATCATTTATTAACTGCGTGAAGACAAGGACTGAGCCCGTAGTGTCCGGGCATGAAGGAAGAGAGGCCCTGAAAGTAGCGCTAAAGATATCAGCCCTTGTAAGCGATGGTCTGGTTTAAACGGAGAACATGACTGAATCAAGCATAAATAAAAAACCTGTACAGATGATAGATCTGAAAGCGCAGTACCTTCCTATAAAAGAAGAGATCAAGACAGCGCTTAAAGACATAATTGAAAGCGGCCAGTTTATACTGGGGCAGAACGTCTCATCATTTGAGAGTGAGGTTGCCAATTATCACAATGTCAGCGGGGCAGTAAGCCTGGCATCAGGGACGGATGCGCTGCACCTGTCGCTCGATGCGCTGGGTATTAAAGAAGGCGATGAAGTAATAACCACTCCATTTACTTTCATTGCGTCTGCGGAGGCAATTACGTATGTCGGAGCGAAACCGGTCTTTGCAGATATTGATGAACACACTCTGAATATAGACCCCTCAAAGATCGAAGAAAAGATTACGGATAAAACCAGGGCCATAGTAGTCGTGCACCTGTTCGGCCTTCCGGCTGATATGACTGCTATTATGGCGATTGCAAAGAAACATGATCTGAAAATAATTGAGGACAGCGCACAGGCATTCGGAGCGAAATACAAAGGTAAAGCTATTGGAAGTATAGGCGATGCAGGCTGCTTCAGTTTCTACCCCAGCAAAAATCTTGGCGCATACGGGGACGGCGGCATGATGATTTCGGGCGATCCAAAGATTTCTGAAAGAGTAAAGCTACTTAGAAACCACGGAACCGTAGGACCATACCAGCACGACTTTATCGGTTATAACAGCAGACTTGATGAAATCCAGGCCGCAATTCTGAGGATCAAAATGCGTCAAATTGATGTATATAATGAAAAACGTCGAGCGATCGCCGAAATATATACATCCATACTGCAGGGAGTCGTAAGATGTCCCGCTACCTCGGATGACAGTACACATGTATATCACCAGTACACGATCCGCACTCCGCACCGTGATAAAATAAAAGAAGAGCTTGGCAATCTTTCTATTTCATCAGTTGTCTATTATCCCAGACCGCTTCACCTGCAGGGAGCATTTGGTGATATAGGTCACTCTAAAGGTGATTTCCCTGTCTCAGAACTAGCAGCATCTGAGGTACTCTCACTGCCTATCTATCCAGAATTAGAGCATGAGACAGCTAGAGAAATTGGCAATGCAGTGCTCGAGATCCTGAAAAGCATATAAAACTATTGTAATTAATTTACCCTGAGGATCTGCCCTACATACAATCGGGTAGACTTCAATTTGTTTATTTTCTGCAGATTTTTAGTATTCGTATTAAACTTCTTTGCAATCAACCAGAGCGAATCGCCCTTCTTGATCTTATACTTTCCTCCAGCAGGCATCTTCGAGGCGTAAACACTACCTATAACCCCATCCCGCAGAGGTATTTTCAGCTTCTGCCCTATACGAATAAAGTGCTTTTTACGAATATTATTTGCCTGTGTAATCTTTGAAACCGTTGTACGGTACTTGGCAGCAATCACAGAAAGGGTTTCTCCCCTCTTCACCCGGTGGTATGCAAAAGCATCCTGCGGGGGTATCCATTGCGGAACATCCTTAATAGCTGCAAGAAAAATCGGTTTTGTGCCGGCCGGCAGCTTAAGATCATACGGTGTAGGAGGCGTAACATGTCTTCTAAGTTCCGGGTTTAAGGCATTAAGTGCATCTGCACTTACCCCCATTACCTTTGCGAGAGCCTTCAGTTGAACAGGCTTGGTTATAGAAACCGTATCATATACGTAAGGTTTTGCCGGCGTATCAAAAATGAATTTGTATTTTTCAGGATTTTTTAGAATATGAAGAACCGCTAAAAATCTTGGCACATACCTTCGTGTCTCTCGAGGCAGTTTCTGGTGCAGATCCCAGAAATTATCAAGATAATTAATTTTCTGACTGCGTATCTTTCTCAGCACCCTGCCCTCTCCACTATTATATGCAGCTAAAACAGTGGTCCAGTCACCAAATATATTGTGCAGCTCTGTAAGATAGGCTACTGCAGCTGCTGTCGCCTTTTCGGGGTCAAGCCTTTCATCTACCCATGTATCACGTTTAAGGCCGAATTTATGACCTGTAGAAGGGATAAACTGCCAGAGTCCTAACGCTCTGGCATGAGAAAGGGCTTTTACCTTAAACCCGCTCTCTATCATCGGCAGCCAGGCAAGCTCAGCAGGAAGGCCCGCCTCATGCAGCGCCTTCAGTATCATATCCATATACATGCCGGATCTCTCGTATGACTGAAGAATAAAATTCCTCTCAGGACCCTCAAAACGTTTCAATTCTGCCCTGACCTGATCATTCATTGTAAGCGGAATCTCATCGTGGTTTCCGGTTACCGCCGTATATCTGGAGGCATAAATCTCAAGGATACGTTTAGAAATAAGATACCGAAGATCATCTTTCTGCTGAATAAGATCCGAGGCATCCTCAGTATCCACCCTCAAGACCATCTCATAGGCCTGATCCAGCAGTGCAACGGCACCATCGAGATTGCCCTCTGACCAGGATTCCTGTGCAGCAGCAGAAAACTCCAGAGCCGCATCCAGCAGTTCCTGATCCGTCTGCGCATCATTTTGAACTCCATTCGGTACGATCTCTAGAATATTATCTTCATCCCGAACAGTCGCCGGATTCAGCGTCACGGCCATTTCGATGCAATCATCTGAACATTCACTACTGATATCTCCGATAACTTCTGCATCTGAGACTCCCCGTACCTGACCAGATATCCTGTCAGCAGGCACATTAGTCTCAATAGCCTGCTCAGTGCCCTTCTGAAGGGGTTCAGAACTGTCATTGGGATCGGATTCGATTAAATCAGGAAAGGAAAAATTACTCAGATATCCATAGTCAATAGTGCTGCAACTGGAAAGAGTCAGGGCAAGCAGTATAATGCCAGGGAAAAAAGCATTAATTTTCATTTTGATCGTCTCCTGTTGGCAAAAGATAAGTAATCATCGAAGTTATCGTTACGTAGTAGGCACATTGCATCTATATTACATGTCCATAAGCGGTTAAGTAAACTATTAATTCTGTCATAAAAGCTCCATTGCTGAGGACATACCCTCAATTTACGTATCATTCTAAATGGTTATAAGCCTGGAATGAGTTGTTTTTATATATTCGTCATAATTATGCAGTTTCTTAAGAAATACTCGTTACTACCAAATATTCCATGCATAACTGGATTATATCGCAGGCGGCTCTTAATTATGCCATTGCATATGAAATGGTTTACTAAAAGCACCGGTTTATATAAAATAGCCGGATAATGTATTTTATGAAAGATAAGGTAGCTCTGGTTACGGGCAGTTCCCGTGGGATTGGTAATGCTATAGCGAGAAAGTGCGCTGAGGCAGGGGCTGATATTGTTATCAATTACAGGCGTGGAACGGGGTCTTCTTTGAAACAAGCCGAGACCCTTGCCATGGACGTTGAGGCCATGGGACGGAGGGCTTTTCTGATTCAAGCGGACATATCCTCCAGAGACTCTGTAAAGCAGCTCTTTGCCGATATCAAGGAAAAGGCCGGTCGTCTGGATTACCTTGTTCTAAATGCGGCCAAGGCGCCTTTCAAACCGATTGACAAACTTCTCGAACGTGAACTCAGGCAACTTGTGGACACTAATTACCTGGGCAATATATTCTGTCTGCAATCGGCAGTTCCGCTGCTGAAGGAAAGCAAGGGCAAGATCGTATTCATATCGAGCCTTGGAAGCAGGTTTTATAACCCGGCTTATCCGCTAGGCAGCATGAAGGCCGCGATGGAGTCAGTCGTAAGGGATTCCGCAGAGACTCTACGTGACAGGGGAATAGCAGTAAATGCAGTGTGCGGCGGGATAGTTAAAACAGACTCTTTCAAGGTCCTGCGGCAGTACTGGGAAAATCTGGATCTGCTGCCGGAAGAGCTCTTCGTAGAGCCTGAGGAAATAGCAGATGCCGCGCTGTTTCTATGCAGTGATGCGGCAAAGGGGATCTCAGGGCAGACCATAATTGTAGACAGGGGTCTGAGCAACTCTCTTTACAGATAGCCGTAAGGCACTTTTATATTCAATGAACTTAACAAATACAATGCAATATTTTAAGGAGGCAAAATGAGTCAGAACCTTATAACCGAATCAATGGTTTTTGATGAGCTTAAAAAAGCTATAGTGGAAACATTGAATGTGGATGCCAATGATATTAAACCCGAGACCTCACTGATAAATGACCTTGGCGCGGAATCACTGGATTTCCTGGATATCAATTATCGGATGGAGCAATCCTTCGGAATCAAGATGGCCCGTCACTTTGTTCTTGAGCATGTAGAAGAAATGTTCGGAGAAGGTTCAGCCATTGACGAAGACGGCGCCCTGACAGACAAGGCAGTTGAACTGCTTAAGCTGAGATTTGAAGAAGACGTACCTGAACTTCAGGCCGGTATGGATATGGATGAGGTTCCCGCCCTGGTAACTGCTGGATCAATTGCTGCAGGCGTCATGGATATACTGGAAAGCCTTCCTGAAAAATGCACACACTGCGGCGCGAGCGACTGGAAGGCAGAAGGCGCAGCGGTTAAATGCGGAGCATGCGGAGAAGCCGCCGTATATGCTAACGGAGATGACCTTATAAAAGCATGGCTGGAAAAAGTTCAGACAGAGAAAAACCTTTTTTAAATGCCTCATAACGAATCAAAAAAACGGGTGGTCATAACCGGCTATGGAATGATTACACCGCTGGGCAAAAACACAGATGATACCTTTGAGCGCTGCAGCAGGGGCGAGTCGGGTATTGATTATATAAAATCCTTTGACACAACAGGCTTCCCCTGCCGTATAGGCGGAGAAATAGATAATTCCTGGCTTGAAGAGTTTGAAAAATCTGCCGGTCAGCAATTAAATAAATTTTCTTCCAGAGCGCTGCGCATTATGAGAGTTGCAGCAACTGCCGCTGCTAAACAGGCAGGACTCGAGGATATTGCTAACCGTCACAGAGTAGGCGTTTCTCTCGGCTCTCACGGGGATAACCCATCAGTTGAGGACATGAAATTCCTTCACCGTTTCTATGATAAAAGCGGTAAATGGGACATGGAGGGTCTTGTCAAATCAGGAGGCTATCCCTACCTGAATTTTTTCAAAAGAAAACCTGATGCAGCAACAACCATACTTTCCGAACACCTGAACTGTAAAGGCCCGACACTGGCCATAGTCTCAGCCTGCGCGGCAGGCTCACAGGCCATCGGTGAGGCCGTCCGCTTCATACAGGACGACAGATGCGATGTGATGTTAGCAGGAGGCTGTGAAGCCACTCTTGATTTTGTCGGAATGTCAGGGTTTTTACTTCTTAAGGCCCTGTGTGAAAAATATACTGAACCTCAAAAAGCCTCCCGTCCGTTTGACAGAAGGCGTAACGGGTTTGTTATGTCCGAAGGTGCCGGGGCTGTAATACTTGAGGAACTTCAACATGCCAGAAGCAGGGGAGCTGAAATACTGGGTGAACTCAAAGGCTACGGTTCCTCAACCGATGCATACAGGATCACGGATACTCACCCGAAAGGATTGGGGGCGATCATAGCGATAAACGCCGCACTGGACGATGCCGGACTTTCTCCCGACGATATCGATTACGTTAATGCGCACGGCACCTCAACTACCCAGAATGACCTTACCGAGACCAGGGCACTAAAGGAAATATTCGGAGAACGCGCTGCAAACGTTCCTGTAAGTTCCAATAAATCCATGCTTGGACATACTATAGCTGCGGCAGGAGCCATTGAGTGCATTTTATCCCTGGTGGGGATAAACCGCTCGATCCTGCTGCCGACCATTAACCAGGAAATCCGTGATCCCAAATGCGATCTAGATTACGTCCCTAATGAGGCCCGCAGCCTGACCCATAAAAATGTCCTTTCCAACTCCTTCGGCTTCGGCGGTCAGAACGCCTCTCTCGTAGTTGGCGCATACGAAAACTTGTAGAGAACCGCTGACCAATCGAGGTTCGACCTCGATTCACTCCACACTGAACCATTTCCAAGTTTTTCAGAAAAATCAGATCTCAGGATAAATGCAAAACTATCTCAATAGCCTGAAATGCAGAAGATCCTGCAAATCCCTGCGGCCGTCAATTACGCAATGAACGTATACCGAGGTACTGATAACCTGATATATAATTCTGTACGATTTATACCGAATCTCCCGAAATTCATAGATGCCAATATGTTCGAGTTCCGGAGGCAGATGACCCCGCTGAGGGTTACTGGCGAGTTTTTTATTGATTTCTCAAGGTTATTGAGAAGCAGGTCAGCCTTTCCGGAAGAATCATGTCTTAAGACATACTCATATATCTAAAGGATATCTGCCTCGGCATCCCTGATGAGGCATACTGTATAGCCCATTTATTTGCCATGCTTCCCGGCAATCTTCTTTCTGATCCGGGAAAATGACGCATCCGCTGTGCTGTGCTTCCCATCATCAAAGCTTTTGCGGCTGCAGGCAAGGAACTTCAGCAGAGCAAGGCTCTCCTGAGTTTTCTCGTACTCCCTGATATCCTGCAATACGGCACGAGCCTCACCATTAAGCGTTATAACGACAGTCCCTCTATTTTCAGCTACCTCACGCACTACTTCAGAGGCATGGGCCTATATGTAACTGATCGGCTTTACTGATTTGCTGAGTTTCATACACTCCCCCATTCAGGACATCAGACTATATTAAGTCCTAATTTTAGTCTATCGCTATTCGGAGATCAATAGAAATAAATCAGTCCATAAAGCCTGTTCATACATATAGATCCCGCTCATCTTATAATATCTTTGCCTGTATCAGTGTGTCATGCACACTGCATACTGCATCGTTTTATCTGCCTGCAGATAATGAGATCTGCTGTCAATAGTGGACCTCAACCTTAGCACAGTAAGCACATACATCCACCAGTACTTTGCCATTCTATGGCAGTACCCATGTGGCATTCTCTTTAGCATTTATCCAGTACCCATAACCGGGCTGCATTTCTGTCAAAGTACTGAGTCCCGGGCAGATCAGGAATAATCTTGAGCAGGACTGGAGCCCTGAGCAGATTGCAGACAGATTAAAGCGTGAAGGCGTGATCAGCCTCCATCACGAAAGCATATATCACTATGTCTTGGCTGATAAAGAAGGAGGGGGTACACTTTACCAGCACCTTCGACAATGGCAAGGAATTCACATTACATGAATCTATTGCCAAAGCTCTGCCATTGCATTGTCACAACAACTGCCCCTTCTGCTCATGCTCTGAGTAAAGCCGTACAATACAAAAAAGGCATTTACACAAAATACATGACATGTCCGTCTCTTGACAACGCTAGATGAGTAAAAAATTATCAGATTCTTTGAAGGCTGTCAACCTGTCAGATCTTACAGGTGAAAAAACGGCTTAGATCGATTTATAATTGCGGTTGATAAATTACTTGCTGATTCAGCTGCTCGAATAAAATCATCTAAAAACTGAATATCTATTTTATTAAGCGGCTTTTTAATAATCGAGGTTCGACCTCGATTTAAAGCCCTTTATTGCTCTTGCTTTCACCCTGATTCGGTTATACAATAGCTAAATGAGAACGATTGTATTTATAGAAGCAAAGTCTCCGGGTGCGCATATTTTCAGCAGGACCGCCCTACCCCGGCTCGGATCTATCCTGCTTGCGACAATCCTGAAAAATCTCGGCTACAGCACCAGAGTATTCATAGAAGACATTCATCCGGTTGAGTGGAAGACTGTTGAAGAAGCTGATTTTGTATGTATATCTTCTATCAGTTCCACGGCACAGAGGGCATTTCAGATAGCCGAAAAATTAAAAAAACTTAATATACCCGCTGCAATCGGGGGGCCGCATTCTACTTTCTTACCGGAAGAAAGCCTCCAGTATGCAGACTATGTAATCAGGGGCGAAGGGGAGGAAACACTGCCGGAACTGCTCAATGCGCTTATTCATAACCTCCCGCTTGAAACAATCAACGGCCTGTCCTATAAAACACCCGGCGGCGAAATAAGAAACACGCCTGACAGAGAATTGATACCTAATCTTGATGACGGACCCATTCCTGATTTCAACCTTGTTCATAGATGGGATAAATCACACGTCATACCTATTGCCACCTCAAGGGGCTGTCCCTATGCATGTAAATTCTGCTCCGTCATACCCATGTTTGGCAGAAAATACCGTTTCAAATCCATAAACCGCGTCTTGCAGGAAGTCGAGGCCTCAGCCCGGAAAAAAAGCCATGTTTTTTTTATAGATGATAATTTCGCAGCCAATAAAGAACGTACTAAAGAACTACTGAGGGAAATGATCGCCCGGAAAATAAAGATAGAGTGGAGCGCCCAGGTGCGTACGGAGGTCGCTAATGATACGGAGCTTATTGAGTTGATGAAAAAGAGCGGATGCTTTGCTGTCTTCATAGGCTTTGAATCCATAAACCCTATGACACTCTCACTTTACAATAAAAGCCAGAATCTCGGAGACATTGAAAAGGCTATCAAGACCCTGAAAAAATACTCGATAAACATACATGGAATGTTTGTACTCGGATCTGATACAGATGATATAGCAACAATAAAAAATACCGCGAAATTTGCAAAAAAACTTGATATAGAGTCAGTTCAGTTTATGGTGCTTACCCCCCTGCCCGGCACCCCTGTATTTCAAGAAATGAAAGATAGCGGAAGACTTATTCACACCAACTGGAGTGCCTACGATGCCCATCATGCGGTTTTCGAGCCCAAACTTATGACGGCCTTTGAACTACATATAGAGACCCTGAAGGCCATGGCAAAGTTTTATTCCTGGAAGACCATATTGAAAAATCTCTGGCGCTTTGATTTCTTTTACGCCGTAGTCGGCATATACGGAAAACGGTCCGTGAGAAAGGCGCTTTCAAACGCAAGGGAATATCTTGAGGATCTGAAAAACCAGTTATCCACAGACTTTGATAAACGGACACTGAAGCTTCGCCAGAAATTTTTACAGCAAAAAGGAAAGACAAAAGAAGTCATATTAAATACGACATCTATGCAAATAACAGAATACCAGTTTTTCTCAACCTTCCTGAGTAAACTCGACAAAAAAATAATTATCAATAAAAAAGACTTCGACGTTACCGAGGGAATACTCGCAATAACTCCCCTGGTTGAGCATCTGAAAAATCGACATGAGATGGGAAAGCAGCAACTAACTGATTTTTATGATAAGTACCGTGACCGTCTTGAATCCGTAGAGATAGTCAATATGGGATCTATTTCCCTTTATAAAAGTTGTGTCAATATAGGACAACTTCTGGGCATAAAAACAAAGAAAATCCGTAAGGCCTATGAACAGGCACTTAAAAGCATTGATGGCACTCCCTTCGAATGCAACAATATTCTAATACTCTTGTCACGGTGAGACCAGATTTTCTTATACATTTTTTTCGACCTGATGCCTTCAGCTATATGGAAGATTCCATATCAAGCAGACTTTTTTTAATACCAATCCCGCAGGCAAAACCGCCCAGAGAAGAATCAGATTTAATTACCCGATGACACGGGAGCACTATTGGTAAAGGGTTTTTTGAAAGTGCTCCGCCTACAGCACGCACGGCCCCGGGGCGGCCTATTTCAGCAGCCAGCCATTTGTAAGACCTCGTTTCACCGTAAGGTATAAGCTGCAGCGCATTCCAGACATTTTTTTGAAATTCCGTACCTGAAAGAAACACCGTTTCCACAGAAAATAACTTTCCCGTACCCTTAAAATAACTGTCCAGTTCCCCGATAAAATTCCATGGAGCAGCACCCTTCTGCAGGCTTATATCTAAAGGCATGTTAAATGAAATACCCGCTAAAGCAAGCTTTTGAAAAGTCAGATAAAGTATGCCTAACGGTGATTCATACGTATCATATACAAGCATATGTAAATTTATGATTGAAGGCGCTTCACACCTATCACCCCATTTATCTGACCAATCTTCTGCGCAATATTGTCTAACTGCTTCCTGTCCCTGATTTCCAGGATAAAATTAAACAGTGCCTCCTTATTACTTGTTGATGATGCATCAAGATGGCTTATATTTACATTATTAGTAGAGAGTACCGCTGTAAGTTCCGCCAAAAGGCCGCGTTTATCAACCGTCATGACCTGAATCTTCACGGAATATGTTGCGGTAGAGTCTCCCGACCAATCTACTTCCACCAGACGGTCCGCATCTATGGTATTGGTGCTAAGCGTATGACATCCCATAATATGAATCGATACACCACGGCCTCTTGTTACAAACCCTGTGACTCTCTCACCGGGAAGAGGGTAGCAGCACTTAGACCGATGAAACATTATGTTGTCCACACCTTTTATACTAATACCCTTGCTGTCTTCCTCTTTTTTCTGCTCTTCCTTCGGCAGGACTTTTTCTTCATTTTCCTTGACCGAATCAGGCTGATAAACATGAATAAGTTTGTGTACTGAAACCCTTCCGTAACCGATTGCAACAAAAAGATCTTCGTGACTTTTAATCCGCAAACTTGCGGCAGCCTCCAGCATCTCTCCTGACTTCGCCAGTTTAGGACTTAACCCGTACCTGCGCAGGCCCTTTTCCAAAAGCTCCTCTCCAAGCTTAATTCCCTTTGCACGTTCTTCTGTCTTCAGCCATTGTTTTATCCGTGCATTTGCCTTCTGGGTCTTTACAAACTTAAGCCAATCCCTGCTCGGCGCATGCACGTGAGAGGTAATGATTTCTATCGTATCAGCGTTTTGAAGTTTATACCTCAACGGTACGATCTTTCTGTTAACCTTGGCGCCTGTGCACTGATGCCCGACCTCGGTGTGTATGCTGTATGCAAAGTCCACGGGCGTTGCATCCTGAGGCAGTTCAACTATATCCCCTTCCGGCGTAAAGACAAATACAACTCCGGGAACTATATCACCCTTTACCGCCTCCATAAACTCCCTGGCATCCGGCGTATCCTTCTGGGCCTTTACCAGATCACGCATCCAGGAAAAATATTTGTTATCCAGCCGATCATCATTGTCCTTCTCTTTATACTTCCAGTGCGCGGCAATCCCTTCCTCAGCAATCCGGTTCATCTCGCCAGTCCTGATCTGAAACTCAACTCTCTCGCCCTTCGGCCCTATCAATGTTGAATGAAGTGACTGATAAAGATTGGATTTCGGGGCCCCTATAAAATCCTTAAATCTCCCCGGCACAGGGGTCCAGAGCGAATGAATCAAACCGAGAGCCGCATAACAATTGGCCTTTGTATCCGTAATTATTCTGACTGCTATAACATCATATACCAGCTCAAAAGGTATCCTCTGCCTCTGCATCTTCTGGTAGATTCCGTATAAATGTTTAACCCTGCCGAATACCTCTACCGGAATCTGACCTACTCTCATATGGGCCTCTACTATCTTGACCACATCGTATAGATAGCCCTCCTGCTCCTCTCTCTTTTTGACAACCTTATGAATGAGTTCGTTATACACATCCGGCATCAGAAACCGGAAACTCAGATCCTCAAACTCAGACTTCAGCCACCCTATACCAAGCCTGTTGGCAAGCGGCACATAAATTTCCATGGTCTCCCTGGAAATTTTCTCCCTCTTCTCAAGAGATAAGTACTCCAGAGTGCGCATGTTGTGGAGTCTGTCAGCAAACTTTATAAGAATGACGCGAGTGTCCTCGGCCATAGCAAGAAACATCTTCCTGAAATTTTCAGCCTGAACATCTTCACTGGTCTTAAATTCCATCTTGCCGAGCTTTGTAAGACTCTCTACTAGAAAAGCAATATCTTCTCCGAAAAGACCGCGAATGTCCTCAACTGTGGTGTCCGTATCCTCGATAGTATCATGCAGCAGGCCGGCGGCCAGAGAGTTGATATCCAGACGCATGCTGCATAAAATGGCAGCCACAGCAAGGGGATGTTCAATATAGGGCGTACCCTCTTTCCGTTTCTGCTTAAAATGAACCTCATTGGAAAAGGCATAAGCCCGCCGCAGCAGATCCGCATTGGCCCCGGTGTTATACTCAAAGACCTTATCGATAAGCGCATCTACCGTATTTATATTTCTAAGTACAACCACAGGCCTCTCGTCTTCCTTACCGGATATCCATGAACTTGCTCATATGAACAGTATACCGTATAAATATTCTGTTGATTAATTCAGTGATTCAGACAGATAACCACATCTACTAAATTATATATGAAGAATCTATCTTTTCGCAGGATTAGCAAAATTAAACACCCGGCCTGATACCCTTCATCGTCAATTGAATATTTTTCATGCCGCGCCACTCATTTATTCCCGGCACATAGGCTATATCGAAACGAGATGAAGTCTCAAGAGTTTCAATTTTGTCCCCCATGCTAAAGCCGATTGAATCCATCCTTACGTTTTTCTGCATAAGATCCATTTTCAGGTGTTTGCTTCCCACGATCTTCCAGGCAGTCATCTCCACATCTTTTGAAGCGAATACGGGTTCCCGATTACCCTCACCAAATGGCTCAAGCCGGCTTATATCCTTTATGAGTTTATAATTCAGCTCAGCAAACCTCAGAGATGCATCAATCTCAAGAACAGGCTGCATCTCATCAGGCTTCATGCCCGCATGAACTACTTTGTTAATCGCAGACTTAAACTCCTCAAAATGATCCATATCAAGGGATATTCCAGCAGCCTGACTGTGCCCGCCATACCGCGTTAGAAGCGAAGAGCACGCATTAAGACTGTCGTACAGATGCACAGATGGAATGCTCCTGGCAGACCCTTTTGCAAGCGTGCCCTTTATAGAAAATATAAAGACCGGTCTGCAGAACTTTTCAACCAGACGCGAGGCCGTAATCCCGATAACCCCGGCATGCCACTCACTCGAAGCAATAATAATGGCATGACCTGCCCCCTCGCGCTCTATCATAGCCAGAGCAGAGTCAAATACCTTTCCCTCAATTTCCTGCCTGCTGGCATTAAGCTGATCAAGAGAAAGAGCAATTCGCGTGGCAATATTCTTATCCTCTGTTAACAAAAGCTCCACTACCATAGCCGCATCGGATATGCGACCGGCTGCATTAATACGCGGGATCATGCTGAATGATAACGACTCCGAGCGAATCAGATTCTGAACACCCGAGGCCTCCTTCAGGGCCTTTATCCCGGGTCGTGGAGATGTACGATTCATCTCTCTAATGCCAGCCTGGGCGATTGCCCTGTTTTCACCTGTCAATGAAACGGCATCGGCAACTGTACCAAGTGCAGCAAGATCCAGATAATCCTCAATATGAAGAACCTCACTCTTTAAATGCAGCTTCAGGGCCTGAACCAGCTTTAGAGCCACACCAACCCCTGCGAGTCGTTTAAAGGGATACAAAGAATCATGACGGTGCGGATTAATAATTGCCAGGGCCTCAGGCATGATTTCAGACGGCTGATGATGATCGGTTATTATGACATCAATTCCCAACGCAGCTGCCGCTGCAATCTCCTCATGTGAACTAATGCCGCAATCCACGGTCACAATAAGTCCAGCACCTAATTGCTGAGCCTTTTTAACCCCTAAAAGACTCACACCATAGCCCTCTCTGTCACGATGCGGTATGTGATACTCCGTCTCAATACCAAGCTTTCGGAAGACAGATACAAGCAGTGCAGTAGAGGTCACTCCATCTGCATCATAATCCCCATGAACAAGCACCTTCTCACCTGATTTCAATGCATGTTCAAGCCTGGACACAGCAGTTTGCATATCAGGCATAAGGAAGGGATCATGCATCTCTGAAGGGGGTGGCGAAATAAACGTCTGTATAGACTTAATATCCCTGATACCCCGATTCACCAGTATCTGCGCAAGCACGGGTGATACAGATGCACCTTTAGACAGGTACTCTATGAAATCAGCATTTGTCTTACTTAACAACCACTTACGATGCATGACTTAAATTATAGCATTAAAATTAAAACTAGGGGGATACTAGAGAATTTCGGCAATAATATTATCAGGCGACAGTACTACTTCTTGCCGAGAGCATTCTCTTCGCCCATCATAAGGACGATCGGACTGGCAATAAATATCGAGGAGTATGTACCAATCGCAACCCCCAGCATTATCGCAAGCGCGAATTCATGTATAACTTCACCACCAAAGACATACAGAGTAAAGGCAGCAAAAAAGGTTGTTAAAGATGTAATAATTGTCCTTGAGAGAACCTCATTAAGACTCATATTAATTATCTCAACAATTGATTTTTTCGATTTAAAACGGAGGTTTTCCCTGATGCGGTCAAACACAACAACCGAGTCAGTAAGAGAGTAACCCGCTATCATCATCAGCGCACTTACAAGGATAAGATTGATTTCCTTTCCAGTAAGATAGAAGATACAAAGCACCGCCAGAACATCATGAAAAGTGGCCAAAGTAGCACCTACACCGAACTTAAACTGAAAGCGAAAGGTTATATATATGAGAATACCGATAATAGCAGCAATAATCGCCCAAAGGGCATCCGCGCGAAGCCTCGCACCTACTTTAGGGCCAATCTCAGTAGATGAGTCAACCACTACATTTTCCTCGGAATACTTCTCTCTAAGCACGGATATAATCTGCGTTGATAAAGTGCCAAGGGTCTGCTCTTTTTTCTTGACCCTTATAAGGATCTTGTTTTCACTTGTAAGTTCCTGCAGATCATACTCATCAATGCCGCCCTTATTCAGCGTCTCTCTGACATCGTCCAGGGCAATCGGCTCATTAAATTTAATCTGAACAGCCGTACCGCCGGCAAAATCAATACCAAGGTTTGCCGCACCCCGACCGATCTGAACTATCGCCAGCAGGCCTATAAGCATAAATATGCCGGACATTGTAAGGGCGATTTTTCTCTTGCCCATAAAATCAATCTTAGTTTTATTCTTAAGCAGTTCTATCATATGCTAAGCTTCTTAACCTCATATTTCGTTGTTATAAGATCAAATATTGTCTTGGTACCTATAAGGGCCGTAAAAAGGTTGATAAACACACCCACACCCAGTGTTACGGCAAAGCCCTTGATCGGGCCGGTACCGAACTGAAACAGTACGATCGCGGTTATAAGTGTAGTTACATGAGAATCGAATATAGTCCAGAAGGCCTTGTCATAACCAGAGTCTATTGCAGCACGCGGAGTTTTACCTATACGCATCTCTTCTCTTATCCTCTCAAACATGAGTACATTACTATCTACGGCCATACCTATCGCTAGGATGACACCTGCTATACCCGGAAGGGTCAGTGTGGCATTGAAGGCCGAGAGAATACCCATCAAAACTACTATATTAAGTACAAGGGCAAAGTTCGCTATCACTCCGGACATTTTATAATAGATAACCATAAATACAACCACCAGCAATGCACCAATAAGTCCTGCATTAATTCCTGCAGCAATGGAATCCTTACCGAGCGAGGGGCCTACTGTGATATTCTGAAGCATCTTCAGCGGAGCAGGCAAAGAACCTGACCTTAATACAATAGCAAGATCACGTGCCTCTTCCATGGTAAAGTCCCCTGATATCGTTGCACTTCCACCGGAAATCGGCTCATTAATATTAGGAGCGGAATAGACATTTTCATCAAGGACAATCGCAAGACGCTTGTTTACATTATTAGTGGTAACCTCTTCAAAAATTTTTGATCCCTCGGAATCAAAAGAGATGGCAACCGCAGGAGTACTGCTTCTATTATCAATTTCGACTCTGGCCTCAGATAGAAAAGCACCGGTTAAAGGAGCCCGCTTCTTCACCAGATAGACAGAGCGGTACTCATTGCCAAGATCCTCGACCACTTCTTCACTTTTCACCCTGCCAAACAATATCTCATCATCAGCAGGTATTTTCTCAGCAAACTCAGCAAGCACTCCGGCTTCCTGAGAAGCAGTAATTCTTACGGGCAACTGTGCAGCTATCGGTGATTCACTATCAAGTATCTTAAATTCGAGTATCGCTGCTGTTCCAACAAGCTCAATAGCCCGCTCAGTATCCTTAACGCCGGGAAGCTGTATCACGATCTCATTGTTCGCCTGCCTGTGAATTGTCGGCTCTGCCACACCAAAGGCATCCACCCTGTTACGTATAGTCTCAAGGGCCTGATCTACTGACTGGTCTTTTATGTTCTCGATCTCTGAGGCACTTATTGTATAAGTAATGCTCTCATCCAATCTGGATACTATCTTTAAGTTGCCGTACTGCTTCGATACTATTTCATAAATCTCTTCAGTATTAGGCGTAATAGTAATGTTCAGCCCTTCCTGACTCACAAGAACACCGGGAACTTTCTCATCCTTAAATATATTAATAAGCCTCGAAGCGATCCTCTCGACCGTTACCTCAACGGCCTTATCTCCATCCACCTCATACACCAGGTGAATACCACCCTGAAGATCCAGTCCCAGCACTATGCCGTACTCCTGAAGCCACTCAGGAAGGGAATCCCTCATTGCATCAAAGGATGGAAGATAAAATATTATTGATAAAAGAAGTGATGCCGCAATTAACGATATCCGCCAGAAAAATTTCTTATGCACGTTTCCGCTATTCTCCCGTTCTAAGACCGGCAATATAACTACGGCCAATCTTTATCTTGACATCATCTTTAATGCCTATTTTCAAAGTCACGATATCGCCCTCTATAGCATCGACAAATCCGTAAATCCCGCCGCTGGTCACTACCTTATCACCCTTTTTAATGTTGTCCAGCATCTCCTTATGCTCTTTTGCCTTCTTTTGCTGCGGACGAATAAGGAGAAAATAAAAAATTACAAATATCAGAATAAGCGGCATAAAAGAGGAGAGCATCGCACCGATACCCTGTGGTGCCCCGTCTGCTCCGCCTGTCGGTGGTGCCATTGCATAAGCCTTGTCCAAAAACATAATCTATCCTCCGGATATTATTAACGAAATTTAATGACGTTTACTATACATCGCGAGGGTTTTATTAATCAAGGGACTGATTTAAAAACAGAGGGGGTAAGGGAAAGGGGCGATATACATTACTTACCCACCCCCCTTTACCTTAATAAGACATTCCTTTTTCCCATCCAGCATGCAGTCATCCTCGACAATCTCGATTTCCTCACCGTAATGTGTTGCAAAGCCCTGAACAAGTCCACGGGCAAAGGCGCACATATGTCTTGGAGAGTTGTACTTAATCAGCACCTCCCTCGACCCTACCCTGCTGCAGGAAAGTTCAGGCGGCGTCATCCCGGGATTATATAACCTCAATTCCCGATGAACCGTATTCTCGACATTTTCCAGTAACTCATAGAAATCCCAAGAAGGTTTAAAAAACACCTTATATGTCCTGGCAAAATATTCTGCCATAAATTGTCCTAACTCAAATTGTATATCCTGCGAGGACTTACCCGCGACTCCAGATATAGTTGTAATCAGAGATTCAACCTCGCTGTCCGGGTATTCCTGCAAAATTAAATATTTTTCAATACCTGCACCTGCTTCATTGACAACCTTCGCCCATGCTTTACTGCCATAGGTATCAGATACAAACCTTTCCATTCCCGCAAAAATGTGACCGTACATACTTAATACTTTCTCCTGAATATCATAAAGATATAATAATGTTAATTTTCACTCTCAGCATCAAATTCTTTCAATATTCCAGTAATTTCCTTATCTGTTTTTCTCAGCCTGCTCTTGCAATGCTTAATCAGTTCAGCTGCCCTCTGCACCTTCGATGACAACACATCAAGGTCAACCGACTCGCCCTCTATTTCCTCTACAATAGCATCTATCTCCTCAATGGCCTCGGAGTACGTCGGAAAATCACTCATTTTTTGCCCTTTTTCATTTTAATTTTATCAACTGTCTGTAGAAGTTCACCGTCAAGAAGGATCGTACGAAGACTATCTCCAATTGCGGCATCATCCGCTGATCGCACGATGCCGCGGCTGCTATAGGTAATACTATAGCCCCTTTTCATAATATTAAGGGGATTAAGCAGCGCAATATGCCCTTCCCTTGCTGCAAGCCGTTCCTGTTCATTCTTTATAAATTTCCGGGAATACTGTACTCCCTTCTGCAGAGCTTCAAGTTTATGCCGGTTATCACTGATAATGCCGCGAACTGATAGTTCCAGTCTCCTGACCAGCGAAGCAAGCCCTGACTGCATTATCGTTGTAAGCCTGCCCGCACCTGAAACCATAGCGCCTGCAAGGGCATCCAGACGATCTTCGTATTCCCGAATCCTGTTTATCAATATATCCGCTGCACCGGTAGGTGTCTTGGCCTGCATATTGGAGACTTCATCCGTTACGGTTATATCCCGGTGATGACCTATACCGGAAAGTACCGGAAGCGGCATCATAGCGATTGCCCGGCCTATCTCATAATTGTCAAAACAACTCAGATCGGTCTGACCCCCGCCACCTCTGACGATAACCACAAGATCAAGGGAGGTTGCATCGGCCCGACACCTATCAAGGGCCTTTACAATTGTAGACTCTGCATTATCTCCCTGCATAGCTGCTTCATAAAGCCTGCTCTCAAAGACATAGCCATAAGGATTATGCAAAAGATGATTCATAAAGTCCTCATATCCTGCGGCAGTTGCAGAAGAAATAATACCGATCCTCTGAGGAACTGCTGGAAATGCGAGCTGCCTGTTTAGCTCAAGAAGCCCCTCACGGCCAAGCCTCTCCAAAATCTCCTTCCGCTTTACGGCCATCTCCCCTACTGTATAAGAGGGATCAATATCAGATATATTTAGTTTCAGTCCATACCTTTCATGGAAGCTGATCTCTGCCTCAAACAAAATCTTAATGCCCTTTTTCAGGTCCATGCCGGTTGCCTTTTTAAAACGTGAGGCGATGCCGCGATATTTCCCCGCCCAGATCACAGCCCCTGCTTCTGCGGTTATGGAATCTCCATCTTTATCAACCAGCGAAAGGTAGCAATGGTTTTTCACATTACAGGAAGCTATCTCCGCAGTGACAAGAAACGTATTCCCAAGGGAGCTCTCCAGTACAGTGCGGATGAGTTGATTTAATTCGAATAATGTAAGTGTTTTGTTCATCATGATCAAGAAACCTGATTGCAGCCTCTAGAGATTAATAAATGCAACTCGAATATTTTACTGTATCTTTGCTAGAAATGCAGGCCCAAAGGGGCGTAGGCACAAAGGGGCATAGGCACAAAGGGGCATAGGCACAAAGGGGCGTAGGCACAAAGGGGCATAGGCACAAAGGCACATAGAAAGATATTACCGCCTGAGATCCTTCGGCATCGTCTCCAACCACCCCTCATCCAACACTGCCCAGAGGCCTATTAATATAGCCTCTGCTGCATCATGTCTCAGGGATGTCGGACGTGTTATCTCTGACCACTCTATAGTCCTGCGGGCCAGATCATCAGCAAAGTGCTTTGCATCCTGTCCGCTTTTCTGCTCCCTTGGATATAGCAACTTCTGCCGCCATACGCCCGCATGAATCATTTTGACCCCAAGTTTTCTGCGTAGCGCCTCCCGTTCCCATATTACGGCATGCGTTCCCCCACCCTCAATAACAATCATCTTAAGATCAGGGATGCTGCCAAGCAGGGCATGTGCGCCCCTTTTCAGGCTTGCATTTGTCCCGAAATTTTTTGACCGGTACCAGCAAAGGCGTCCGTTGCGTGAATAAAGTGCTAGACCAGCCCGGAGTCCGGCATCAACAGCAAGAAGTGATTCCATATTGTTTACATAATAACAAATTAAGCCTGCAGATTTTAAAAAGAAAACAGCGGGGGGAGAGTAGTCAGGTCCCTGCAGTACAGGGACCTGAAAGAGAAACTACGCTTTCATAACATTGATTGCTTTAAGACCCTTAGGACCCTGCTCAACTTCATAGCTGACGGCGTCGCCTTCGAAAAGGGACTTAAATCCGTTACCTGCTATTGAAGAATAATGAACGAAAACATCTTCGCCGCTATCGCTGGCAATAAAGCCAAAACCTTTAGTTTCGTTAAACCATTTAACTGTACCGTTATTCATTTTTCCTTACCTCCTTACATATAGACTAAAGCGTCAGAACGACCTGATTTTTTATAAAAAAAAGACCACAAAGATAAAGTCTTTATGATCTGGTCTGATGCAAAAACTTCTGATACTTAATACATACCGTACCATGAGGTTGGATTATTGTCAATCCAGGGGGGATTAATTTCAGAACATATCCTACTTCAACGTAAAAACCACCCGACGGTTCCTCTCAGCACCTTCTTTCTCAAGATCAATCTGATGTAAATCTAAAAGCATCACCCTCCCCGGCTCCACCGCATTATCCTTAAGAAGATAGTCCTTCACTGTCCGTGCCCTCTGCTCAGCAAGATGCCGCAGGTCATCATCGCTGATCAGAATATGAGCAAAAATCAGCTTTTGCATCTCAGCAGAAGGAAGGACCTTGACCTTACCTGCTGTATCTTTTGGTTTAGGGAATTTTTCATTCTCATATGCCAATATAAGATACTTTTCATACTCTTCATCCGAGACCATAATGTCCTCAACAGAAGCAGTCTTACCCTGATGTTTAACAGTCTCCCTGAGTTTCGCATCCTTTAACTTCTTCATAAATGCAAGCTCTTTCAGGGCAACCATATCCCCTTCCGGATCTACACGCCCTTCTATATCCATTTTCAGTGACGGCCGGTCATTCAGTGCTTTACTGAGCCGGTCAAGCTTTTGTGTCTCATGTGCGGAAAGTTCAAGACTTCCGTCCTCAAATATCACATAGCCGAGTTCATCCCCGCCGCCGACAATCGCCCCTAAAAGTGCAAAAGGAGAGGTTGCCGCCTTGACAAGCATATTTACTATTATCTTTAAAACCACGCCGCCGATACTGAACTCGGGATCCTCCATACTTCCCTTAACCGGAATATCAAGGTTGATTTGTCCGCTGCTGTCTTTCATAAGCGAGACCGCAAATTTCACCGGAAGCCTTGTGGCCTCCATGCTTTCAACCTTCTCCCCGAATGTAAACTGATCCAGCCTTATACGATTTCGAGAATCAATCTGCTTATCTGCAATCAGATATTCAAGCTCCAGCGAAAGACTGCCCTTCTTAATCGTATACCCCGCATACTTTCCGGCATAAGGGGTAAGAGGACTAAGATCCATATCACGAAAGTCAGTCTTAAGGTTCACATAAAGATCATCTCTGAGCGGATTGATGGTGCCGCTAATAGTCAGAGAGGCATAGCTTTCAAGCTTGCCCGCGAGTTCTACATCCGCCATAGTTGAGGCAGAGGAAGAAAGGCCGGATAGCCTGCCGCCTATCTCTAAAAGGCTTGCTGAATAATCAGGCTTAATATGCCGGTCTGAAAAATTTATCGTTCCTGCCTGCAGTGTCACGGTATCAATCTTGACAGAACCCATATCCGCCGACTCACTGCCCTGCTCCATAACCTCATCAACTTCAGGCAATACGACTGCTTCCTCAGGTTCTTTACTCTTAACAATCCCCTGCACATTCAGGCTTCCATCCTCATTGATAATCAGTCTTGAGTAAAAATCAGACAGTGCAACTTCCTGTATGTGTAGATCAAAAGGACTCGTATTTAATTTTACTCCCTTGATATCAAGATACTCCCACTTCAAAAAGTCATCAGCATTCAACTTATCTACAGAAGCAAATCCGGCAAGTGCCGCATCACCACTGTATGCTGCATTCAAATCACTGTCCTCTGCAGCAGCAAGTTTCAATTCGCCATTCATAGAAAACCGGCCGCCCGTAATAAGTATTTTTATCTGCTCCGCAACATACGGCTGAAACTGAATTAGATCTATATCATTAAAATCAAGGTTAAGAACTGCAGAAAGCGGCTCAATGCCCAGACTTCCCTCTGCTGCAATCTTCCCCTTACTATTAATCGATAAATCCAGAGATACCTTACTCTTGGTACCTTTTACTGTAGAAAAACCTTTTATCATAAAATTCAGATTATTCATCGCAAGTTTCACAGATTCGTCCATAGAGTCATCAGCAAAAAACACATTGCCGGCACGCACTGCGGCCTCATCAATCTCAAGCACAAAAGCATCTGCCTCACCCTTCTCCGCTGCAGCTGTTTCATCATCCCCATTTCCCAGAACCATTTCCTGAATATTGATATTTCCATCATTGCCCCGCACAAGATAGATCTCCGGAGAGTCCAGATTAATACTCGCAATCTTAAGTTTCCCTGCCGAAAGGTCAGACGGTGCGACCACGATATCCAGGGATGGCAGAACAATCAGTGACTCTCCTGCCATATCTAAGGCATGCACTTTCTTTATCCCCACTTGCCCGGACAATATAATGGAAGAAGGACGATCCTTATACTGCAAAAATGACAGAGTAGTCTGCGCATCAATCGATCCGGACAGCAGCTTAAAATTAAGCTTCGCAGGAACGTAAGCAAGATAATGAGCTATATCAAGGCCGCTAATATCAAGGTCCATGACGGTCTCAAGGGAATCGCTGAACGGAAGCGTTCGTCCATCAACTTTCACAGGAGTCCCATCGATATCAGCCATAAACAATGGTGTTACATGGGTTTCCAGAAAATTGGGGAAATTAGATATCATGGGAACTTTTACGATC
>JADHUV010000046.1 GCA_016784355.1 Nitrospira sp. | reverse complement strand
TTTCCTGCCATGACGGTACTGTAGCACTTGGTGCTTTCGGTGGTGGTAACAATGACGGTACAACAATCGGTACTTTCGCTGGACCTTCAAGAGTTGTTGTTAATGACATGGGCGGCGGCGTACTCTCACTTCAGGGTACACACCCGATCACAATTGACATGGCTATCGTTACTGATCCAGTAAACGGTGACCCTCTGATCAATGATCCTAACACTGCAACTTTCGCAAACGGTGAGACTGTTGCTAAGAACCTTGAGGGAACTATCCTTCAGTGCTCAACCTGCCATGACGTACATGACCAGGAAGCTGCTTCTTCTCCTCTTCTTAGAGGACAGATCAATGGTTCAGGAATCTGCCTTACCTGCCACATTAAATAGTTAAACGTAGGGGCAGGTTTCAAACCTGCCCTCCAAATAAATCAAAAAGCCCCCGGGAATCCGGGGGGCTTTTTTTATTAAGAGGTTAGTAAGTTCTTTTGAATCTTCATTTGTTACATGGGCATTACGGATCTTTTACAGATTGGTTTTAAATTTGTTCTGGATAAAGGAAAACGGATAGTTATTTAGTGAGCTTTCAAAAAGTACTATTCATCCAGTCATAACTTGAATTTTCTCTGTTACTGCTGGCAGTTAACCTTATTTATGCTAATGATGAATTTTTTTCGCTTCTTTGATAAGATAATAAGATTTCAAATATCAAGGTAATTATAAGAAGCAGCCTGAAAGATATGAAAAGTTTTAATTAGTGTAGGGCCGTTATTCTTATATTTTAAATTGTGAAGAATCATTTTATGTGTATATAAAGGAGAGTATGAATGAAAAAATTATTACTGCTGGTTTTGAGTGTTCTAGTATTAGCTGGTTGTGAGCCGCAGGAGGTTAAGGATAAAGATTCGCTTTTTATACCTCCGTTGCCGCAGGAGCCGAAGCTTCAATATTTAATGACGCTTAACTCTGAAACTGATATTATGGAAGATCCCAGTCAGTTTCAGCAGTTCGTCCTTGGTAATCAGGAGTCTATGAACTCACTGCAGCGCCCCTATGCCATGGGATCATCTAAAGGGAAGATTTATATCACTGATCGGGGTTATAGAAAGATACTTATAATTGATCTTGCAAACAAGAAGTTTGATATTTTGAAAGACCGAAAAAGAGGCACACTCGTAGATCCTGTCGGACTATGGATAACGCCTGACGGCTATAAATATGTAGCTGATATGAGCAGAAATCAGGTGATATCATACGGTCCTAATGATGATTACATCAGGGCATTTGGTGAAAAAGACCAGTTCGTAAGGACCACGGATGTTGCTGTATATGAGAACAAGGTTTACATATGTGACCATAAGGCCCATAAGGTCTTTATTATGGACAAGGACTCTGGAGAGGTAATAAAGGAGATTGGAGAGATGGGTACGGAAGATGGCCAGTTTTTCAGACCTTCTCATCTAACCGTGGATAGTGATGGTAATCTTTATGTGAATGACTCCTTTAACTTCAGGGTGCAGATGTTTGACTCTGAGGGAACTTTTATAAAAAACATTGGCGCTCCCGGTGATATCATAGGGCACTTTGCGAGACCTAAAGGGATTGCGGTAAGCCGTGATAAACACCTTTATGCAGTTGATACCGCCTTTGAGAATGTACAGATTTTTGATGTGGAAACTGCTGAGGTACTGTTATTTTTCGGAGGATACGAAACGGGTGCGGGCAGTATGTACCTGCCAAATGGTATACATCTTGATTATGACAATATAGATTTTTTCCAGGAATTTGCTGACAAAGACTTCCAGCTTGAGTATCTGGTATATGTCGGTAATATGCTTGGAGAGGACAAGATGAATGTATACGGATTCGGTAAATGGATTGGCGAGCCTATATCTGACACACAGCCTGAAACTGAAGCTCCGGCTGAATAGTAAATAATTACAGCTGGCCTGGAGATCAGAAATACTCCAGGCTGTACCCCTGGTTTTATTTAGCAGGGTTGAGTTGTAACTAAAAATTACGATCGTTTCATCATTACATAAGGCTCATGAAAAACAACGTAAGAAAATATATTTTCAGCTCGTTAACAGGCATGCTCGTACTGCTTGCTTTAGGCTGTTTAATGCCGGAGCTTACTGAAGCTCAGGTTAAGTATATTCATATGGAGCGGCCCAGGTTCGGCATGAACTTTAAGTATGATATGGATAAAGACGAGCGAACGGTACGGTCTTTTACCTCGCCCTCGGCCGGTAAACATGAGAGATCGGATTTCACCGAGACAATGAGGATGGCGACTAACGGGTTTATATATCACCCTGCGCTTGCCCTTTACAGTCTGGAATTTTCCCCTGAATGGGACCAGTCCAGACGTAAAGTTAACGGAGCTGTTACAGGTACAAGTCAGGGCTTTGCAGCGAATTATGCTTTCAACACCACTATATTGCAGACCAAGCCTTATACATTCGTACTTGGTGCGGAGAGAATTCGCTCAACAGGATCGAGTACTCAGTCTCTGCGAAATATAACTGTTCGGGATACTTATGATACTGCTGTATTTTTAAAGTACCCGATACTTCCAACTACGCTCAGATATAATCACAAGATCACGACATCGTCAGGAGTTTTCGATTCAAAGAGAAAATCCAATGATATTACGTTGACTATGCTTCATAACAAGTATCTGGGCACATCCAATGTAGTGGCCTCTTATTCTGATACTAAGGAACTGGCAGGGCCGTCCGGGGCATCAGGAAGGTCTTTGCAGGCGCGTTTCATGAACAGGTACGGGTTTACTGAAGATGTTGACCTGCAGTCCACGTGGAGTTTTCTGGACTCAAGCACAACCTCAAACAAATCAACGGTATACAATATCAAGGAAACAGTCGGCTGGAAGATTAATGAGAAGATGTCGAGTGTTTTTGATACAGTCTACCGGAAGTCTGATACTACCAATATTCAGGAAGACACCTATCAGGCCCGTTTTGACCTGGATGCCAAGCCAAACAAGGATTTCAGTCTCTTCTACAGTTTGTCAGGAGATATGACTGATGCGGTTGGAAGAGATATTCAACAGTACACCACGAGCCTGAATATGAGCTATAAAAAGCCCATATCTAACGGAACACTCAGTTTATCCTCGGGTCATAATTACAGGATGTCCTTCAGAGATGTAACTATTGAAAATACATTGGTTGAGAATGAGCTCATACGCTTTCAAAGAGGCGTTCCGGCGTTGCTGATAAATAAGCACATAGACCTGTCCACTCTTCAGGTAACATATCTTGCTAATACTGATACCACCGGCAATCAAGAGGTGCTTGTAGAAGGGGTGCATTACAGTGTTGAGAAGATTGGCAACTTCATTCGTATTAGAAGGCTTGTCGGAGGTGATCAGACTCCAGGTAAGGCAGCGCCTTCTGTCACAATAGTTGATCCAGACACAACAAATATATTTGTTCAGTATACATACAGAGGCAACCCTTCACATGACTTCTCTGTATACTCACAGTCGTATTCAATAACACTTGCCCTCTGGAATGTATGGGATCTCTCGTATAACTTTAATCGGTCGTATGAGCGGTTTATAGACGGAAATGTCCCTGATGAGCTGCAGTCTACGGAGAGGCATAATATCAGGAGTCGGTTTCTTTGGAATAACAGCACTACGGTGTTAGACTACGAGGACATTGAAACTACCGGAGTACCTGAGGAAAGAGTGCGTCTTACGGAGACTATCACCTTTCAGTTTACGCCGAGAAGTTTCTTAGCTGTGACAGGTAACTTTGAGAAAGTACGCCAGAAAATAACCGGTGATCGTTCAGACACCCATGGTGCATCAGCAATGCTTCAGCAGTTGCTTTCAAGACGTCTTTTCCTTTCAGCAAATGCGTCATGGAGGAATACTTCCGGAGATAATGACGTCAGTACGGTTAAAGCTGCTTCTGCCGCCCTTGACTGGGTATTTAGAATATGGAGTGCCAAGCTGGACATGACAATTTCAGAGGATGACGATGAACTAAATGGAGAAAAACTCAATAATTTCAATCTTTTATTTGAATTATCCAGAGAGCTCTTTTAAAATATAGGGTGATGTGTTGTATAGAAGAATAACTATGAAAAAATGTTACTTATTTAATAAATTTAACAGGCTGATAATAGTCATTATTTTCTTAATGATTGTGCCCCTCGGACTCTCAGGATGCTACAGGGAGGCAGTTGAGCAGGATGTAATACCTGATGTGATATGGCCTAAACCGCCAGATATGCCTAGAATAAAGCTGGTTAATGCGGTACGGGCGCCAAGGGATCTTCAGATTCGTGAAGGATCATGGGATACTTTCATGAAATATTTCACTGGCAAGTCTGAAATCTCGCTCATTTCACCCTATGGGATAGAGGTGGATCATGACGGCAGGCTTTTCATTGTCGATACTCAGCTCAGGGCGGTGGTTGTTTTTTACCACAAGGGCAAGATTTCCTATACCTTCCCAGGTCCGGAAACCTCATTTATTCATCCCATTGATATTGCTATTGATAAAAAAGGTCTGATCTATGTCACAGATTCAGCTGACAAGTCAGTCAAGATATTCAGTGATGCAGGGAAAACATATTTAAAAGACATCGGCAGGGGCTTTTTCGAGAGGCCGACAGGGATAGCTGTCAATGAACACACAGGAGAACTCCTGGTTATTGATACCGCTAACTCCGAGATATTGAGATTTAGTCTTACTGATCACACCTTTCTCGGCAAGATCAGCAGACCGGGCAATGACATCGGTCAGCTTCATTATCCGACGAATATTATTGTAAACAGCAAGGGGCATATTATCGTCTCAGACTCTCTTAATTTCAGGGTCCAGACCTTTGATGCTCAGGGGAAATATATGCATTCCTTCGGCAAACCGGGTAATGTCCCGGGGTACTTTGCCAGACCTAAGGGCGTGGCTGTAGACAGTGATGATAATATTTATGTAGTTGATACCTTATTTGATAATGTTCAGATGTTTAACAGTGATGGAGCACTCCTGATGGACTTCGGCAAGGCCGGCCGGGAGTATGGAGAATTCTGGCTGCCCACCGGAATATTTATTGACAGCAATGATTATATATACGTTGCTGACACTTATAATAAAAGGGTGCAGGTGTTTAAATATCTCAAAGGAGAGGAGCTTTTATCACCATGAAAATAACAAAAATAACAGGATATATTCTCATAGCACTATCTATAATGGCTGGTTCAAGTGCCTTTGGGTCAATAGTAACTACCAAACATAATCTCTCGACCACCGGTAGTCATACTATTAAATCAACAACCGAAGAGCAGATATGTATCTTCTGTCATACGCCTCACCACGCGCGCACAGATGTGCCCCTGCTTTGGAACAGGAATAATTCGTCAGTGCAGTATATTACCTACGACAGTTCTTCCATTTCCAGTGTTCCGGGTCAGCCTTCAGGGGCCTCAAGGCTCTGTCTGAGCTGTCATGACGGCACCATAGCCATTGGCTCTGTACTGTCAAGAACGCAGGAAATACCCCTTTCAGGAGGTGTCCGCTTTATGCCTGAAGGCCCTACCAAGCTCGGCACCGATCTCTCTGATGACCACCCCGTATCCATGTTATATAACACCAATCATCCTCAGATGCATGATCCCTCTACCTTCAGCGAGGGCGTAAAGGTGGATGAAAATAATATGGTGCAGTGTACCTCGTGTCATGAACCTCACGGGACGAATTATGATTATTTCTTAAGGAGATCGAGAAGTGCCTCTGCACTGTGTCTGACGTGCCATGACAAAGCAGGCTGGGCAGGCGCCTCTCACAAGACAAGTGCAAGGACCTGGAACGGGCAGGGCACTGACCCCTGGCAGCATACCGCCATAACCTTTTCAACTGTAGCGGAAAATGCCTGTGAAAACTGTCATGACCCTCACGGCGGAGGGGCTGATGAGAGGATACTTAAATATGCAATCCTGGAAGACAACTGTCTTCCCTGCCACACCGGCAATGTCGCGCTGAAGAATGTACTGCTGGAATTTCAGAAGCCTTACAACCATCCGGTCATTAATTCGACCTATGAAGGACGGCACAGTCCCAATGAAGATGTTACAACCGGAGGTGTTCAGAAGCATGTAGAGTGCCCTGACTGCCACAATCCGCATTTTGCAAACAGGGACGGCGCTTCAGCACCGGCAGTGAGGGGTTTTAATAAAGGGGTCTCCGGCGTAGATACAAACGGCCAGTACGTTCAGGAGATTCAATATTTGTATGAGCTGTGCTACAAATGTCATGCAGACTGGAATGTAAAGACCGCGGCACCTGTAAGAAGACAGCTTGATCAGTGGAACGTTAGATTGGAGTTTGATCCGGGCAATCCCGCATACCATCCCATTGAGGCGCCAGGACAGAATCCTGATGTACCGAGTCTCAGGACGCCTTACACGGAAAATTCCATTATATACTGTGTAGACTGTCATGCCTCAAACAATACAGGCGTCAGAGGTCCTCATGGTTCGGGTAACAACTTCATCTTAGAGAGAAGATATGATCACGTTGATCCCAACGCATTCTCTGAGGCCAAGTATGCGATGTGCTTTAAGTGCCATTTCTGGACCAATGGTTTGGACCGCGAGGCCTTTGAGCATAAAAGGCATATGGAAAACGCTGATGCAGCCTGTTTCGCCTGCCATGATCCGCATGGTGTGAACTCGCAGGATATCGCAGCGATAGGGCATACAGCTATTAATCACCTGCACAATATAAACTTTAATCTGGACACAGACTTAGCTAATCCGTTTGGACCCAAGACGGTACCGACCTATGAGTCTACCGGAAACAGGCGTGGACGGTGCAACCTGCGCTGTCACGGCGAGGATCATGAGCGTGACGGCGGGTTCAGGTCATATAACTGTCCGTGTTAATGACAAAACATAACATGAAATCAGGAGGTAGTAACTTGAATAAAATATTATCAGTATTGGCAGCGGCAGTAATGATACTGTCCTCATCTTTGCTTTATGCTCAGGACTATGAACAGCCTGCGCCGGAAAAGGTATTTAAAGGTACCCTGAAATCAACAAAGCCAGCAGGCAACTACACATATCTTCAGCTTGATATTGAGGGTAAGGATCAGTGGGTGGCAACCATGACCAAATCTCTCAACCCTAAAATGTTAGTGGGGGACACTATAGAATTTAATAATGCCCTCTTGATGAAGGGATTTGAGAGCAGTACCTCGGGAGATGTATTTGAGACCATACTTCTTGTTCCTCAGGTCACTGTCTTAGGCAAAGACATGGCCGCAATGCCACAGGATGACACACATGCCAAGATCCAGGCAAAGGCGCCTGCGCAGGCGGCTTCAGAGCCGAAGTCAGGTGAGATAAAAAAGGCAAAGAGCGGTAAGACTATCAGCGAGATTTATGAAAATGCTGAAGCGCTTAAAGGCCTGGAAGTCACTGTCAGGGGCCGCGTCATGAAGGTCAATAAAAATATCCTGAAAAATAACTGGATCATGATAATGGACGGTTCCGGCAGCGCCCCTGAAGACAACATTTTTGTGGTTACTAAGGAACTGGTTGATATTGGTGATGAATTTACAGTAACAGGCAAGGTCAATACCAATGTCAGTCTTGGTGGCGGTTATGATTACAGGGTACTGATTGAAGATGGTAGTTTTACCAAGTAATATATCTGGTAAGACAAAAAAATGGTTTATAAAAATATAGATCAGAAATCTTGATCGGAGGTTATGTAGTAATAATGAAGATCCTTTTAAAGAATTTAAGCAGCAAACTATTGCACGCTGTGTTCATTCTCTTATTGTTCACAGTCTTCATAACAGTTTCTTTGATTAACATTGATACAATCTCGGTGCAGACAATCGCAGCAGAAGTGGATGAAGAAGATCTTCCTTATTGTAAATGTGACGAAGAGGGTGAGCTTAAGTGTGAAGATGATGATGAACTTGAATATGCAGAAGAAATGGAATGTGAGTGCAATGAAGAAGGCGAGCTTAACTGCAGCGGCGGAGAGCCTGACCCTCAATTTGTTCTGGGACAAAAGCTTTTTAATGGTCATTGCGCACCCTGTCACGGGATAAATGGTGATGCTGAGGCGTGGGGTTCCAGCTTTATTTATCCACGGGCAAGAGACTTTACCTCCGGGATGTTTAAGTTTAGATCCACGGGTTCGGGAGAGCCGCCAACAGATGAAGATCTTATTTTTATAATAAAGAATGGCAACCCCGGCACTGCAATGCCCAAACATGGGGATCGCTTCAGCGAAGAAGAAATGACAGCAATTATTGAGTATATCAAGCTGTTTAATGAAGAGACCTTTGAGATGGAGCCTGATGTTTTTGAGATCGGGGATCCGCCGGAGCCTACACCAGAACTGATAGCCGCAGGGCGTGAAGTTTTTATGAATGCCAAATGCTTTGAGTGCCATGGTATGCATGGTCGGGGCGATGGGATAAAGGGATGGCAGGATAACTTCAAGGATGACTGGGGATATAGAATCTGGCCTGCAAACCTGCAGCATCCCTGGGAATTGAGAAACGGGGCACGTACGCAGGATCTCTGGCGTTCTATTTCCACAGGCCTTGACGGCACCCCAATGGCCTCATATTCTGATGCATATTCTGTTGATGAACGCTGGGCACTTTCTACTTATCTGAAGTCAATACAGTGGGAACAGGATCTCGAACAGCCATTGCAGATATCACTGGTTGATAAAACTCCGACTGATACATATGATCCGGTCTGGGATAGTGTGGATTACATGGACATCACTATGGGCGGCAAAAAACTGTTTGGCTTTGGAGTGGTACCCAGGGTCACAAACGCACGTCTAAGAGGGGTCTATAATAAATCAGAGTTTGCTTTAATGGTCGAGTGGATAGATAAAAAGCCGAACAAGGCCGATGATAATAAGCCACCTGATTCACTTGCGGTATATATTCCGATTTATTCTGCTGTTGATGCGATATCAAATATTAATCTCTGGAACTGGCGATCTTCGGACGATCAGACTTATGAGATGGCAGGCAAAACAGATGCACAGATGAAAAAGCAGAAAAATAATGATATAAAGGCCATTTCTTCCTACAAAGATGGTATTTATAGAGTGATTTTGACAAGAAATATGAAGACAAGTGACAGCTCTGACATAAAGTTTGAACCGGGCAAGACCATTAAGGTCAAGATTCGTGCCCGTGACGGGGAATTTCATGAGCAGGGCAAGGTAGGCGGTGTCTCGGGGCAGGTGAGTATGGAATTTAAAAAGTAATGGAGAGTGGGATATGAGCAATAAAATTGACACTATATTGCCGGCAAAGTTTACAAAGATTATAGAAACAGGGTTTTTCCCGAAGCTCGTAGTAGCGATTCTGCTGATTTTTATAGCAGGGTCGGCACTGTCAGGGGTAATACTGTACAATCTTGTTGATACCTCTCTTGATACACATTACAGCGCGGTCATCTCGATTCTGACGGATGCAAGGGAAACCCTTGTCATAAACACGATCAAGATTAATGCCGTGTTTGCAATATTCATAATAGCCGGCACGATCAGTATTGGTATCCTCTACACTCACAGAATAGCGGGACCACTATACCGTGTTAAGCTCTTTGCCCGTGATATTACCGCCGGCAAGCTTGCCAGTGTGGTGAGCTTTAGAAAGAAAGATACGCTTCATGCCTTTGGTGATACATTAAACGTCATGGCTGAGAGCTATCGAGACAGGCTCATCTCGCTTTCTTCAGACCTGCACAGCCTGAATGCCTCAGTATCAGAACTAAACGCTGCTGCAGGAGAACGCAGTGCAATTGAGCCGCTGCTTAAATCGATCAGGGAAACTGATGAAAAAATTACAGCTCAGCTTGAAAGTGTAGTATATGAAAAATAAGTTACTGCTGATAATCATTCTAATCATCATATGCATTGCTGCTGTGGTATATGCTCTTTCTCCTGCAAAACATCAGTTCAGTGATGATCAGTGTTCTCTCTGTCACACGTCGGCTGATATGGACAGTGAACAGCTTATTATTTCATCCTCAAAGTCATGTTATCAGTGCCATTCAAAACAGGAGCAGCAGCGGTCACACCCCAGCGACCTTTACCCTAGTATGAAGATACCGCCAGATATGCCTCTGGTAGATGGTAAGCTTACATGTGTAACCTGCCATTTCGTACATACGGATGATAAAAACATGTTTGCTCTTAAGGAATCTTTAATTCGTCGTCAGGTCAGAGGCCTGCTATACTGTAATACTTGTCATATGGTGGATCAGAAAGGACACCTCGTGTTTGAGCCCATTCATGTAGGTTCTACGTACAAGGTGACAGATTCAAAAATCAGAATTGACGATATGTCCATGGAGTGCATCGAGTGCCATGCGATCGGTATGTCATCTATAGAAGCTGGTCTCGGAGCTGGAAGCTGGAGCCATTTTACAAAGGAATTTCCTCATCCAATTGGTATAGATTATTCCTCCTTCAGCATGATGAACGGGAAGGACTATAAGCCTGCATCAATGTTGAATCCTGATGTACGTCTATTTAATGGCAAGATTGGCTGTGGTACATGCCATAATATTTATTCGAAAAATAAAAAGATGCTTACAATGGAAAACAGGGGCAGCGAGCTATGCCTTCAGTGCCATAACAAATAGGAGTGATTATGAAATTCAGAAGACGCCAATATATAATCAATGCGGGCATGCAGATGAAATACACTCTTAGATTCGTATTGATAGCTCTTGCGGGCAGCCTTGCCGCCACGACAGTATTTAATTATTATGCACTTAAGGATCTGGAGCTGGCCATGTATCGCACTCACACAGTACATACTACAACTGCGGATATTATTGCACCGCTGTTTATCTACACTAACATTGTCAATATCGCCTTTGTGCTATTACTGCTGGTAATAATAGCCTCCTGGATGATGAGAAAGGCCTCTGGGCCTGTATTCCGGATGTCGAAGGACTTGCTGCAGGTGGCAGACGGTGATCTTTCCACAAAGATCATTCTCCGGACTAAGGATGAATTTAAGGATGTTGCAGAGGAACTGAATATCATGCTTAAATCCATGCATGACAGGATAAATAAGGTACAGATCAAATATAAAGATATATCTAATTCCATTAAAACAATGGAAACAGCCGCTGATGAATCTCTGCTAAATGATATAAAATTATTGGAAACGGAGCTGGAAAACCTTAAACTCTCTAAATCAGAACGAGTATCTTGAAACTGATAGATCAGTGAGTAGCATATTATATGAATAAAATAAAATTACTGCTTATTGCAGCTATGGTTACACTGATCACAAGCGGAATCGTGCTTGCATCCGGGAATTTATACTGGGATCTGCCAAAACAGCCGTCGGTTGAGGAGTATGGTAATATCCTTATAAACCGTACCTCGTCAGCGTCTAAGATTAAAGCAGTGACATTTTCACACTGGCTGCACAGAACCCGTCACACTTGCCGGGTTTGTCATACTGAACTGAAATTTGAACTTGCTCTTAATAAAACAGTGATTACAGAAAAAGACAATATGGAAGGTCGATTCTGCGGTGCCTGTCACAATGATAATATCGCGTTTGGACACTCAGAAGAGAACTGTGATAAATGCCATAATGGAAACATATCGTATGGCATCGAACAGTATGAGACATTGAAACATCTACCAAGGGCAGAATATGGTAATGGTATTAACTGGGTAAGTGCTATACAGTCCGGAGCTATTCAGCCCGTTAACAAGCTATATAACTCTCTGGACAAAGAAGCATTGCTTTCAAATGAGCAAATGAAACGGAAGATGAGAGAAAAAGAAATACTTGAAAAAAATATGACCATACAGCCAAACTGGCTTTTTGTCCCACCCGCTGAAATATCGCATGCAATACATGATAAATGGCTGGACTGCAGCAACTGCCACCCTGCAATATTTAATGAAGAGCTTAACAGTACAGCGAATTTATCGATGTCCAAGATAATAAATAGTGAATATTGCGGCGTATGTCACGGCAAGGTATCCTTTCCTGTAGATGATTGTAAAAGCTGTCACCCTGGGATGAAGCACAGCTCTACTGAAGGTTTAAACACTGATAATAAGGAGCATTAGACGGCTATTGCTGCTGTCGGCTGCGTGTAAGTTGTTAAAGCAGCTTAATAATGATGAGATATATTTGGCAGATACTTTTAACGATTCTGATTATTACAATTGGTTCATCAACCGTAATGTCGAGCTCATTTATCATGAAGAGGATCGCGCCGAATGAGTACGGGAATGAGATCATTAATAATTTTTCAGAAGAATACGGCATGCCGCCTGTTGTATTTAAGCACTGGTTGCACCGTGCAAAATACACTTGCAGGCTTTGTCATATAGAGATAGGTTTTGTAATGAGAACCGGAGCTACGCTGATGTCTATGGAGGATCTGGAAAACGGACTATTCTGCGGAGAGTGTCATAACGGAAGGGAGGCTTTCAGCCTCGATGGCGAACGGATAATTAATGGCAGTGAAGAGTCAAACTGTGACCGCTGCCATTCCCTGGACATTGATGTGCCTTTTAATAATAATTTTTATAAGTACACAAAGGACTTTCCCCGCAGGCGTTTTGGAAATGGTATTGATTGGCTTAAAGCAGAAGAGGATGGCAAGATAAAACTAAAAGACTCTCTTGATTCCTCTGTGGGATATACAGAAGATCATATAGAGATACCACCTGATTTTCAGCTTGTACCAAGGGTGAAAAAGATGCCGAATGTCTTGTTTTCTCATAAGAAGCATGCTATCTGGAGTGGGTGTGATAATTGTCATCCAGCCTTGTTCAATAAAAAGAAGACACCAATGGGGTATTATCGCATGGACGAAATAACTGGCGGAAAGTTTTGCGGAATCTGCCACGGTACGGTCTCCTTTCCACCGCTTGAGTGTAAACGCTGTCATTCAGAAAAACGCAGAGGGTTTGCTCCATGAAAAAAATAATAATCTTACTTGGACTGTTTATCGTGCTGGGAATATCCGCTCCAGTTTTTTCACAGACATACTTTAAGCTGCCGCCTCTGCCGGCACCTGAGGAATACGGGAATATCTTAATCTGCCGGCTTTCTTCTGATTCGGGAATGAAATCAGTTACATTTTCACATTGGAGTCATCGGACTAAATATACCTGCAAGGTCTGCCACTTTGAACTGGAATTTGCACTTATGCTCAATACTACGCCGATAACAGAGGAAGCGAATCAGGCAGGCCTTTACTGCGGTGCCTGTCATGACGGGGAGCAGGCCTTTGGACATACAGAAGAAAACTGCGATAAGTGTCACAATGATGATATCAGGTATAATGTTGATAAGTTTCAGGAACTCTCACACCTGCCCAAGGCTGAGTTCGGTAATGAAATTAACTGGTCCAAGGCCATTGCGGAAAAGGTGATAACTCCCAGAAAATATTTTGATTTCAGAGAGGATATGGAACCTCTGCGCTTCGGAGAGGAGTTGACCATACTTGCGGCCTGGAACTTTGTGCCGCCTGCCGTATTTAAACATGAGGTCCATGAGCAATGGCTGCACTGCTCTAACTGCCATCCGGAGATATTTAATACCAAGCTTAAATCTACCAGGGGTTTTGATATGATTAATAATCTTAGAGGAGAGTTTTGCGGAGTATGTCACGGTAAGGTGTCGTTTCCGCTTAATAACTGTAAGAGATGTCATCCTGATATGAAATAGCTTATATCAGAAATCCTTCATCCCGTATTGATCCAGTTTTCTGTACAGAGTTCGCAGTCCTATTCCGAGTTCTTTTGCTGCCTTAGGCTTATTCCCTCTTGTTACATCCAGGGCATCTAAAATCGCCTGTTTTTCAATTTCAAAGAGATTTTGAGGGGGAACTGCAGACTTGCTATGGCTGATTGAGAGAAAAGGCGGCAGACTGTCCACCGTAATCTCATCTTCTATGGTCATTACAACAGCGCTTTCAATGCAGTTCATAAGTTCCCGGATATTGCCCGGCCAGTGATAATCCATTATCATATCCATGGCCCCGGCAGAGATAGCCCTGATGCGTTTATTGTGAATCTCACAGAATTTGCGCAGGTGATACTCAGCAATAAGGGGAATGTCCTCTTTACGCTCCCTCATCGGAGGCACCACAATATTCACAACGTTAAGCCGATAGAAAAGATCCTCCCTGAACTTTCCGTCTTTGACAAGTTGCTCAAGATCCTTATTTGTAGCTGATATCAGGCGTACATCTACTTTTATAGTTTTAGTGCCGCCAACCCTTTCAAACTCTGATTCCTGAAGAAACCTCAAAAGTTTGACCTGGATAGTCGCCGGCAGATCTCCGATCTCATCAAGTAAAAGAGTGCCATTATGAGCAAGCTCAAACCGGCCTTTTTTCATAAACAGGGCTCCGGTAAACGCGCCTTTCTCGTGCCCGAATAATTCACTCTCAAGAACTCCTTCGGCCAGTGCTGCACAATTTACCTTCACGAACGGTCCTTCAGCAACAGAGCTGTTGTAATGAATGGTATTGGCCACAAGTTCCTTTCCTGTGCCGCTTTCGCCTAAAACCAGAACGGTAGCCTTGGTCGAAGATACCCGTTTTATCAGGTTCATAATCTCCCCAATCTTCGCGGACTCGCCTACTATGGAGGTGGCTATTGAATTTTCCCGGATCTGTTGTTTCAGCATTGTATTTTCTGACTTGAGATTTCGGTTTTCAAGGGCATTTTTAATTGTTATTTCAAGCTTGTTCAGATCGATAGGCTTGGTTAGATAGTCATATGCACCTTTTCTCATGGCATCCACCGCTGATTCGATGGTGGAAAACCCTGTTATAAAAATAACAATTGTGTCTTTGTACTCTGCCTGAACCTTATCAAGTAACTCCAGGCCATCCATTTCCGGCATCATCATATCACTCAGGATAATCTCTATATCGCTGTGATCATTCAGTTGCTGAAAGGCCTCCTGACCATTAGCGGCGATGTAAGTTGTATAATCACTTGAAAGATATCGGGCAAGATTTTCTCTGATAGCCCTATCATCATCAACTACTAATATAGACGTATTCATTTCTATTCTATTCCTATGCCTTGTTAACCGGCAGAAGTATCTCAAAGGTCGTGCCTTTGCCTACCTCGCTCGTGCAGTTGATTTTACCGCCATGACTCTCAATGATTCTCTGTACTATCGGGAGTCCAAGTCCCATGCCGCCCTCTTTTGTGCTGAAAAACGGGCTAAAGATCTTTTCTAGATTTTTTTCGGATATTCCCTGCCCATTATCTTTAACATAAATCAGAACCTGTCCGCCACTATAAGAGGCCTGCACTTCAACTGTGCCTGCATTTTTGATGGCCTTTATGGCATTTTGGCAAAGGTTTATAAGCACTTCTTTAATTTGCCTTGCATCAAATTTGAAATGGGGGATAGTCTCTTCAATTGTTAGCTTAAGCTCTACATTATCATCCTTAGCGCTTTCAACAAGCAGGTCAGTCACCTCATCGATCACCTGCTTCATATCATTGTCAAAAAACTTCGGCTCAGGAAACTTTGCAAACTTAACAAATTCTTCCAGAATATTATTTATTCTGTTAATTTCATAACGGATCAGTGTTGCTGACTCATACTCCGGAGAATCAGTTCCGAACCTCTTGGCCAGATCTTTAAGCAGCATCTGCGTATTTATTGAAAGGGAGTTCAGGGGGTTTTTTACTTCATGTGTTACGCCTGCTGCGATCTGGCCAACAGCAGCAATTTTTTCTGTCCTGATAAGCGCATCCTGAGTTTTTCGCAGTTCCTCATTGGCACCCTGAAGTTCAAGCGTTCTTTCTCTGACCTTTATTTCCAGTTCCTCATTGAATTTCCTGAGGAATTCATCGTTTTTCTGTATTCTCTCGGCCATTTCATTGAAGGAATCATATAGTTGGCCGACCTCTGTTTGTGAATCTGTGGAAACTCGTCTATCCAGTTTACCGTTTGCAAACTCTTCAGTTGCTACCGCCAGTTTTTTAATTGGAATAACAACCTTTTTCAGGATGAGTCTGTGACCGACATAAACGGATAAACCGCCGATCCCGATAAATCCGATGTAAAGCAGGAAAACAATCCGCATGTAGGCCATGGATTCTTCTTCCCATTCGCTAATTCGAATAAGGTGAATCTTGCTCAGCGAATTCATCGTATTCTCTATTGCATAAGCATTTTTTTCATAGGAAAGCATTTTTTCTTTTTCTACCCTGCCAGTGCGTTCATATAACTCATATAACGGTAAGATGCCCTTCAGTATATTTATATGGTTTTCCAGGCTTTCAATTAAAACAAGTTCGTGGTGATGAGTTGCAAACTCAACTGCATGCATATGCTGTTCAATAGCTTTGTACTGTTTAATCTCCTCGTCTATGGCAAGGATGCGCGCCTTGCCCTCGGCAGCATATTTATGTGCGGGCTCAATTATAAACCTGTGAATAAGGTGTACTATTCTGTAGGAATCGGTATTGATTTTATTGACCGCTGAGAAGTGAGTGCTCTCCTGCCGGATCAGTTCCCCATTGTTAAGGATCTTCCAGGTAAAAAGAATACTTACTCCTCCTACCATGACAACAAAGATTATAGCGATTATATTTACTACAGTGATTCTCTTGCCAAGATTTTTAAGCATTGTCTATTATATGAATTTTCCCGTTAAATTAAAACATTAAACTCATGAATAATTAATTTATGCTTAATGAAATATAATATGGAACTGTATATAATATTAGGATTAAACTTCAGGAGGTCAGATGGTAACCGGTAAGCCGTTTCTCACAGTTGAACAGATACAGAAAAAAGTCAGGGAACTTGCACATCAGATATCAGTGGATTATGAGGGCAAGGAAATCGTGGCAATAGGTCTGCTGAAAGGTGCGTTCATGTTTTTTTCAGACCTTGTCAAACATATACAGGTGCCAATGAACATTGATTTTATAATTGCATCAAGTTATATGAAGACACAGTCTACTGGTAATGTCATTATCCATTCTGACCTGCGTATAAATATTGAAGGGAAACATGTTCTTTTGATTGAGGATATTGTGGACTCCGGGGTGACGCTCAAATACATAATGGACAGTCTTATGGACAGGAAGCCGCAATCTCTTAAGATATGTTCCTTCCTGGACAAGAGAAGTCAGAGAAAAGTGGATATTTATATAGACTATGTCGGCCATATCATTCCTGATCACTATATAGTCGGATACGGCCTGGACTATGAAAATAAGTTCCGCAACTTGCCATATATTTCAATATTCAAGGAAAGCTCATAACCTGTTAATGCTAATATTCAGTTAAAGAGAACCGAGAAAAAATGAAGTTACTGAGAGCAAACCTACTGTTTCTGTTATTCTCAATTTTAGCCTCCTGTTCGGCTAATCCCGGCATTGATACGTTAAGCCTGTTTCCTGGGTCATCATCTGCCACTTCATATGAGAGCTATGATCCGATTCAAATTAAAGAGGTAATTGGGTGGTCAAGTATCTACTGGCAGGCGCAACTTCTGCAGGACGAAGAAATGCACAAACGGGTTACCCGCCATAAAATGAAGACCATATATAAATGGTCTGCCCTCAAGACACCTGATTACATAATATATGAAGAGGGAAAGATAGGCCCGATAAAATATTATATTGAGGAGTGTATTAAGAGCTGGAATGCTTATGAGGAAAGCTTTGATAAAAATGATCTCTTTAAGGCCAGAGATATTGCAAATAAAATGAAAGAGAATTATCCAGTTATCGGGCAGCTTTTTTTGAATGAAGAATGGCGCTATATTATACCGGATAACATCACTACACTTCCGAAGTATAAGATTATGAGATATGATTTTACCGCGGATGTTACGTACAGATCACGTAATGGACAACAGCGAAGGAAACCACTTACAACTAATCTATACAGGTTTATAACTGATGAATATGACAGCGGTTGGCTTGTTCTGTATATCAGAGGTGTCCACGCTTCTGACTGGTAGCCCTGTTTGAAAGGAGAGGATGTGACCTATAAAGAACTTCTCAACAAGCAAGCAGGTAAAAAACTGCATTATGATCTTGCCATTGATGGTTACTATTTACTGGATTTCACAGGAAGATCCTTTCATAATGGGACCATATTAGAGGCTAATGATGATTTCGTGATAGTCAAGGATGAGCTTGATGACTGGAGCACTATCATCCCTTATTATTTGTGTGTCATAAGATTGCCAGGTTCCCCCTGCGGCGTGGACTCCAAAGAAGTTGATACAGATAAGTCTTAAAGATTGTGATGCTCTGTATATCTTACTGAAACAGTGCGGTTTTTGATTCTTAAACTTTGAGCAATAGTTGAAAGAGTATAAGTACAGGAATGCATTTTTTTATAGTGATTCATCAGGTTAACAATTAAGAGGTAAGATCGGTTAATAATTAATTATGAAAAAAACAATATTGGTGACAGGCGGAACAGGGTATATAGGATCGCACACTGCAGTTGCGCTCATAGATGAAGGGTATGACGTTGTCATAGTAGATAACCTTTCAAACTCAAAGATGGAAGTACTTGACGGTATTGAAAAAATCACCGGCATAAGGCCGAGGTTTGAGCAGTTAGATTTAGTATATTCGGAAAGGGTCGATGCGTTTTTTAAGAGTTATGCTAAGATTTCTGCCGTTATTCATTTCGCTGCATCCAAGGCCGTTGGAGAGTCTGTAAGTAATCCCCTGAAATATTATCAGAACAATCTGGGAACGCTGGTAAATGTACTGCAGGGAATGGAAAAATATGATATCAGTAATATTGTATTTTCATCGTCCTGTACAGTTTACGGCCAGTCTGATATATTGCCAGTTACTGAGAATACTCCGATTAAGGAAGCAATGAGCCCATATGGCAATACAAAACAGATATGTGAAGAGATCTTAAGAGATACAGTTGCAGCCAATGAAAAGCTGAGTTGCGTTGCCTTGCGTTACTTTAATCCTGTCGGAGCTCATGCATCAGCCTTAATCGGTGAGTTGCCTTTGGGGGTTCCGGATAATCTGGTTCCATTTATTACTCAGACAGCGATGGGTATAAGAGAAAAGCTAAGGGTCTTTGGCGATGATTATAATACCCCTGACGGCTCATGCGTTCGAGATTATATCAATGTAGTTGATCTTGCAAAGGCGCATGTTGTTTCTATTAACAGAATGATAAATAATCAGAATAAAAAACATATGGAAATTTTTAATTTGGGCACAGGGAATGGTGTGTCTGTTCTTGAAATGATCAAGACCTTTGAAAAGGTGACAGGTCAGGCTCTAAACTATGAAATTGTTGCCAGGAGAGCAGGAGACATTGAGCAGGTATGGGCAGATACCTCCTTTGCTAATAATGAACTGGGTTGGAAAACAGAGGCCAATCTGGAAGATACTCTGCTATCGGCATGGAACTGGGAAAAACATATTAGAGGTAAAAAATCCTAGCAGTAGAATTGTCCAGGTGTACTCGTTCTCACCTCTAAACGGTTTGCCCTTAAACAAAAAAAAGCCCCCCGGATTTCCGGGGGGCTTTTATGTTTATTTGAAGGGCAGGTTTGAAACCTGCCCCTACGTTTAATTACTTAATGTGGCAGGTAAGACAGATTTGGGAACCAGCGATATCACCCCTGAGAAGCGGAGAAGAAAAAGCTTCCTGGTCGTGTACGTCATGGCAGGTTGAACACTGAAGGATAGTACCCTCAAGGTTCTTTGCAACAGTCTCACCGTTTGCAAAAACAGCAGTGGTTGGATCATTGATCAGAGGGTCACCATTAACCGGGTCAGTAACGATAGCGAAATCGATAGTGATCGGGTGAGTACCCTGAAGTGAGAGTATGCCGCCGCCCATGTCATTAACAACAACTCTTGAAGGTCCAGCAAAAGTGCCGATTGTTGTACCGTCATTGTTACCACCACCGAAAGCGCCTAAAGCAACAGTACCGTCATGGCAGGAAAGGCAAAGCTTGGAAATTCCTGATGGCGCAGCATTGATAGCACCAGGGGTAAGGGTGGCACTTGAATACATAGCAAAGGTTGAAGTAGTTACATCTCTGTTCCACAGAAGGCCAGTAGGCTGACCTGATCCGTCCATTGAATCACCGATGTTCCATCTTGTAAGACCCATTGGGTGAGGAATGTGACATACTTTACAGATCTGACCAGTACCGTTCCAGATTTCACCTACGAAGTTATGCGGCGAGTTAGGATCAGATATTGTTGCTGAAGAAACACCGACCATGCCGAGTGTTAAGAGTGCTGCTACTGCTAAAATTACGATTCTTTTCATTTTACGGTCTCCTTTTGTGTTGATATCGTCATTAAGACGCTGGTTTAACAATTTAATTGCAATATTTTCAGATAAACACAGATCCTGCCTGTGCTTGTCGAGTTCCAGCACAAATCCCCAGGTAGTTTCAAATTAATTCCCCAGTTGGAATCAAAAGAATTACCCAGTTAGTTTCAGAGTAATTCCCCACTTTATCCACAATGCTGTAATATGCCAGACGAAACAATTAAGTC
>JADHUV010000009.1 GCA_016784355.1 Nitrospira sp. | reverse complement strand
ATTATTAAACTGCTCTCCTATGTGATAGATCGGATCAGCAGTGGCTGCTTTGTACACCTCACACATAGAGCAGTCTCCGTGCTTCGCGGCAAATTTCCCCTGTACCTTGCTGTCGCAGTATGCTCCGGAAATCAGCCAGCACCTCATTGCATCCTTTCCAAAACAGCGGCAGTCATCTGCTTCACAATGCTTTACCTCATGGCATTTAACAAGACAGGGATTGGGAAACCGGATACTCATGTCAGATTCATTTGCTACATTTTGAATAAGGCCCGTAATATTTGATATGGCCTGCTGAAGACTTTCCCTCTCCAGCTCTATCTGCCTGTTTTTTTCTGCTATCACATCATTGGCTTTTATCAGTTCCGAATTATTGCGGTACAATTCAAGAAATACCCGAACCTTACTTTGCAGAATCACTGGTTCCAGAGGCTTAAACAGATAGTCCACCGCCCCTACCTCATACCCCCTGAATATATGCTGCTCTTCCTTGCTGATTGCGGTAACAAAAATTATAGGGATATGCTTTGTTCTTTCGACACTGCGTATGATCTCCGCTATCTCGAACCCATCCATTTCAGGCATCTGAACATCAAGTAGTATAAGAGCAAATTCATGCTCTAAAATACGCTCCAGCGCCTCATTGCCCGACTGGGCCCTGACCAGATTTATGTCCGGCGCCTCCAGCAGAGCCTCAAGCGCTAAAAGATTTTCAGGCCTGTCATCAACAAGCAATATACTTACGACCTCACTCTTACCCATGATTTCTCTCCAGAGATGATCCCTCCTGCGGCCTATGAACAGGCAGTGCCTCTGCCGCATACAGATCAAGCTGAAATGCAATTTCTTCCAGCCTAAGTATGTGGTCAATGTTTACATGTGCTGCTGCAGACCTCGGCATTATCCCTAGCTGTGCACTTTCAGGGTCCTGTACAACAGCTGCTCCGCCCGCTTCCTTTACCCGCCTGATACCCAAGGTCCCGTCTTCAGTCGCTCCTGTTAAAATAACGCCGATAAGCCTTTGCCGGTATTCCTCCGAGGCACTCTCAAACAATACGTCTATTGAAGGCCGGGCATAACTCACTTTTTCATACTGTGTGAGAGAAAGAACACCGCCCCGCTCCACCAGAAGGTGGTAATCCGGCGGAGCAATATAGACCGTACCGCCGGATATTTTCTCATTATCCTCGGCTTCCTTTACCCTCAACAAACAATCGCGGTCAAGGATCTCCACAAGTCTGCTCTCAGATCTCGGATCCTGGTGCAGCACAATAATAACTGGAAGACGAAAGCCCTCTGAAAGTCCGGAAAGAATTGTTTTCAGTGCCTTTACTCCGCCGGCTGAAACACCTATGACAACCACGTCATATTTCCAGGACCCGGCATTCTTACCGCTGCTGCAATGAAGCGCAGACGTGCCTTTATCACCCCTGCATACAAAATCCTGCTCAGTATCAAGATCATGAGTTTTCCTGTAAATCTTAGTGCCCTTTTTCAACTCTTCAAACCCACTGACATCATCAATAGAGGACTCCCTTGAGCCAAGACAGAGAAAGCCCTTTCGAGTAAGCCCGGCATTAAGCATCCTGACTGTTTTTCGCTGCAGTGCTGCATCAAAATATATCATCAGATTCCTGCAGAAAATAACGTGCATCTCTCCAAACACAGCGTCTGTTACCATGTTATGCCTGGCAAAGACTATATTCTCACGCAGCTCCCGCAGCATCATTATATTCCTGCTGTCAGAAATATAATAATCTGAAAATTCCTCAAGACCGCCGGACTTCCGGTAATTCTCCGTGTACTGCTTCAATTTCCTCAGCGGAAATACTCCTTCTTTTGCCTGCCTGACATTTGCATCGCTATAGTCAGTTGCGTATATTCGAACCCTGTCCTGAAGCCCCTCTTCTTTCAAAAGAATCGCCAGGGAGTATACTTCCTCTCCGGTTGAACAGCCGGCATGCCAGATCCGACTGAAGGGATATGTTTTCAGGTAAGGGATTATTTCCTCACGAACTGTCCGAAAAAAACCGGGGTCCCGGAACATTTCTGTAGTATTTACTGCTATAGCACTAAACAGCAGCTCAAACAAGCCTCGATCTTCATAAATCCCTTTTTTCAGTTCCCTGATGGATTTCATGCCTTTGATATCCATAATTTTATGAACCATTCTTTTAATAAAAACTCGGGAATAATCCTTGAAATCATAACTGTACCTATCATTAACCGCCTCAATCAGAGCGATTAATTCCAGATCCTCCGTATCACCCATGATATTTATCTGCATACCCATACTCTCACCAGCGAAAGCAGCTTATCGACATCAATAGGCTTCGGCAGATAATCGTCCGCCCCGGCCTCAATACACTCAGCGCGGTCTCCTCTCATCGCCTTTGCGGTTACCGCAATGACAGGAAGCTTCTTAAATCTCGGCTGCTTCCGGATCTCGCGAATAGCTGTGTAGCCGTCCATAACCGGCATCATCAGGTCCATAAGGACAATATCCGTAGAAGGGTTTTCATTAAGGCAGTCGAGAGCTTCCTGTCCATTCTTAGCTGCAATAGGCTCGATTCCCACACTCTCTAAAATACTGATAAGCGCAAAGATATTCCGCATATCATCATCCACTATCAGTACCTTTTTCCCTGAAAGATAGTCTTCATGTTCATCAGGCCCGCCAGACCTATGCTGCTTTACGCCTGAATCTTCCGCCCGTATTCCATACAAAAACAGAGAAACCTCATCCTGAAGCCTCTCTACTGATTTCAGCCCTTTGATTATCACGCTTTCAGCCACTTCCCGCAATCTGACTTCTTCATCTTCCGAAATATCCTGTCCAGTGTTAATAATAACCGGGGTATGCGGAATATCCCTGTCCCTGCGCATCATCTGAATCAACTCAAGTCCCGAAGCATCCGGAAGGCCGAGATCAATAATAGTACAGTCAAAAACCTCTGCCCTCAGCAGTGATAGCGCCTCCCGAGCCGTCCTTGCACAGCTGGTTTCAATTCCGTCATTAGCAAGCAGTGCTTCCATAGCGCCAAGAAGCGCGGTGTCGTCTTCGACAATCAATATGCGCTTACTGATCCCGGGGCCGCTATGGCCAATATTGTCAAAAAGGCCTTCCAGCTGTTCAACGCTGACAGGCTTCTGCATAAATCCTATTGCCCCGCTCTTAAGCGCCTCAATACTTCTATGGTATGCAGAGATCACATGAATAGGAACATTCGCTATTGCTCTATTTTTCTTAAGTCTGGCCATGACCTCCAGGCCGTCAATTTTAGGCAGTCCGATATCAAGAATGATTGCGTCAGGCCGGAGATAATCAGCCATATGAAGCCCTGCCTCTCCATCACCCGCTATAATACCCTTAAACCCGCGTTCTACCGTCATATCAAACAGGATCTTCGCAAATTTCGGATCATCCTCAATTATTAAAACGGTTTTCTCTGTATTAAGAACGGCCAGCCTGTCATCCCTGATATCTTCAATATGCACGGTCTCCGGGGCATTTATATTTATACCTGCATCTCCCCCCGAAAGCGAGAGATATGAATCATCGAAATCCTCATGCCGTTCAGGAAGATACAGAGTAAACCTGCTGCCTTTTTCCCCATTCGCCTTAAGCTGTATCTCCCCGCCAAGCAGGCTTGCCAGGTCACGGGATATAGTAAGTCCGAGACCGGTCCCGCCGAACTGCCTGCCGGTTGAACCATCGGCCTGCTGAAAGGCCTCAAATATCAAGTCCCTTTTATCTTCAGGCACACCAGTGCCGGTATCAGAAACAGAGATTGCTACCGTACTGGACTTACTCAGCCCGCTCCGTGTCATATGAGTACCTGGCGCAGGCCTCCCAATACCTATTTCTATGCCCCCTTCACCCGTAAACTTAAAGGCATTTGAAAGAAAATTCCGTACGATCTGATCAAGCCGCTGACGGTCCGTATATATTGCTTCGGGCAGACCTTCTTCAATATCGAGACTCATGGATAGTTTTTTGTTTTCTGCGATATGCCTGAAACTGCGCTCAATATTCGATGCGAAATCGTGCAGGATCACGGTATCATGCTGCACCTCCATCTTACCAGCCTCAACCTTTGAAAGATCCAGTATATCGCTGATCAGTGAAAGCAGATCTGTCCCGGCACCATTGATAGTAGAGGCATATTCAACCTGTTTTTCGCTGAGACGGCCCTCTTTGTTGTCAGCCAGCAGCCTTGACAGGATGAGCATGCTGTTAAGCGGGGTTCTAAGTTCATGGGACATATTGGCAAGGAACTGCGATTTATACACATTGGACTGCTCCAGCTCCGCTGCCTTTTTCTCAATTTCCTGATTCCCCTTCTCAAGGGCAATATTTTTTTCCTCGAGCTCATTTTTCTTCTTCTCAAGCGCCACTGACTGCTGCTCCAGCTCTTCATTGATCTGCTGCAGTTCCTCCTGCTGTATGTTAAGGTCAGCTTTCTGCAGCTGAGTTCTTTCAAGCAGATCATCAATCTTAAGCCTCGCCATCGCAGTATGCAGTGCAAGCGCGATACTCCCGAGAGAGCGCTCTAAATACTCCCTGTGCAGAGGCTTCATCCTGTGAAGCGATGCAATCTCGATAATCCCCATGACCTTTCCTTCATAAATCAAAGGCACAACGGCAATAACTGCCGGTCTGGCCTCACCGGTTGCCGAGCGAACCTTTACGTAATGCTCCGGCACATCCTCAACAATCAGGATTTTCTTCTCCTGAGCAGCCTGACCGACCAGTCCTTCTCCGAGCTCAAAAACACGGGCCGTACCCTCCGCCTTTTCATAGCCATAGCCGCAGCAATAGAATAACTGTCCGCTGTCATTCACGAGATACAACGCTCCTATCTGCGACTCAAGATAGGTAACAAGATAGCTGATAATATTCTGAGTCAACGCTAAAAGTTCCTGCTCTCCGCGCATTTTTTCGCTCAACCCGGCCTGACCGGTCGCCAGCCATGTCTGAGTCGTCATCCTGACCTGAATTGATTTAATCATAAAGACCGCAGCAATCGGGAATATAATACCAATTACAATCAGCCCGGCAATTGCATAGATATTAGTATCTTCCATATGCATCTGATGGTAATTAAAATTCTTTTCAAGATCTATGGCCATCTCACTTGCTATATAATCCAGTTCCTTAAATACTGCAGGTTTAAGTTCCAGCCACCGGTCGCTCATGACTCTTACTCCGTCAATGTCCTCATTAAAATAACTTTCCTGCAGGTCAATGGCCATACTCCTGAAGCGGCTGAGCCCTAAAGAAAACTTAGCCACATTGTCGCCGGTATGAACCGGCAGGTGATCTTTGACCCTTTGCCATATCGTCTCGAGCTCTATCACAGAAAGTTTAAGATGCTCAGCTGCCCCGATCGGTGCGACAATATCAGCCATGACACCAGACATACGAAACTCAAACTCCCGTAATACTGACTGCATGCGACGTAACTCTCCAAGCGGTTTTACATGCTCATAATAATTGACCCGCATAATATCAACATTATCAGTCCCCTGCCTGATAATTGAGACGGCAAGTATGAATATTACCGCAAGAGATACCGCAGCAAAGCCTGTAACCATATGAGATATCTTTATTTTATTTGACCACAGCTTCATAATCTTCCATTAATACGTTATAACGTTCTTTAATCTCGGCATTTAAACAAAAAACTTTATCGTTTATTATTGCCTTCAGGATGTTTATTCTGCTCTCACAAAGAGAATCTTTAAAAGCCCTGCAAAAAATCTATGAAATTATAATGGGAGGGAAAGATTTGAAAAAACTACACTATACTGACTTTATGATAATTACACCCGAGGGACATGCAGGCATGATTAAATAGACCGGTTAAAAAAGCAGTTGCCGCAAACATCTCCAGACTCGGGATCTCAGAAATCCCTACAGGCCCCTGTACATTATCACCCGAAGGAGGCTGTGAGCAAGTGAAAGACTTCCTTAATTTTGTGTTCAGCCCTGAAGGACAGTCCTCAATTGCGGTCCAGGGTACGGGGAACCTGCAAGAGAGTCTGAATCTGAGAATGTCTGTAAGTAATTGAGATCTCACTCAATACTAATAGAGATCACGATATTCCAGCAAAGCTTTAACCTTGAACCTGCCTGAGATTATTCCTCACACTCTGCAGCTTACTAAAATATTTCCTTAAACGACTGATAAGCAGCTTTCGCAGTCTTATTAATATCTGCACTGGTATGTGCTAAGGACATAAAGCCCGCCTCATAAGCGGAAGGGGCAAGGTTTATCCCTTTTTCCATCATAGACATAAAGAATCTGCTAAAGGCGGCTGTGTCGGTCGCAGCGGCATCTTGAAAGTTGTATATTTCCTTATCCGTAAAGTAAGTGCAGAACATGGTCCCTGCCCTGTAAAATTTAGTCTTGACCCCGGCACGTTTTGCAGCATCCTTCAGCGCCTCTTCAAGCGCCTCTGCCTTTTGCACTATTTTTTTATAGGTCTCAGGCTTAGACAGTATCTTAAGCGTCTCGATTCCGGCAGTCATCGCAAGCGGATTACCGGAGAGTGTACCGGCCTGATAGACAGGACCATCAGGAGAAATATTTCTCATGATCTCTTTCTTGCCGCCATACGCTCCAACAGGCAGTCCGCCACCAATAACCTTGCCAAGGCAAGTCATATCCGGCTTAATCTTAAAGGCCTTCTGAGCCCCGCCGTAGGAGACCCTGAAACCGGTCATCACCTCATCAAATATCAGTACTATTCCATGTTTCTCAGTCAGCTTTCTTATGCCCTCAAGATAACCGGGTTTAGGCAGGATACAGCCGCTGTTTCCAACAACAGGCTCCAATATTACACAGGCGATATCTTTACCCGCCTTTTCGCAGATCTGCTTAAATCCCTTAAGATCATTGTAAGGAAGCGTGATGGTGTTACGGGCATAATCTTTCGGAACTCCCGGACTCGTAGGAACCCCGAATGTTGCCATGCCCGAACCCGCCTTTACAAGAAGACCGTCCGCATGGCCATGATAACAGCCCTCAAACTTTACAATCTTATCCCGACCGGTATATCCGCGTGCCGCACGGATCGCACTCATAGTAGCCTCTGTACCTGAATTGACCATCCTTACAACCTCCATCGAGGGATAAGCCTTGCGGATCATCAATGCAAGCTCGGTCTCAAGCGGGGTCGGAGCACCATAACTGGTACCTTTCTCCGCGGCCTTCTGAATTGCCTTCGTCACTTTCGGATGGGCGTGTCCGAGAATCATAGGCCCCCAGGAAAGGACATAATCAATGTACTCATTTCCATCAACATCATATATTTTAGAGCCTTTGGCAGAATCAATAAAAAGAGGGTTGCCGCCAACAGCTTTAAATGCCCGTACCGGACTGTTTACGCCCCCCGGGATAATACGCTTTGCCTGCTGAAAACATGCCTTTGATTTTTTGTGACTGAGTTTTGCCATGATTATCTCCCGAGTGTATTATCATTTTAATTATCACAGGCAGTTATGCTCTGCGTGCACATTCGTGCATTGTAATTCCCGAACCAAATATTAAACGGCTTCAGGAACTTTTTATTTAACTATAATTAATATCGAGATGTCAAAAACTTCTGACTGACAGGACTCTCAAAAGACGGAACAATCCGAGCGAATTACTAAACAGAACTCCCTTGCCCATCTTCAGATTCATCGATAAGGCCGTAGTTATTTCCAGCGGGCGGGGCGCCCCTTTTTTCTTTTGAAATAGTACAGTCTTTATAGTGAGGCTTATTCTGACGGTTAAATGAACACAGCACTTTTACAATATCAACGCTGATCTCATCAGCATCGGACATCTCCGTCAGGATTTCAAGGGCGGTCCTGTTATCAAACGATACGGGCCTGTAAGGTCTGTCCGATATAAGGGCATCATACATATCACATGCAGCAACAATTTCTATCAAAGGATCTGAAAGGTTCAAACCGTTCGGATAACCAGATCCGTCTCTGCGCTCATGATGATACCTGGCGACTTTCGCAGACAACTTATTAAGATCCCTGTAGTAATAACTCATAATCACATAACCGGCAATAGTATGTTGAACAAGTATATCTCTTTCTTTCATTGTCATAGGTGTGCTTTTCTGTAAGATAACTTGTGACACACACATCTTTCCTATATCATGCGATGGACTTGACGATGCCTCTCTTACACGTTCATGAAAATCATCTATAAGGTATAAAGCGGCAAGAGAGGAAAGGGCGAATACCGTAAGTGTATGTCTGTAAGTATACGGATCATGGACCTTCAAAAAATCCAGAGACTGCAGGACCGGTTCTATCAAAGATATGCTTTCCACGATCTGTATAAATTCTGCATATTTATCCCCTACATCAAATATCCGGTCATACGGGGGGGTTGCCATATATTCCAGGAGATCTTTTTTTATCCCACTATACTGAAGCAGGTTATAACTTTTATAGGGAGCATCAGAATTGGACCTGATAACTTCCTGAAACACGGAATCTGTCAGTTCAGTACCCGCTGTCAGCAGGACTTTTCCATCAAAAGTATGAACATTTGATTGCAGTATCCAGTTCGTCATCTTCAGAAATATAACAAAACGATATTCTAATTACAATCTTAATCCGGAGAGTCCGCCCGGCTAAACCCCTTTATTGCTCTGATCCTCTGAAGAACTGGAGGGTGAGAATAGTGGAAAAGCGCATACAGTGGATGAGGATGAAGATTTGAAAGATTATCCGTAGACAGCTTTACCAATGCGCCTGTCATCCCCTCACCGCTGCCCGTCATTTCATACGAATATCTATCCGCCTCTTCTTCATGCCTCCTCGAAATATAATTAAATACCGGCCCCAGAGGAAAGGCGAGTATGGAGGCCACAAAACCCAGAAGCACTGCCTCGGAAAAAAAGGTCCCGTTTGTCAAATGAAAAATACCGGACAGCATATCATTCTTCAGCACGTGCCAGGCAATATACAAAATCACCAGTGCGAACACCTCACTTGTAACAAGGTGCTTCAGCAGATGTTTCTTCTTCCAGTGACCTGCCTCATGGGCCAAAACTGCCAGGATCTCCTCCCTGTCCATAGTCTCAAGCAGCGTATCATACAAAACAATACGCTTCACCCTTCCAATACCGGTGAAATAAGCATTGGTATGTCGCGTCCGGCGGGAGGCATCTACCTTAAACACCCGACTCACCTTAATCCCTGCCTTCTCCATAAGCCCCCTGATATCAGACTCAAGCGATTCATCGCCGATCGGGCTGAACTTGTGAAAAAGAGGCTCAATAACATATGGAGCTACATACATCATAACGATGCTGAAAAACAGAAAAAAGCTCCAAAGCCATAACCACCAAAGATCCGGACTCTTCTGAATAATATACAGACCTGCAGATACTAAAAGTGCCAGAAGAATGGTGGAAACCGCCAATGATTTTAAGGCATCAATAATCCAGAGCCTGAAAGTCATAGTATTAAAACCATACCGGTTCTCTATTCTAAACGTGTGATACAGGCTAAACGGCATTGAGATTAAAGTTTCCGCATATGTCATTAGCAGAAAAAAAACTATGCCCGATGCTATAAAGAAAAGGTCTAAGGATTTGATCCAGTTATTGTATATATTGAGCAGCACCAGCATAAACGTAAGCACCGCTGCATTGTTAAATATGGATGATACAAAACCAAACCGCGCGTTTTCGATGTTATAGGCACTGGTTTTTACGAGCAGATCCTGATCAATATGCCCCTCGAACTCTTCAGGGATAACAGCCCCGAATTTACCCAGGTGAACAAGATTCAGGTAATCAAGCCAGTATCCGAATCCTGAGACAAGGCAATAGCCCGCAATAATAATTATTAAATATAAATCCATATTTTCATTTACTATCCAAAAGATATCCGTCAGGGGATATGAAAAAAATTAGAGGTCAAGATCAATAAGAGACAGAGGATCAACACTGGTGCCGTGCAGCTTTACGCTTAGATGCAGATGAGGCCCTGTAGCCCGCCCGGAATTTCCGATAAGACCGATTTCCTGACCTTTATTAATGATATCCCCGCTGGTTACGGTAAACTTGGAAAGATGCATATAAACTGAGTACAGTCCCATACCATGATCTAGTACCACTGTATTGCCGCCGAAAAAAAGATCGTCAGTCAAAATAACCGTCCCGTTATTAATGGCCTGAACAGGGGTTCCCGTTTTTCCGCGAAAATCCATACCCCTGTGAACACTGGTTCTCTTTTTATTCATAATGCGTTTTGTACCGAAATGCGTGGAAATCTCAGTATTAATCGGCCTTTCAAACCTGGTGTTCCAGGTCCTTTCAGACTCGCTTTCCCATACCTTCTTCAGCATCACCGATTCCTTAGCTGCACGTTTATGACTATCAGGGCTCAGATCAACCTTGCCCTCAGGCAGGGTCAGTTCAATAGTATCAAACTCGCGGGCATGCACCTTTATATTTACAACACTCTTAGCCCCGTTATGAACCACTTGAAGATCATATTCTTTGGCCGATGTATAAATATCAATCGGCAGCAGCGCAATCAGGTGCTTCTGATCAACCCTTCCGAAACTATATTTTTTACCCTGAAACTCAGCCTCGGCAGAACCGGCATTTTCAGTAACAATTTTCACAAAGAGTACATCCCCCTGCCTCGGCTCTGCTGGCTGGTAAGTTACGGTAAAGGCATTAGACACAGCAGGGATTAAAAGAAACAGCAGGATAATTGCCTGAAATAGTTTTTTAATGGTTTGAGTCATAATTATTCATATTACTATAAAAACACCTAAATGCATAGGCAATGCCTGCTTTTTTTATCACGCTATTGATTTTTAGAATATTTTCTCTTACCTTAGTACATGTCTAAATCGCAATAATTCGGAATCTATATGAAAGACAGGTAACCATGCTTGATATAAAAACAGTAAGAGACCAAACTGAAATAATCGTTGCCGCCCTGAAAAAAAGGGGCGAAAATACTGAACTGCTCGAGAGACTTTTAAAGCTCGAAAACGAACGCAGAGATATCCTGCAAATCGTCGAAAACAATAGGCAGACCCGTAACAGCCTTTCTCAGGAAATCGGGAAACTGAAAAAAGAGGGTAAGGACGCTGAAGAGGCACTCACACAGGCAAAGGCCGTGTCTGATGAGATCTCGGCGCAGGAAAACACCCTCAGAGACCTTGAGGCTAAGGCAATGCAGCTGCTCCTGATGTTTCCAAACATTACACATGAATCGGTAAAAGAGGGGCGGGATGAATCCGACAATACAGAAATCAGGGTGTGGGGCAGTAAACCCGAATTTTCTTTCGAGCCCAAAAACCACTGGGACATAGGAGAAGATCTGGATATCCTGGATTTTGAGCGGGCAGGCAAGATCTCCGGAGCACGGTTTGTAATAAGCAAAGGAGCAGGGGCCAGGCTTGAGCGTGCCCTTATAAACTTCATGCTCAACCTTCACACAAAAGAAAACGGATACACAGAGATACTGCCCCCGGTTCTTGTAAACAGAGAATCTATGACCGGAACAGGACAGCTTCCCAAATTTGAAGATGACCTGTTTAAACTTGAGGAAGACTCAAAAGGCTTACTTTTAATACCAACTGCGGAAGTACCTGTCACCAATATGCACCGGGATGAAATACTTCTGGAAGAGAATCTTCCAATATATTATGCAGCATACACCCCCTGCTTCAGGCGGGAGGCCGGCTCATACGGCAAGGACACGCGGGGATTAATAAGGCAGCACCAGTTTAATAAGGTTGAACTGGTGAAATTTGTCAGACCCGAGGACTCTTACAATGAGCTTGAGGCGCTAACGGCAAACGCGGAAGAGGTCTTAAAAAGACTCGGACTTTGCTACAGGGTAGTCAGTCTCTGCACGGGGGATACAGGTTTTTCAGCGGCCAAGACCTATGACCTTGAAGTATGGTTTCCCGCGCAGGGCAAGTACAGGGAGATCTCATCATGTTCAAATTTCGAGGACTTCCAGGCGCGCAGGGCCTCTATACGATTTAAAAGACAGGGCAAGAAAGGTACTGAATTTGTGCATACACTTAACGGTTCAGGCCTTGCAATAGGACGTACTGTAGCTGCCATACTTGAGAACTTCCAACAAGAAGACGGTTCTGTTATAATACCCGAGGCCCTCAGACATTTTATGGGCATTGACAGAATAGTAAAAAAGTAGTTATATAGATACACAGTTTTATCATGTAACTGTAAAATAAGAAAAAATTACGGAGGAGTGGCCGAGTGGTCGATGGCGGCGGTCTTGAAAACCGTTGATCGAAAGATCCGTGGGTTCGAATCCTACCTCCTCCGCCATTTTTTTCTTCTGCCTTCAAGGCGCTTAAAAACCTTTCCCGATGGATTCTTAAAATTTTCTTCATTAACTATAGTGCAGCGGTCAAAGGCAGATCGGGCTTTATGTCCTGAGATCATGCAAAATTAGATCATCCCGCCTGGAGGATCTACGATACCCGTGATGAAGCAAAGAGTGACATCTTCGATTATATCGAAATGTTCTTTAATTCAAAGAGGCGTCACAGCTATCTCGGGTACATCAGCCCGCAGGACTACGAATTAGCTGAAAATGCAACCGGGTGAGTGTCTACAAAAGCGGGGGAAGTCCAGTGATATTTGAGCAATCTTGCATGGGGATGAACGCAGGGAGCATTAAAGTTAATCGCAAACTGACTCGATATATTTATACAGGCCATTGACCGTGTCTGTATATATGAAAATATGAATAAGAACAAAATCAAAAAGAGAGTAAACGAAATACTGGATAAGTCCTCGGACAATGATTTTCCGAGCCGGATATTTGACATATTCATCGTCACTCTTATCGCTATAAATGTCGTCTGCGTAATACTCGAGACGGTTCAGAGCATTCACGCTGAATACTATCACCTGTTTATAATTCTTGACACTATATCCATAGCCGTCTTCATCATAGAATATATCCTGAGAGTATGGTCCTGCACAGTGCACGAGAAGTTCAGCAGGCCTGTTATAGGAAGACTGAGGTTTATGGTTACACCCATGGCCATAATAGACCTGCTGGCTATAGTTCCCTTCTTCCTGCTGTTTGCGGACCTTGACGGAAGGATACTCAGGGCTGTAAGGCTGTTCAGACTTTTCCGTCTGTTTAAACTCGGCCGTTATTCTGAGTCTTTTAAAACGCTTAACAATGTACTTAGAGCAAAAAAAGAGGGGCTGGCAGTAAACGCCTTTATCCTGTTTATGCTTCTGATTATCTCATCAAGCCTCATTTACTTTCTTGAACACGAGTCCCAGCCGGAGGCTTTTTCGAGTATTCCGGCGGCAATGTGGTGGGGAGTCGCCACCCTGACCACTGTCGGCTACGGCGATATCTATCCGATTACCATTACCGGAAAAATTGTCGGTGCATTTATAGCGATGCTCGGGATAGCGATGTTTGCGCTGCCCGCCGGGGTCCTTGCGTCCGGCTTTTCTGATGAACTGAGGAAAAAAATTTTTGAGAATAATTGCTGTATTTACTGCGGCAGCCCGGGCGAACACATCAAGCCGGCCCGGCACGAAGAGGCCGTTGACGCAGGGACAGCGGTCAATGCTGAGTTCGCTGCCGAGATAAAAGATTTACGCACTCCCTCTTAAGGACAGTACACTGCAGCAGGCAGCGGGAAGGGCGCAATCGATTGTAAATATTTCATCTTTCATGATAATATAATAGCCGTTGTATATATTGGCTAAAGCACATCTTTTTAACATATAAAATGTCTGCAGACATTTTTTTCTAATTTAAGCCGACACCAGATGATGCAAGAGAAAAGCCAAATTTTTAAAACATAAAGGAATCAGCGGGTTAGGTGATCATGGAGGAAGTGCCGGGCCTTGAACACCATTGGCCGCAAGGCTGTGGGTTCGAATCCTGCCTCCGCCGCCATTTTTTTCTTGTCCATATGCTATTCACAGATAATTCACAATTAATTGCTATTGTAAATTAAGAAAAAAATCTATCTTAAAGAGGTGAATTGGTGAAAAAATTATTATCAATTGCAGTATCCGTATTCATTTTATCGCTGTACTTTTCAGCCGTAGACGCTAATGCCGATTATATCGGAGCAAAAAAATGCAAGGCATGTCACATAAAGCAGTTTAAGTCATGGAATGAAACTTCCATGGCTAACAGCTTTGAAAACCTGAAACCCGGAATAAAAGCAGAGGAAAAGACAAAGGCAGGGCTCGATCCTGCAAAGGATTACACCGCAGATCCTGAGTGCCTTGAATGCCATACAACCGGCTACGGCGAGGCCACCGGCTTTACCAGCATCGAGGCAACTCCAAAACTCGCGGGAGTTCAGTGTGAATCATGTCATGGTGCAGGCAGCGATTATTCCAAGATAATGAAGAAAGACAAAAAGCATAAACTGGCTGATGTAAAGGCTGCAGGGCTGCAGATTCCTTCTGAAAGTGAAGCAATCTGCCTGCGATGTCACGGCGGCAAAAGTCCTTTCAATGAAAAACTTGATCCAAAGTACAAGTTTGATTTCAAAGAAAGGCTAAAGAATGTTCATGAACATTTCCCGCTTAAACACGAGCATTAAATAATATGAAGCCGGCATTTTCTGTTTGACCAATAACAAGAAAATGCCGGCTTTTTTTATTAACAAATCTGGCGCTTACTTCTTTTCTTCTCGACTCATCCTGCTGACAGCTATCATCAATGCAGATACGGCCGCAGGTGTCACACCAGGAATCCTGCCAGCCTGACCTATATTAAGAGGCCTGACCTCCAGAAGTTTTTCGAGGATCTCTCTGGACAATCCGCTTACTTCTGAGTAATTAATTTCCTCAGGAATAATCCTGTCCTCCACCTTTCTGAACTTTTCCGCCTGCTCTGCCTGCTTTCTGACATAACCGCTGTATTTCGCCTGTATCTCTACCTGATTAATCACCTCGGGCGCCAATTCCTCCGTGTTCACCACAGAAGCGATGTCTGCATAAGATAATTCAGGCCGCTTCAGCAGCTTATAAAAAGCAGCGCTCTCACTAATAATAGAGCCGCCCCTGGCATCAAGCAAAGGATTAATCTGCTCCGGCCTGACCATAACTTTTTTTATCCTCAAAAGCTCACGGAATATTGCGTCCTTTCTGGATAGAAACTGCTCATACTGTTCATCGCTGATTAGACCGAGTCCGTGTCCTTTTTCCAGAAGACGAAGATCTGCATTATCCTGCCTTAGCAGAAGCCTGTACTCTGCCCTGGAGGTAAACATACGATAGGGCTCACTCGTCCCTTTTGTAACCAGATCATCTATAAGCACTCCGGCATATGCCTCATCCCGGCCAAGGATAAAGGGGGCTTTTTTCTTAATCTTAAGCGCCGCATTTATACCGGCAAGCAGGCCCTGAGCTGCGGCCTCTTCATATCCGGAGGTCCCATTAATCTGCCCGGCCAGATAAAGCCCCTGAACGAGTTTTGTCTCGAGCGTCAGGTGCAGCTGAGTCGGATAGACAAAATCATATTCAATCGCATAACCGGGTTTATTTATCACTGCATTTTCAAGCCCGCTGATACTCCTGACCATCTGCAGCTGAACCTCTTCAGGCATGCTTGTGGATATGCCGTTGACGTAGTATTCATCACTATCAATACCCTCCGGCTCTAGAAATACCTGATGACGGGACTTATCGGAAAATTTCACTATCTTGTCCTCGATGGACGGGCAGTATCTGGGACCTATACCCTTAATAACTCCGCTGTATAATGGTGAGGAGTCAAGATTATCCCTTATGATCCTGTGCGTATTCTCATTAGTAAAAGTCATATAGCAGGGAAGCTGGGTGTTTACAATCTCATCCGTAAACAATGACATTGGCGGAGGCGGAACCTCACCATCCTGCACCTCCATCACTGAAAAATCTATAGAATCTCTGGCTATCCTGGGTGGAGTTCCGGTCTTTAATCGACCGATGCGGAAACCTTTTTCCGAAAGACTTTTTGAGAGATTCAGCGAAGGCGGCTCACCTGCCCTGCCAGCAGGCTTACTCTTTCTTCCAATATGAATCAGTCCATTTAAAAATGTACCGGTTGCAATAATCACCGCTTCGGCACTGTACTGACAAAGTGAACTTTTGATACCAGTTATCAGACCATCCGCAACCAGGATCTCCTCCACGCTCTCCGAAACAATATCAAGCCTCTCCTGCTGCTCAAGCGAGTCCTTCATATGCCTGCGGTAAAGAGCCCTGTCAGCCTGCACGCGAGTAGCCCAGACCGCCGGGCCCTTGCTACGGTTTAATACCTTAAACTGTATGCCGGCCTTATCAGTGATCCTGGCCATCTCACCGCCCAGTGCATCTATCTCTTTGACCAGATGACTTTTGGCAAGACCTCCAATCGCGGGGTTGCAGGACATCTGCCCGATATTATCAGCATTTATAGTAAAAATAGCCGTCTTCAGTCCCATGCGTGCAGAGGCAAGGGCCGCTTCACATCCGGCATGTCCGGCACCAATGACAAGAATATCGTATTTTTTATCTATGTTCATAAAAGTAATAAAGTAATATGGCTAGCATTTGAATGTTGGCCACCCGCAATTCAGGACTAATTAAATGAATGCAGTATCATTCTGCAGCACCTAATATACGCAAAAAGTGTATGCCAATTCAAACGTGAGTATGTCTGTGATTAAAGGTAACGCCCTACCGGACTCTGCGGCGGCGGAGCATATAGATGAAACCCCCTGCAAGCATTAATGTCAGTACATGGTAAGGCATCGTAACTGCTGCAACAACTGGAGCCAGCAATATCCTTGATGCAAACCGCAGGCCTTCGCTGTCTTTTATAATATTCGCTACAGGCGGTGAGTACTTGTAATACATATATACAAAAAGCCTGCCCGGATAATTGCTCAATAAATAATCATCCCTGAACTCTCTGAGATCCCTGACATACGGGTGCATAAAACTTCCGTATGCCGCAGTTGCGATAAAACAGCCGCCACCGCCGCCGCCACCGCCGGCTGCTGCCTCAACTATACCTGAGTTGCTTCCCGGCACTACAACAGTTTCACTGTCACCGCTGCCATCACTGATAACATCGATATTCGTTTCAACAAGGGCCCCATAGGCATTCAGTCTGCCTCCGGTTGCGATACTTCCCACCAGATCCGCTTTTACATCTACGCTGTTTATTATCGCACTCCGAATCTGCAGATTGGAAAATTCCGGATGCAGCGCCTTGACAAGCCCTGCAACCCCGGCCACATGAGGAGCGGCCATGGATGTCCCGTTATAACTTGAATAGCCGTAACTGCTAATCCGCAGAGGAGTTCTAGTTAATTCAATATCATCAATGCTCACACCCTCGCTGGTTACGGAGCTATCAGCAGTAATACCGAAGCCAAAATAAAATTCATCATAAGACTCCGCAATGCTTGTAAGATCCTCAGAGGAGTCTGACTCAAAATCTCCACTGGTGCTGCCCGTACGGTAATCAACCCAGTCCCAGGAGCTTCCGTCCAGAGAATAGTTAATATCCAGATAATCAAAATAATTTTCCAGCTCACCCTTCCAGCTGAATGTTAGAGTGTATATATTGTCCTTCACCGAGGTTATCGGGGTCATATAACCTGCCCAGGAGCCAGTGCTGTTACTATAGTCAGCCCCGGGACTGTCCTCAAGGCTGTTACTTCCATCTGTACCGGTACCGCTCGTAACTGACCAGGAGGAATTTGCTCCGCCCCGGTTCCAGCCCAGCAGCGGAAGTTCACCGGAGGCACCCTCAAAACTCTGTTGACTGTAAACAGTAACCGGTGCCCCATAGCCAATTACCGGTACAGTGCTGTATATACCAGCGCCGGGGGCGGCTATATCTACGGACGTAATGCCATAATTGGAAAAAGCAGCCAATTGATCATTGTGGTCTGTAGCGGCAACAGAGATAATATTGGAACTCGTGTAACTGGCGGGATAAAATGGAGTGCTCTCAACATTACTGCCACTATTGCCGGCAGCGCATACCACCACCGTATCTGATGCATCTATAGCATCCTTCAATGCCTGACTATATCCACCGCCGCCCCAGCTATTGTTTATAACATGAGCGCCATTGGCAGAGGCATAAAGTATCGCTGATACAGCATCTGCGGTAGTGCCTGTGCCATTTACACCCAGGAATCTAAGAGGCATAATCTTTGCTCTCCACATCACACCGCTAACGCCGTCTGCATTATTTCCTACCGCAGCAATAGTTCCGGCTACATGCGTGCCATGTCCATTATAGTCTGTAGGATCATTATCACTGCCGACAAAATCCCAGCCATTACAATCATCAATATAGCCGTTACCATCATTGTCAATACCATCGACGCAGCTGGTTTCTCCGGAATTCGTCCATATATTTGCACTAAGGTCCGGATGTGTATAAACCACCCCTGTATCAACTACCGCCACAATGACATCTTCGGATCCGACAGTAAGTTCCCAGGCCTCAGGGGCATCAATATCCGCATCTACTGCTCCCCCAGTCTGTCCTTCATTGTGCATGCCCCACAAACCTGTAAAATCAGTATCATCCGGAATAGTATTTATTTCAACAATATAATTGGGCTCTGCATACTCAACATTGGGATCCTGCTGATAAATTGCTATTGCCTCTTGCACTGACATATTTTCCGGAAGCGCCATGTGATGCAGCCGGATCGCACGGAAATCCTTTTTCTGCTGTATTCCGGCATCCTCGGAAAGCGTACTCTCAGATATCATGCTGCCGTCCCTGTACTTAACCAGAACCTCACCCGGCACATACTCTGCATAAGCGAATGAAAAATAACCGGCCAGTATCAGCACAACTGCCATACAAGAAAGTACACGAACCATTCGATTATACACAGGACTACCTCCCTAATTTCATCTCATTTGCCTTGAGGCCTTTCCGGCTTTCAGGCTCTTAGTAACTCTTCTTCGGCTGTAAAAGAAATTTACTTTAGGGGGTGTTAAAAAAGTTTCAAAAACAGCACACAGAGGGGGTTCCTGCTTGATTGTAAAGGATATTTACACATAAATATATCTCGCAAAACCAATAAAAGCGTAGGTTACAGGGACATAAAACGCCTACTGTAAAACATATTTACAGTAATCAGGCATTGAATTTGCTATGACAATTATACACAAAAAGTGTTCTCGAGAGGCTGTAAAAAAAATTTACTTACGCAGACATCGGGCAAGATCTGCAAACTTGTCTATGGAGAGCGTTTCCGGCCTGACAACAGGATCAATACCAGCTGCATCCAGTGCCTCCCTGATTCCCTCAAAGGCCTTCAGACCATTGAGAATGGTTTTTCTGCGCTGAGAAAAACAGGCCTTCACTATAGAGCGAAACAACTGTGCATCCCCCACATCATACAAGGGCACCGGCGAAACATCGAAATGAACAACAGCAGAATCAACTGCCGGCGGCGGAGAGAAGGCCTTCCTGGAGACCGTAAACTTAAGCTCAGGACGGGTATATAGCTGCGTAGAAATCGAGAGTACACCGTACTCACGGCCGGGCGGCACTGCAACAATTCGCCTCCCTACCTCCTTCTGCATCAGCAGGGTCATACTTTTAAGCGAGGCCCGGTATTCAAGCAGATTAAAGATTATCGGAGTGGTAATGTAATAGGGTATATTTGCAACCACCCTGAAACTATCACCAAGTGTTTCGTATGGATACTTCAGGGCATCCGTGCTTACGATCTCGACATTGTCATACCCCTTAAGATTTTCAGAAAGCCGGTCTATGAGCTTCCGGTCCTTTTCCAGCGCCACCACCCTCCCCGCACTTTCAGCAAGCAGGGCTGTCAGCGGACCGAGTCCAGGCCCGATCTCAACAACCGTATCTTTTTTTGTTATTCCCGAATACCTGATTATCTTTTTCAGTATATTTTTATCAAAAAGAAAATGCTGCCCAAGCGGTCTTCCCACTATTTCACCTCCAGTACATCTCCGCTGCCGGTAAAGACCAAAAAGGTTTTCACCCCGGACACACCGAAGAGTCTCTCAACCGCCATCCTGTATATCCGAAGCTGTTCACTATATGCCTTGCTTACCTCTTTTAAATCTGCCTTGTTCACCGGAAACGTCTTATAATCATAAATATTGTATGTACTTCCCGAGCGTATCACGCGGTCTATTCTGCCGCTGTATACTACGCTTCCGCTGCGCAGAACAAATGGAAGCTCAGCAAAAGAATCTTTACGCGGTACTACTATTTCTTCCCACGCACCGCTTGCCTTCATCACCTTAATCTCATTAGAAATGATACACAGTTTCTTTTCTTTCAGCTCAGAAAAATAACCCGTTAATTCCAGCATAATACCAGCGTCTGACAAAATATCCTTTTCCTGAAGCAAGCCCAGGGAGACCTTTTCCAGTAATCGATGTATAAGATCACCAAGCCCTCCGGAATCGCTGTCGAGTGCATTCGTGATCTCCTGTTCCGCCGTCACGCTGACCCAGGGTGTGCGCACTGATACAGGAGAAGCAAGCACGGCTATGGTCTTTTCAGGCCGGGCAGATTCCCCGGATACAGTGCTGTGACTATACAGCATTGCCACATCTTCTTCACTCAATATCGATAGACCCTCAAAGTCATCAGACACTGTAACCCCGCCATCATTAAGCTGAAGGCCAAGCCCCTTTCTTAGATATGCCATGCAATTATTGTCCCTTTCAGTCCACCGTCCGACCAGGACCAGCGCCTCTTCCGCCCTTGTTGCCGCGACATAAAACAGCCTCTTCTGCTCCTCCATCTCCCGTGCGGCCTGTAATATATAATCCTCATCCAGTTTTCTCAGCGAGGCTTCCGATTCATACTTATAGAAAAAGCTGCCTTCCCGCTCAAATACAAGACTCTCGCCCGCCCTGGCCGAAAACGCCTCCTCCAGTCCCGGCAATATAACTATAGGAAACTCAAGGCCTTTAGAGGCATGCACGGTCATTATCTTTACAGCCTCCATTCCCCTGACGCTCACATTAGCCTTGGGCTCCTGATTTTTGCTTTCCGTTTTTTCAAGAAAATCCCTGATCATTATCATGGACTTCCCATCTGACTCAAGCCCCTCAAGTATACTTATGAACTTTATTATATTAGCCCGCTGCTGAGGAGTATGGAAATAACGCCAGGCTCCTGTCTCAACCATTGCAGTCCCGATAATCTCTGAGAGATATCTGGTTTTCAGCCAGGCACGCCACTTTTGCAATATCCCGGCTGCCTCCAGTCCATCCGCACTGCATATCTTGTCATACAAAGAGCCACCCTGAATATTTACCAGACCAAGAACAGTCTTCTCCCTCATCACAAAAAACGGCCCCTTCAATAGTACATATAAGCTGTAATCATCAGAGGGATTGGTCAAAAAATAAATCAGTGACCTCAGCAGACCTATCTCATACTCCTGATAAAACCCGACTCCCTTGACCGCTACAAAAGGGATATTATGTTTCCTCAGAGCCTGCTCATATCCACTTAAATGAGTCCTCTTACTCAGCAATATTGCAATATCAGAATATGTACAGGGCCGTTGTCTGCCAGAAGCGCTGTCCGCTACCATGTGAGTACCGGCCAATCCTTTTATGCGGCGTGCGATTAAATCTCCCTCATTCTTTTTTGCCTCTGCAACAGGAATTTTCTCCTCAGGCAAAATAATAATTTCCACACTGCCGGCTTCACCAGAACCCGGCTTGCATGCCACAAACTCCGTATAACGGGACTCCCAGGGGGCACCGCTGTCTCCGGTCTTCATGATCCTGGAAAAAACCCTGTTCGTAAAATCTATAATGGCCGGCCTGCTCCTGTAATTTTCCTTTACCTCAATGTAGTTAAATTCATCAGCGAGCCATTTTTCCATTTTCTCCCTGGCGCCGTGAAATATCTCTACATTGGCACCACGGAAGAAATATATTGACTGCTTTACATCTCCAACAAAAAAAGCTGTCGGCCTTATTCCCCCTTCCCGCTTAGAACCCATCCCGGCCCTCCACTCCTCGGTAAGGCGGTCTATAATGGCCCATTGGAAACTGTTCGTATCCTGAAACTCATCTACCAGAAGATGGTCTGTGTTTTCATCAAAGGCATAGAGAATATTGGCCCACTCCGGGTTATCCATCAGCATCCGGCAGGCCAGATATTCCAGGTCACTGAAATCCAGGATACTCCGTGACTTTTTAAATGCCGTGTAGCGTGAGAGACACTTATGGAAAATATCCAGCATCTCTGCGGCCCTTACACGGTTTACCTTAGTTTGCGCATCACGCCAAAACCTGTGCATAAGTTCCGCCCAGGCACCGTAATCAGGTACATGCTTTAATTCTGCTACCGCCCTTTTTCGGGGTTCTTTCACAGATGTCAGAAACATGCCCTCCATTGTCGATGTAAGACCGGGGGAGGCGCCGGTTATATAGCCCTCATACCAGTCAAGCGTACTGCTTACTCCCTCCCATAACCGTAACTCCTCAATATCAGATTCAGAGATCTCATCGGATATCTCACATAGCCCTGCTTCCAGAGAGAACGGCATTCTAGCATACAGGCCATTCATGGTGTCTCTGAAATAATGCAGACCCCGGAAGCCCTTTTCGCTCAGAATATGCTGAAAGAATACTTTCTGCTGCGGATCAGACTCTGCCTGCATCAGGACATCATAGAGCACCCCCTCCCAGATCATTTCCGCTTCAACAGCATCGCTTACTGTATACCCTGGATCGACAGTGGCATCAAAGGCAAAACGCCTTAGCAATGAACCGCAGAAAGAGTGAATAGTACAAACCCGCATCATTGGCAGCCTTTCTCTGAGACTGGCAAACAAAACCTTATCCTCACGACCGAGAATCCTTAGAATGCGCTGCTTCATCTCTGCCGCTGCCTTATCCGTAAAAGTGACCGCCAGGATTCTCTCCACCGGAACCCCGCTGCCAAGCAATGAGATATAACGCCTCGCAAGCTTTTCGGTCTTGCCTGAACCGGCCGGCGCAGAAATCATTATGCTCTTGCCTGTATCCAGATAATCACTCATAATTATTCAGCCCCAACCCTGCAAATCGAAGCATTACAGCAAAATTTGCATTCCCCGGGTCCGGCAGGCACGGAAGGAAAATAGCCATTTAATATGTCGCTAATAACTTTGTCCACTTTTTGCATTGCCGCCTGAACGTATTCATCCATAGAGCCCTTTTTCGGATACCACTGAACTGAACCGTCCTTTAAAGAATAATATCCCGCCCTGCTGACTTCTTCCCCGAACTGCTCTTTCCACATATGAATATAAAGGGGGATCTGAAGACTGTCCCGATCTACAGCCCCGGTCTTGTAATCAATCAGTTCAACAATTTTACGGCCATCCTGCCCGAGACGGTCAGCACGGTCTACCTTGCCGATAATCTGCATCTCACTTAAACCGGTTTTCACCTTCTGCTCCACGGCACAGGGACTGTAACCTTCCTCCCTCAGGGCAGCCTCACGCTCTATGATAAGAGGTGCCAGCTTACTGAAGACGGCCCTGGCAACGAGCTCCCAAAAGTGTCCGAGAGGAAAACGCAGCAGTGCTTTATCAAGGCCAGCGCTCAGTCCGGCCTCAAGGGCACTCATCTTTACATCGCCCTTTGCAAAAGTATTTTCCATGACAGTGTGAGCCAGACTGCCCCACAATCTAGCCTCAACCTCAAATTTCGGCGGGAGCTCAACTTCAAGCCCTAAAACTTTTTCAATATAAAAACGCTGAGGACATTTCCTGTAAAAATCCAGATCCGTAACACGAAGGCTCCCGCGCGCCATACCTTTTATTCTTTGCGTAAGCAGCTCCTGTGTTTTAATATCTGATACCCCGTCATTACCCATCTCCTGAAGAGGCGCAGACATTTTTTTAGAGGCGCCTATGCTGACAAGAACATCTTCCTCTGTATAAATATCAAGTTCCGGGGCCGGACGGACCTGCTCCCAGTCAAGATATGGTGACGGCAAAAACACCTTCTCACCCTCAGCAGCCGGACAAGACAGGTACGGCTCTCTTGCCGGAAGGTTTAAGAGTCGCTTAAAATAAGCCCTCTGCCGATCCATATAAAAATCTACATTAGGCAGTCCAAGCTTCTTCTTGACCCACTCCGGCAGTACCGGATCCATCTCAGGGCTGCACGGCAGATCCCCTTCAACCAGCCCGCCTAAAAACAGGGTATCTGTCTCTATTCCGGCGGCGGCTTCAAAGGGCAGCACCCTTACCCCGTCTCTGGAATCACTGTTTATCGTAATGCCTGAGAGAAGGTTTTTAAGGTAAAACCATGGTGTCTGAGAACGGCGCAAATCATTATTATAATAATGCGCCATAGAGCGAAGCTCCAGCAGCTTTAGTGCGAGAGCCTGTGTCAGTCCCTCACCCTGCTTTTCACTTTCCATATCACGCAGACAGGTGAAAAAACCCAGGCGGCCAAGGGTTTCCTCAAATGCAGCAATAAAAGAATTCAGATCTCTTGTGGCCTTAAGCCCGTCAATCATCTTTATCAACAGCCCTGTTTCCCTCTGAAAGGCATCCAGGATCTCCAGTTCCCGGAGGTCTTCCCCGGCTCCCGTATTTATTATGATTTCCCGTGCAGAAAGCCAGCCTTTCCGGCCCTTGACAATACCCGCCCTGTACGCAAAATTAAGTGCATGGTCCTTAACTTCAGCAGAGATCGCATTGAAACACGGAGCAATCAATAAAGACAAAAATGCGGTTCTCGGGTAATCCTCTTCCACACAGATTATCAGATCCTTTAAAGCGGCTATTATGCCGGCAGAAGCGGCATTCATCTCCCCTGTGCTGCAAGGTAGTTTATAGCGCGCAAACACCCTTCGCACCATCGAGGTGTAGGCAGGCGATACTGGAAAGCAGACAGTTATCTTCCATGGTAAAGCACCCTGCAGAATAAGACTCTTTACCTCTCTGGCAATACCCTCAACTTCCTCCTCCCTGGAAGGAAATGTATAAAAATACGGACTGGCACCACGTTGCGCAGACTCAAGCCTTCTGATATCCGCATTGAAGGACTCACGCACATGATATTCAATACCGGTTCCTTCTTCAGACATGATCAGCGCCGCGCCTGCCCTGGCTATCAAGGCGCTGATAAGCCTCATTTCCAGAGGGGCAGGATCATAAAAACCGCCAATGATAAGTATCTCAGGTGCCAGATGCCCGGAAATAAGACTAATGCTTTCTAGCAATACATCTTCCGTATCCATCAGTCCCATAACCCTAAGCTGTTCCGTATATCGCAAAAGCAGATCAATCGCGCCGATTGCTCTCTCACGGGCCATATCCTCGATAATCAGTTCTGCAATTTTATCCCGAACTACCAGCAGATCATCTGCTGCATAATACCGGATTTTTCTAAGCAGCCCGGACAGTATCCGGGCGTAACCCATGCCGGTATCCCCTAGATACTCACTGAGCATCAGTGTCCTTATCTCATCTGAGATAACCCTCTTTGAAGAAGCATAATCATCATGCAGTTCAAGTGCGAGACGGCCGGGCGTGATTAACTTAAAAGGTATATATGCATCTCCTCTGCCGGCATCTTTCATAAACTCCAGAAACTGGTCTTTCACATCAGACATCACGTGCATATCAGGCACCAGATAAAGTACACGTGAAAAATCATTTCCGCTAATCCGCGAAAGTAACTCCTTAAATATATTACTGGCTTTTTGTGAGGTCCCGGGGGGTGATATGTAAAGGCGAGTCTTTCCCATGGAAAACTATGCCCGGCCCGGCTGAGCCGGAGCACCGGACAAATCCACTAGAGGGCAGCCTTCGCACTGAGGCTTAGGGCGGCAATATTCCTTGCCGAGCATCACGAAAAAGGCATGAAACTGATTAAAAATCTTCACATCCGGCTCTAGGCAGTTATAAAACAGTGACTGTAGTCCATGATAAGATCCAGCCTCAGATGTCAGGCCGTGCCTCTTTAAGATCCTCATGGTATAGGCATCTATGACAAAAACCGGTTTCTCAAGCGCATAAAGGAGTATGGAATCAGCTGTCTCAGGGCCTATTCCATTAACACTAAGCAGTTCTCTGCGCAGTACAGGTAGATTATTTTCTCTCATATTTTCAAGCTGTCCGCCATAATTGTCATGCAGAAACTTAAGGAAATTTTTCAGACGTGCTGCCTTAATATTGTAATAACCTGCAGGGCGAATCAAAACCGCAAGTCTCTCCACAGGCATCCCGTGCAGGGCCGCCGCATTCATGACCCCTGCTTTTTTCAATGCCGCTATGGCCTTTTCTACATTACCCCAGTTTGTGTTCTGGGTCAGAATCGCACCCACTGATATCTCAAGAGGGGTATCTCCAGGCCACCAGTTCAGCTGACCAAATTTCCTTTCAGCGGCCTCAAACATCCTGAGCAGTATCCCGCGATAATCTTTTTTTTCGGACACATAAAGCTCCTGTTAATTCAGCATATGGACTAGTTACTAGCCCGGCGGCCACTGCATCTTACGACCAGCAAGCATATGAAGGTGAATGTGAAAGACCGTCTGCCCGGCATCCGAGTTACAGTTTATGACTAGCCTGAACCCCTTTTCCGCAACCCCTTTCTCTCTGGCAATCAGGTTGGCCGCCTGCAGCATAAGCCCGATAGTCTCATTATCCTGAGCAGTTACGTCGAGCGAGGTTGAGATATGCTTTTTGGGTATTACCAGAATATGCACCGGGGCCTGCGGATTTAAATCCTCAAATGCAAGCACCCTGTCATCTTCATACACCTTTTTTACGGGGATGTCCCCTCTGACAATTTTGCAGAACAGGCAGTCCATAATGAAAGCTCCTTTTTATATCAGGATATTATTAGGCAGACCGGCTTTCTATTGCAGCGCGGGAAGCATCCACTCCCGGAGAAAGGCGGGCCGATTCAAAGAATTATATCAGCTTTTCACCGATATCATCCATAGATGATAAAAACAGTATATAATAGACCCCATGGATAATATAAAATTTGAAACACTAAAAGACAGTCCCAATATAATCAATGAAATACGGTGGGATATTACACCTGCAATGTTTATTGATCCTCGTGCAGTTGACAAGGACAATCCCGCAGATATCACCTACGGGTATATGTTGTATGTTGACCATGTAAATGACAAGCCTGCGCTGGTAATAATGCAGCTGAGAGCAATTATCTGCAAGACAGTAGGCTATATCTATGACATCCCGGAAAAGTTTTTCCAGGGTGTTCTCGATACTCAGTCAGCCGAGACTAATTCAGGGATGTACACCCTTACAGAAGACTTTAAAGCATGGCTGAAAAGCGAATTGATATCGCCCTAGGAATTTTCGTCATTTAAGGCATACCTGACATTAACGTCAATATCACTTCTCAGTGCATTGTAAACAGAGCAGTATTTATCATGTGACAGGGCTATGGCGCGGTCAAGCTTTTTAGGGGTAAGGCCCTCACCCTTTACTTTTATCAACAGATCAATGGATTTGTAATACTGGGGTGGATCGGCCTTCCTTACACCGGAGTAATCTATCTTAAACTCCGTTATCTCTGCACGCATCTTCTGAAGAAAATAAAAAACATCTATAGCCATGCATCCGGCGACACTTGCCAGCAGGGTTTCAGTGGGTGAACATCCCCACTGCATCTTGGCATCATATTCTATCTCATAACCCATCTGAGTCCTTACATTAAAAATAAGGTCCTTCTCCCACTCAAGCCATCCCTTATTTACCTCAAGTATATTCTTTTTATAGCCGTCCAGTTCCTTCTCCAGGCCCTCTGATTCATTGTCACTCATCGTGTCATACCTCCGGTGTCTAAATTTGTGTGCTCCTTGATCCACTGAAGATAGGGCGCTGAACCCTCCGCGATCGAGACCGCAATAATTTCCGAAACTTCATAACTATGAAGCTGACGCACCATTTCCTCTAACTCCCCAAACCTGCATTTCTGAGTCTTGGCGATCATAAGAATCTCAGTCTCATCTTCAATCTTGCCCTGCCACCGATATATTGAACGTATATTCCGGACGATATTTACACATGCGGCAAGACCTGCCTCAAGCAGGGCATATGAGATTTTCTCGGCCTCACCCTCATTAGGCGCGGTTATAAATACCATTATATACTCACTTGCAGACTGATTGGACATGCTGTATATTGTTACAAAGTGTCCTTAAAAAATCAATCATGTTCAGCAGCTTACCCCCTTGACAAGCGAGGCTGACTGAAATAAAATAATAACATTGAAAGTAAAGTCCGCCTGCTAATACATACGGATGAGAATACGAAAAAGAAATACAACTGAAAGTCCCCGGAAGCAGAACCACTTTTTCACAGACTATTAAAGCAACTATTCACCGAGGGGATATTTGCCTTACTTGCAGTAGCAATGTATCTTTCTTAATAACAGAAAGATACTTAATACTGTAGCCATACGGAGGTATTGACAAAAATCTTAGATCTGATATAGTATTCGTAATTAACTACTCTGCTTTTCCTGCAATCTTTATTGCAATGAAAGGTTAAAACCTCCACAACATATTTCAAAAATTATTTATTCCCGCTAAATAGGACGGTACAATTCCATGGTGAACAAACGTAAGAAGCAAGGAGATGGTATGAACATTTCGGAACTTAAAGATAAAACTCCGGATGAGTTGGCCAAACTGGCCAAGGAACTCAACGTAGAGGGTGCCCGAGGCCTGCGAAAACAGGAACTGATGTTTGCTATTTTACAGGCGCAGACAGAAAAGACGGGGCTTATTTTCGGGGAAGGCGTGTTAGAAATCCTGCCGGACGGCTTTGGATTTCTCCGTTCACCTGATTACAGTTATCTGCCGGGGCCGGATGATATATATGTCTCTCCCTCTCAAATAAGACGGTTTACACTTCGCACCGGAGACCTTGTAACAGGCCAGATCAGACCTCCTAAGGAAAGTGAAAGATACTTCGCCCTTCTAAAAGTTGAGGCAGTCAATCATGAACCGCCGGACGAGAGCATTGAGAGACCACTATTTGACAACCTTACTCCATACTATCCTACAGAACCCATAGACCTTGAATATGACAAGGATGAGTACTGCACAAGGATCATGGGACTTGTAAGTCCGATCGGTATGGGCCAGCGTGGGATGATCGTTGCGGCACCAAGAACCGGTAAAACCATGCTGCTGCAGTCAATCGCAAAAGCAATAACAACAAACCACCCGGATGCGCACCTGATAATTCTTCTGATTGATGAGAGACCGGAAGAGGTAACTGACTGGAGCAGACAGGTAAATGCAGAGATAATAAGCTCTACCTTTGATGAACCGCCTCAGAGACATCTGCAGGTTGCGGAAATGGTTGTAGAGCGTTCAAAACGTCTGGTTGAGACTGGTAAGAATGTTATAATTTTGCTGGACTCAATCACTAGACTTGCCAGGGCCTACAATGCTGTAATTCCCGCAAGTGGTAAAGTACTTTCAGGCGGACTGGACTCAAATGCACTTCAGAAACCAAAAAGATTCTTTGGAACTGCCCGTAATATCGAGGAAGGCGGCAGTCTTACTATCATGGCCACAGCCCTTGTTGATACAGGCAGCCGTATGGACGATGTCATATTTGAAGAGTTCAAGGGAACCGGAAACATGGAACTGCACCTCGATAGAAAACTCGTTGACAAGCGCATCTTCCCGACTATAAATATCAATTCCTCAGGCACACGTAAAGAAGAGCTGCTTGTAGAGAAGAAGATGCTTCAGAGAATGTGGATACTCAGAAAGGTCCTGCACTCACTCAGCACAATCGAGAGCATGGAATTCCTTCTGGACAAGATCACTGGAACAAAAAACAACAAGGAATTTCTTGACCGAATGAATAAATAGCCTATTTAAATATAACAGCAGGGCTTCTATATCGATTGCCCTGCTGTTATTTCTTATGCCCCCCCTTTTTTCACAACGTCTTTAATCTTATTTTAATCTTTCTACTCAACGGCCTAATGTTTCTCATTTTTTTGCCGATATATATATATATATAAATTAAATTGGAGGGATGGAAATGGCAAAAAAAAATTGTTGGGAATCAAAGGATTGCGGGCGAGAAGCCGGCGGTAAAAAACAGCGGAGTTAGGGGTGTGCCCTGCGGCAACAGACACCTCGTGCAATGGTGCAAACAGCGGCAAAAACGGCGGCAGAATATGCTGGGCAGTTGCAGGCACATTCTGTGGAGGCAAGGTCCAGGGCGATTTTGCTATGAAGCAGGCATCATGTATGTCCTGTGAAGTATTTAAGGCGATAAAGACAGAAGAAGGTGCAACCTTTCTCCTCATGAAAAAAGTTTAACGCCCCCACTATATAATTAATAAGGCAAAAACCCGGCCGTAAAAGCCGGGTTTTAAAGCCAGTATGCCTGAGCGGCAACTTAAAGACTACATAAGTTCGCTGAAATTATTGATTGTCAAAAACTCTGTCGTCTCCTTGGGCTTGAGTTTTGAACTGGCCCGGGACTTAAATAAAAGATATTTCATACCATACTCTCTGGCGGTCTTCAGCACGTCCTCAGTATCATCTATAAAGACCGAATTTGCCTTGCCAAACCCTAGCTTTTTCTGTGCCTTTTCCCAAAACTGCAGGTCTTCCTTGGGGTGACCTACATTAAAAGAGCAAAGCACTTCATCAAAGTACTCCCCTATTTGCGTCTTTCTAAACTTTATTTTTACTGTCTTATAATGTGCATTCGTCAGTATATAGATTTTCTTCTTTCTCTTGCGCATAAGTTTAAGAAAATCTATTACATTCGGATGCACCTCTATTAAATGCCTTATCTGCTCTTTCAAGGCCGGGATATCCAGTTTAAGCTCCCGTGACCAGAAATCAATATCACACCAGTTCAGGGTTTTTTCATGAGACTTATATGTACTGTAAAGATATTCCTTTGCAGCACCAAATGTTATCTCATGTTTTTCCGCATATTTTTCCGGCACCAGATGACCCCAGAAATAATCATCAAAATATAGATCCAGCAGGGTGCCGTCCATGTCCAAAAGTACGTATTCAATTTTATCCATCGGGATCTGACTTAACATTTCAAGACACTCTCCATTAAGAAATTTAAACGATTGGGCATGACTCATCAACCCGGACAGTATTGTACCATTTTCCATCACGCTCTATATAATAGAGACCATGTTTAGGTCCAGTAATTATCCCGCTTTGCGAGCAAAGTTTATCGATGCTGCGCCCGTAGATATCAACGAACTTTCAGGACGATACCTTGTGGACATCCTGCTGATCCCGGGTTACAGATTTCTCTCTCACATTAAAGTATTTTCGCAAAACGGCAGCAGTGCCTTTGGTTATAATAAAATTTTCGGTCTTACATGGGGGCACTTTGTCATTTCAAAAGGAAGTTGCAGAGATCTGGATTTCTGTGATGCAGTAGTGATAAATTATGGGATCAAGAAAAATTTCCCTCCCCTCCGGGGAATCCGGGACTACCTGAGATGCCTGCATTCAGGCAGGTCATATATAGGCAGATTTTATTACCAGCTTGGCAAGAGACAGTTGTTTCTCGGCTATTTCACCCTGAACAAACTATGATCAATAAATCACTCTTATGAAAAAGCTCCTTATCACAGGTGCCAGCGGATTTCTGGGATGGCACACAATCCGGTCTGCCATTGACAAATGGGATGTATTCGGCCTTGCAGGTTCCAATGACATAGATATTCCCGGAGCACATATCTCCAATATAAACCTGTGCAACTACCGTGAACTTAACTCTTTATTCCACACTATCCGCCCGGATGCTGTTATTCACACCGCTGCTGCCACTAACCCTGATTACTGCCAGCAGTATGTACACGAGACCGCAGAGATCAATGCTTCAGTACCGGTTATGCTTGCAAAACTATGCTGCGAAAAAGATATTCCCTATATTTTCACATCTACCGATCTGGTATTTAATGGCCGCAGTGCGCCATATTCTGAAGATGCCCCCACAGATCCGCTTAGCGTGTATGGAGAACAGAAAGTCAGGGCGGAACAGGAAGTACTCAGAGCATATCCAAAGTCCGTGGTCTGCAGAATGCCGCTAATGTTCGGCCCTCCCTCGCCCCATGGATCTTCAGCACTTTTATCTATGGTTAATGCAATGAGGCAGGGCAAAGTCCTGAAAATATTTACAGATGAGTTTCGAACCCCGCTATGCGTTAACAGGGCGGCCGATGGACTCTTGCTGGCTCTCGAATTTAATGGAGGCATATTTCATCTCGGAGGCGCTGAGAGAATCTCAAGATACGACTTCGGCTTACTCATAAAGGATATCTTCCATATGCCGGAGGTCCAAATTCACAAGTGCCTCCAAAGAGATATAAACACCCCCGCCCCCCGGGCCGCCGATGTCTCTTTAAACAGTACAAAAGCCATCACCGAAGGTTTTCTCCAGGGAACCCTGCACCAGGAATTACAAAACTGCAAAAAATACTTCCCTAACCCCTAACCCCCCTATTCCTTCCCACCCTTGCTTCATAGTAAAAATAATATGTTAGAATATAAAAATGGACACCAGAAAAGCCAAAAGAAAAATAGTTAACCTCGATGCCAGACTGAAGGTAGGAGAGGAAAGCTTTGCAAGCTCGATTGAAAATCTTTCTGACGAGGGAATATACCTCATCACTGCCCCGGCAAAAAAACCTATTACTTTTTCCAGTGACACACAGGCCAGCCTTAAATTTGTTCTTCCTTCCGGAGAAACACAACTTCTTGAATGCAAAATCAAGTGGTCCTATGTAACACCTCCGCACGGCTTTACTACAAGTGTGGGACTCTCGATAATCAACCCGCCTGAGTCTTATATGAAATGCCTGGGACACTTCCAATAAACAGCCTTCGCCTCTCATGTTAACTGATTTTTTTGCAGGGTTTCGCTATGGATTAAAGGGAATTAAACTTATTTCAAGACCCGAACTGCGACCCTATGTTTACATACCGCTTATTATCAATGCCATACTCTTCACCGCTGCAATCTATACAGGTTATATCCAGTATGAGGTTTTTCTAAACTGGCTCCTGCCTCAAAACAGCTGGTGGACAGACATCACTGCAATTTTTCTATGGATCCTATTCTATACACTGATAATGGTCGTGATATTTTTCACATTTCTGCTGCTCGCCAATCTTATTGCCTCACCATTTAACAGTCTCCTGGCAGAAAAAACAGAGGCTATACTTGAAGGCAGGACTCACTCGGATTCAGATAATATCGGTTTTTTAAGCACCATTATCCCTTCCATTATCAATGAGTCAAAGAAGCTGGGATACTTTGTATTACGCAGCCTGGCAGTACTCTTACTTCTGCTCCTGCCGTTTGCGAGCCTTTTCTTTCCTGCTGTGTGGTTTCTATTTACATCCTGGATGCTTGCGCTTGAGTTCACCTCATATCCCATGGAGAACAACCGGATATACTTTTCCGAGGGCAGGAATCAACTGCGATCGCGAAAAAGTCTGGTTATGGGATTTGGTGCTGCCGTGACAATTCTGGCGATTATACCAGTTATCAACTTCATAGCAATGCCGGCAGCGATTTCAGGCGCAACTGCGTTATGGGTAGATCGAATTAAATAGTATTGCAGTAACTATATAGAGACATACAGTCATAATTAAACCGGAAGCTAAAGCTTGGTTATTTTGATTTTTTCAATCTTTTTGCTGTCCATCTCCAGGATTAAAAACCTTAAACCGTGATAACGCAGTTGTTCTCCAACCTTCGGAAGATGCCCGAACAGCCCAAATAATACGCCGCCAATCGTATGGAATTCTTCATCATCCAGCTCAATTCCGATCAACTCATTAATCTCATCAATCCCGGTATTACCCGAAACAACAAATGTTCTTTCATCAACGATCTCAACTTCTTTTTCAGCCTCCAGAGCCTCAAATTCATCCTGCAGACTCCCGACTATCTCTTCCATTATATCCTCCAGGGTAATCAGTCCGGCCGTACCACCATGCTCATCAACAACTATTGCTATCTGAAACTTGTCCTTCTGCATATCATCAAGCAAAGCTGTAACCATCTTACTCTCAGGTATATAATATGCATCACGTATAAATTTTTTAATCCTGGTATCTGAGGGGACATTTTCCACTGCCATTTTGCGCACAATATCCTTGACATACACAAGGCCTATTATATTATCCATGGTTTCTTTTATTACAGGGTAGCGTGAATAACCTTGCTCACTTACAAGATAAAGAACCTCGCTGACCTCGGCATCTTCTGATATAGCTGTAATCTCCGTCCTCGGGACCATTGCCTCTGTGACTTTTTTATCTCCAAACGCAAAAACATTGTGCAGCATCGCGGTCTCTTCTTTCTCAAGTGTACCCTCTTCTCCGCACAAATTTATCATGGACTTCATCTCCTCTTCTGTGAGCATCTGAGGAGTAGGCTTAACCTCGCCCCCGATAATTCTGATAATGCCATTAGAAGTTTTATTAAAAATAAAAACCAAAGGAGAGATCAGCTTGATATAAAAGAGTATGGGTTTGGCAAATTTCAAAGAAATGCTTTCTGCATGAGTTACAGCAAAGGTCTTAGGGGCAAGTTCACCGAAGATTACCGTAAGCACTGTCATCACAACCGTAGCTACAATAATACCGATATCCGGACCAAGCTGCCTGATCGCAAGTGCGGTGCCTATAGAGGTTGCAAGTACAGTAAACAGATTCCCGGAAAGAATTACAGCGCTGAAAAGGCGGTCATGCTCATCCCTGATTTTCTGGGCAATTTCGGCATTTTTATCCCCTGTTTCTACAAGATGCCTGAGCCTTATCCGATTAATGGATATAAACGCAACTTCAGAACTAGAAAGAAGTGCTATAAAAACAATACAAATTATTATGACTATAAAACTTAACGAGTCGGGATCCATGTATTATTTCATTTTTGCAATTATCGCATCTGCCATACCCGAAGTTGTCACTGCGCCCGGGTCATCAGGGGAAGGCTTCATGTCATAGGTGACATCCTTCCCTTCTCTTATGACATCTGCAATTGCCTTATCAAGCCTGTCGGCTGACTCGATCTCCCCCAGATGACGGAGCATCATCTCTCCGCTCAGGAGTACGGCAAGGGGATTTACCTTATTCAGCCCTTTATACTTAGGCGCACTTCCATGGGTTGCCTCAAATACAGCACAGTCTTTCCCAATATTGGCACCAGGTGCCATTCCAAGCCCGCCAACCAGGCCGGCCGCCAGATCAGATACGATATCACCATATAGATTAGGAAGTACCAATACATCATAAAGCTCTGGCTTTTGAACAAGCTGCATGCACATATTATCAATAATCTTATCATCAAACTCAATATCAGGGTAGTCCTTTGCAACATTTCTTGAGACCTCAAGAAACAGTCCGTCAGAGTACTTCATAATATTAGCCTTATGAACCGATGTGACTTTCTTGCGGTTGTTCTGCCTTGCATACTCAAAGGCCGCTCTGACAATGCGTTCAGTCCCGAAAACAGATATGGGCTTGATGCTTATGCCGGAATCAGGACGAATATCCCTTCCGGAATGTTTTTTTACTAAATCAATCATAGCAGCAACTCCCTCGGAGCCCTTTTCGTACTCTATACCTGCATACAGGTCTTCCGTATTTTCCCGGAATATAACAAGATCAATATGATCAAACCTTGTCCTGACCCCTTCATAAGTCTTGCATGGCCTCACACAGCTATACAGATCCAGTTCCTGCCTGAGGGCTACATTTACGCTCCTGAACCCTGTACCGACTGGTGTAGTAATCGGACCCTTGATCGCAATCTTGTTTTTTCTTATTGAATCAAGCACTCTGGCCGGCAGCGGATTGCCTTCATTATGGTAAACTTCCTCGCCGGCATTCTGGACATCCCAGCTAAATGAAACACCCGTTGCCTCAAGCACCCTTACTACAGCCTCACAAATTTCTGGTCCGGTGCCGTCACCGGGTATTAGAGTTACGTTATACATAGTTAAATTTCCTTTCAGTAATCACGATATTAATTTTTGCATCTGTATTCTTCTATTGGTATAAGCCGCCATACTCTGTAAATATAGAACCGGCTCTCAGGTTGAGTATTTAACCATATTAGATCGATATATTCAACTCTACTTCAGATATCCACTGTTTAATGCAAACCCCTTAGTATCAGATTATAAAAGGAAACATTAAAATTACAGGCATGTCAGGCGAAGCCTCTGTTATATATAAATAGTTTCAATAGCCATATGAATTCTCGAAATTTTCTGCTATGATTTTACATATGATATATATATCTGAACCAATATTATATAAGGCAATGTTGTTAGACGCAAAGGGACCGGGAACAACACAACGTTTATAATGGGCAAAAACAGGATACCGTTAGATTTGAAAAAATCTTCCGGTCATAGAATGTAGCGGCTTTATTAAACCCATTTATTTAATCGACGCCTTATATATCCAATCAAAAGGGTAAAGGGATCTGTATCAATGAGAATTCTTATCGCGGAAGACACTGAAGACTCCAGGATTATACTAAAAAAAAATCTGGAATCTGCCGGCTATGAAGTCAGGGGTGCAGCAAATGGTGCAGAAGCCCTGAAGATAGCGAGAGAGTTCCTTCCGGAAATGATTATATCAGACATACTCATGCCTGAAATGGACGGCTTCACATTTTGCCGCATGGCCAAGCAGGACAGCACTCTCAGCAAAGTGCCCTTCGTCTTCTATACAGCCACCTATACTGATCCTAAAGACGAGCAGCTTGCACTTTCACTCGGGGCATCAAAATTTTTAATCAAGCCGCTTGAAAATGACCAGTTTCTCAAGATAATAAATGAGATTATTCTAACGTTTAAAAACAATTCGCTGAAGGTCCCGGAACATCCAAGTAACCCAACACCCGTATTGATGGAAATGTACGATAATCGCCTCTCAAACAAACTTGATAAAAAGCTGAAAGAGCTTGAGAAAGAGCACCGCGCCCTGAAGCAAAAAGAAAGCGAACTGCAGGCCAGCGAAGCACGCTTCCGGCTCCTGGTTGAGCATGCTGCCTGCTCCATAGTCTGCATATCAACGGACCAGACGATTACCGAGTTCAATCAAGAGGCGGAAAAAATATTCGGCAGAAAAAAAGAAGATGTCCTCGGAAAGAATTTTTTCAATTTATGCCTTAAAGGCGAATACTCAAAGGCATTTACAGCTAAGGTCGATGAAGCTATATCCGGGGCGGAAGTTAAGGACTTTGAATGCCCGGTCTTCACCCCCTCGGAAGAGCCACGGCACATTATATGGAATATCAGTCCCATGACCGACAATAACTCCAGGATAATAGGCACCATAGCTATCGGACATGACACGACCCAGTACAAAAAGGCAAACAGAGATTTAAAAGAGTCAGAGGCCAGATTCCGGGCAATCTTTGATAATGCAGCAGACGGAATACTGCTGATCAATCCTGAGATAAATAAGACCATAACCGGTAACCGTACTCTTACTGAGATGCTTGGCTACAGTACGGAAGAACTTACATCACTGATGCTTAGTGATATTCATACACCAGAGGACCTTAAGTTTATAGAAGCTGAGCGTGCAGCAAGCGACAATAGCAGTCCCGTAATAATTCATGACATTTCTGTTATAAGACACGACGGCACTGTATTCCAGGCAGATATTAGCTATGTTACGATAGAAATAGATCAGCAGGCAGTAGCTTTGATCAATATAAAGGATATTACAATACAGAATAAGCTGGAAACGCAGCTTCAACACTCTCAAAAGCTTGAGGCGGTCGGCCAGCTTGCAGGGGGTATCGCCCACGATTTCAACAACCTGCTGACCGCTGTTATAAGCTACGGCAGCCTGCTGCGAATGAAACTTCCAGAAAATGATAATATGATGCACTACATTAATCAGATACTGACAATTTCAGATCGCGGGGCATTACTGACAAAGAGTCTTCTTGCATTCAGCAGAAAACAGGTCATGAATATACAGCCTGTCTCGCTCAGCCTTTTGCTGGCAGGAGTGGAGAAACTGCTAAAAAGAATGCTCGGTGAAAACATTGAGATGAAAATCCAGATCCCTGAAGACGAACTCTATGTAATGGCTGATATCAGTCAAATCGAGCATATACTTATCAACCTTGCTTCCAATGCCCGTGATGCCATGCCTGACGGGGGAACTTTTACCATTGGAATCTCCCTCTTTACTATTGACAGTATGTTTAAACAGACTCACGGATACGGCAGGGAAGGAAAATACGCCCTTATATCCGTCAGTGATACAGGCTCCGGCATGACCACCGACACAAAAGAAAAAATATTTGAGCCTTTTTTTACCACAAAAGATGTCGGTCAGGGCACAGGGCTCGGCCTTTCCATGGCATACGGGATAATGAAACAGCATAAGGGCTATATAAATGTATACAGCGAGCCTAAAGGCGGCACTACCTTCAGGATACTGATCCCGGCAGCAAAACAACCTAAGCATATTGAACAAACAAAGACATTGCCTGACCCGCCCAACGGTACCGGCACAATACTTCTTGCTGAGGATGAAGATGAAGTTAGAGAGGCCTTAAAGTTCATCCTGGAAGAGTACGGCTACACTGTTATCGAGGCAGCAGATGGACAGGATGCTATCGCTAAATTCATGATTAACAGGGACAATATAACGCTTCTTTTATTTGATGTAATAATGCCGGTTAAAAATGGCAAAGAGGCATATGAAGAAATCAAGACCTTGGATCCTCATATAAAAATTATCTTCACAAGCGGCTATACAGCAGATAATATTAAGAAAAAAGAGCTGCTAGACAACGGACTGCACTTTCTCTCAAAACCGGTATCACCCAGTGCCCTGCTGGAAATGATAAAAATGGTAATGCATGAACAAAGCTGATATTCAACAGACTTTTGCCTTATTTGTGTTAACAGGGGTCGATAAAGGATATTTAAAAACGTGCACATATTAATATCAGATGCAAACACAACCTCCAGATCAAAACTAAAGGCCAGACTAAAAAAAGGCGGCCATCAGGTAACCGAAACCTCCAGCGGAGATGAGGCTTTTAAGTCTGCCAAGGCATCACAACCTGACATGATTATATCGGATATTCTTTTGCCGGAGCTTGACGGTTTCAGGCTCTGTCAGAAATTCAAGTCTAACACACAGCTCCGGGGCATTCCATTTATTTTTTATACAGCTGCCTATACAGATTCAAAAAATGAACTTCTCGCACTTTCTCTCGGTGCTTCCCGTTTTATAATTAAACCGGTCTCAGAGGACCAACTGCTGACCCTTTTAGATGAAGTAATGGCAGAGCATGATACAACCCTTACCTCACCACATAGCCCTGAAGCGGTAACTCCACCTGAACAATCCAATGAAAAAGATCCGGCACTTCATGCCGCTGCACCTGATAAGACGGACAAGACACTACACAATAGTCTTTCAGCAAGCGAGCAGTTAGGCGAAAATTTGTTCAGGAGTTTCAGGGACGTAATAATAGTTTCTGACAAAGACAGGATAATTGTGAATGTAAATGAACCAGCACTTCTTGACGTTTTCGGATATTCTGCAAATGATATTTTAGGGAAAAGCGCCAGAATAATTTATGCCGATGACCACAGTTATGCCAGTGCTGGCGATACCGTTTTTGATATAAACGAAAACCATAAGGGCGAGATCATAGAGGTCAGGCTAAGACGCAAAAACTCGGAAATTTTTATCGGTGAGATGTATGCACTGAAACTCTTAAATGAACAAGGTAATGCGATCGGCAATATCGGCATTATCAGAGATATTACTGAGCGCCAGCAGATAGAGCAGCAGCTGATTAAAAGTGAAGCACAATTCAGGATGCTGAGTGAGGCTGCGCCCATTGGAATATTCCTGGCAGACCAGGACGGCAATACTATATATGCCAACAGGCTGTGGCAGAAAATATCGGGACTCAGCCTCCAGGAGATTACCCAAAACGGCTGGTGCAATTCCTTCCATCCCAATGACCGGCCGCATGCTCTGGCTGCATGGAGTGCATACCTGAGTAGCAAAGAAGAGTTTTCCCATACAGGAAGGGTGGTTACCCCTGGGGGAGAGATCAAATGGATTCATGCACGTGCAATTACACTCCAGGGGGAGACACCTGGCAGCAGAACTCATGTAGGCACTATAGAAGATACATCCCGGCAGAAGGCATCAGAGATGGAACTTCGCGACTCAGAAGGCAAGTTCAGGGCCATCTTTGACAATGCAATGGACGGGATACTGGCTGTCGACATAAATACGAAAAAATTCCATACCTGCAACACAGAAATGCTTCATATGCTTGGTTACAGTATGCATGAACTCCTGAACCTGAAAATACATGATATTCACCCGGCTGATGACTTGCCGTTTGTACTGGAGCAATTTGAGAAGCAGGCCAGAAATGAAATCTTCGCGGCCCGGGATATTCCGTTTAAAAGAAAAGACGGCAGCATCTTTTATGCGGATATACACAACTCACTTATTGAACTGAACCGCAAAAAATATTTACTGGGCATTATCAGAGATATCACCGAACGGAAAAAGGCCGAAGACATATTGCGGCATGTCGCGGAACATATATCAACAAAAACAGGTGAGCAGCTTTTCCACTCCATGACAACATTTATAGCTGAAACTCTGGATACCCGCTATGCCCTCATTGGCAATATAGTTCCCGAGAGACCGGATACAGTACGCACTATCGCGGTATATGCGCGCGGCAGCATAATTGATAATTTTGAGTACAAGCTCGCAGACACCCCCTGCGAAAAGGTATTGAAAGAGTCTCTTTGTTTTTTTCCTGAGAATGTGCAGCAGTTATTTCCAGGAGACTATCTCCTTTTTGACATGGAGGTAGAAAGTTACATAGGAACCCGACTATATAATAATTCCGGTCAGATTACAGGCATCCTTGCCGTCATGGATGATAAGCCGATGAAAGATGAACAGATGGCGAGATCTCTTTTCAAGCTGCTCTCACACCGTGCCGAGTCAGAGATAGACAGGCTTCAGACTATTAAACTCCTGGAAGAGTCAGAAAATAAATACCGCCTATTATTTGAAGAATCAAATGATGCCGTATACCTGTTAGACGATAATACAATGATCATTATAGACTGCAACCGCAAGGCCTCTAAGATGAGCACTTATTCCGAGGATGAGCTTAAGGGCATGCCTTTCATGCAACTTCATCCTTTAAGTGATTCAGAACAGCTCTCCGTATTACTCAGGGAATCTCTGAAGAAAAATCGCGATACACCAATTATTGGCCTGCACCAAAGAAGAAAGACAGGGGCTGTATTTCCCGTAGAAATCAATATGCGCATAATGGAAATTAACCAGCGCCATGTGATTATGTGCATCGTAAGCGATATCAGCGACCGTGAACTGGCACAGGCAGCAGAAGAAAGGTTCAGTACTATTTTCAGGTCCTCGCCTGTAGGTATGTGTACAACAAGTCCGGATGGCACCCTGATCGAATTAAATCCGGCTTTACATAATATGCTGGGTTATGACGAGGGAGAGCTGCAGACAAATTTCGCCGCCATAACACACCCCGAAGACAGAGATGAAAATATTGTTGCATTAAAAGATATGCTTGATGGAAAACAGGATAGCTATAAGCTGGAAAAACGTTATATAAGAAAAGACGGTAGCATTCTATGGGCAAAACTTTCTGTCACGGCCGTCCGCAATGCGGCAAATAAACTTAAATACAGCTTTGCCCTGATAGAGGACATATCCGAGCATAAAAAGCTTGAGGACCAGCTTCGTCACATTCAAAAGATGGAAGCAGTCGGACAACTTGCAGGGGGCATCGCCCACGATTTCAATAACCTGCTGACCGCTATAATAGGATATGGCAACCTTATCCGCATGAAGCTTAACCAGGACGATCCATTGCTATACCATGTTAATCAGATTCTGGCAATGACAGAGCGTGGTGCTTCACTGACCCAGGGACTTCTTATCTTCAGCAGAGATCAAACACTTTCCCTTAAGCCTCTTGATCTAAATGAGTTGCTCAGCAGGACAGCAAAACTGCTGCCCAGACTCATAGGGGAAGACATCGATATCATTACGAATATATCCATGTTACCCCTTACGGTGCTCGGTGACAGCGGACAGATAGAACAGATCCTTATCAATATGGCCTCCAATTCCAGAGATGCAATGCCGGAAGGCGGAACCATAACTCTCGAAACAAAACGACACAAAATCGAGGCAACCTATGAACATTCAGACACAGTATGCAAATCAGGAGAATATGCACTTATAACAATCAAAGATACAGGCAAAGGAATTAAAAAAGAAAATATCTCGAAGATCTTTGAACCCTTTTTCACAACCAAACCCTCAGGAACAGGGACCGGTTTGGGACTGGCAATGTCTTATGGTATAATTAAACAGCATAAAGGCTATATTGATGTAAACAGTTCGCCTGGAAAAGGGGCATTATTTACAATATATATCCCTCTTATGCAGGAAAAGTCTGAGATTGCTACAGAACTCTCTTCAATGAACAACCTGCAGGGCAGCGAGACAATACTGCTGGCGGAAGATGATAAAAATGTCAGAGTTGCCCAAAAAGCAATACTGCAAGAGTTCGGGTTTACCGTCATTGAAGCGGTTAACGGGCAGGATGCCATTGACAAGTTCAAAGAACACAGCGATATTATAAATCTATTGCTGCTCGATGTTGTCATGCCCAAGAAAAGCGGTAAAGATGCCTATGATGAAATTAAAAAACACTCACCGGCTATTAAGGCCATATTTACAAGCGGCTATACAGAGGCCATGATACATGCAAAAGGCATTCTTGAAGACGATCATAATTTCATATCTAAACCGGTTTCTCCATATACGCTCGTTCGCAAAATCAGAGAGGTGCTCAGTTAAATGACCGTTCAGATTGAAGGCACTATCATAGTCGTAGATGATGACCCCTATGTACTGGAGACGGCGGCGGCACTGCTAAGAGAGTACGGTTATAATGTAATTCCCTGCAACAACGGGCCGGATGCGGTGGAAAAGGCTCTCACTCTTGATACCAGGCTTATTCTTACTGATATAAAGATGCCGGGGATGTCCGGCATTCAACTGCTTGAAAAGGTTCATGCCATTTTACCGGCAATGCCGATTATACTCATGACCGGATATGCCGAACTTGATGTGGCAATCGCAGCTATCAAAAAGGGGGCGTTTGATTTTATCACAAAGCCCTACAATCCTGAATATCTGATAGACACCGTGGAAAAGGCCCGCAGATACTGCGAACTCCTGCAGGTAGAGCAGGACTATAAACAGCGCCTTGAAGAGACCGTCAGAAAACAGACAAGAGAAATCTTCAATCTCAGCAGAGAAGTAATAAGAAGACTGACCTCGGTAGCAGAGTTCAGAGACGTTGAGACGGGCTCCCACATATCCAGAATTGGGCTCTATGCAAACAAGATATCCGAGTACCTGAATAAAAACGTTGATTTCATTGATGCCATTACCTATGCAAGCACCCTGCACGATATAGGAAAGATAGGAATACCGGACAATATACTCTTAAAGCCCGGGACCTTTACCAGAGAAGAGTTTGATATAATGAAATCTCATACAACCATAGGCCACAAGATCCTGGCCGACTCGCCTCACCCTATCCTTCAAATGGCATCCACCATAGCGCTGCAGCATCACGAAAGGTGGGACGGTAGCGGATACCCTAATGGACTTAAAGGCAGTGATATCCCGCTGGAAGGAAGAATTGTTATTATATGCGATCAATATGATGCACTGAGATGCATGAGACCGTACAAATCAGCAATAACCCATGAAGACGTTTGTAAAATCCTGATTGAGGGTGACGGCAGAACAATGCCGAAACACTTTGATCCGGATATACTTTCAGCATTTACGGAACTTTCAGAGACGTTCAGGGAGATTTATGACTCACACCAGGACGGACCTGGCAGCACCATCAACGCTTTTCCTGATTCCAGCGCTTAAACAAATTATTTTTTACTCCTGCACTGTCAAGCAGCTTTCCCACTATAAAACTAATGATGTCTTCAATATGCTCAGGACCCTGATAAAAGGCCGGAACAGGCGGGGCAACAGTGACTCCAATCCGAGCAAGCTTAAGCATATTTTCCAGATGTATGGCACTAAACGGCATCTCACGAGGGGCAATGATGAGTTTGCGTCCCTCCTTAATAGTCACATCCGCCGCCCTTTCAATTAAGTTACTGGCGTAACCATGAGCAATTCCGGAAAGGGTCTTCATTGAACATGGAACTACGAACATCCCGCCTGTAATAAAGGACCCGCTTGAAAAAGGAGCTGCCAGATCAGTGTCACTGAAATAATAGATATTATCCGAACCAAAATGCGCCCTTATTTTCTCTTCGCTCTCAGCAGTTGAAGAACCGGCCCAATCAATTCCAGCCTCGGTATTTAGAATAAAAAAGGCCTGCCTGGAAAGACAGATATATACCTTGCATCCAGAGGCCAGAAGCTCCCTTACAAGCCGTACTCCCAGTACAGCTCCGCTCGCACCTGAGAGGGCAACTACATAAGATTTCATGAAGATATTTTAGCACAGGAAAGGCTGATAAGCCTTCGATGATCCCCTGTCACCGGCAGATTAACCGGCAGGATTTCCATTATCATCTCCTGAACGCCCGAGTCCTCTATCTCCTGCTCGACCGCCGGTCCCTTACTTACCACAAGAAATCCCCCCGGCTTTATATATATAGATGCACGCTCCAGATACTCCTTAAGGCCGAAGGTAGCACGAGTCACCATAATGTCATAGTGATTTAAATGAACACTTCCAAGATTTTCCACTCTCTCCTGACACACCTGAATACCCTCCAGCCCCAGCTCCCGGACAACATGCCTCAGAAAAATTGCTTTCTTACCTGTCGGCTCTATCAGGGTGATATCAAGTTCGGGCCTGGCGATCTTCAAGGGAATACCGGGAAATCCGGCGCCGCTTCCAAGATCTGCTATGACTAAGGCACCGGCCGGAATTACCTTTAAGTACAGCAGTGAATCCAGAAAGTGTTTAATAACAATGTCCGCATCTCTATTAAGAGAGGTCAGGTTATATGTCTTGTTCCATTTTTTTAATTGTAGAAGATAGGTATCAAACATAGGCAAACGATCTTCACTGCACTTTATACCAAGCTCTTCGAGACCTTTTGTCAAAACTGCCAGAGTATCGGTCATACTACCGTGCCCACATGTACAGCCGTAATACCGAATGTCAGTTTATTGAAAACAACATCTTTCAGGCCTGTCTCTTCCATGGCCATCTTCAATTCTTCCGGTGGCGGAAACTCAAGCATTGATGCAGGCAGATATTTATAAGCACCTTTTTTACCAGATATCAACTCGCCGATAAACGGCAGAACCCTTCTTATATAAAATTCATACGGCATCTTTAAAAATTTGTTTTGAGCAGTCGTAAATTCTAATATCACGACCTTACCGCCCTTTTTAACCACCCTTGCCATCTCTGATATCCCCTTTTTATAATCCTGGACGTTTCTTATGCCAAAGGCAATAATACAGCTGTCGAAACTGCCGTCCTCAAACGGTAACTCCGTCACATCAGCAAAACGTATATTTACTCTCTCCTGCAGACCTGCATTGATGATTTTTTCCCGTCCAAACTCGAGCATGCCCTCACTGAAATCCACGCCCGTCACCTTTACCCCTGGCGGACACTGCTTAATAATCTCCAAAGTAACATCACACGTGCCTGTTGCAACATCAAGAAAATGCGCATCCGGGCCTCCCTTTAACTGCCTGACTGCAAGCTTTCTCCAGTACCTGTCTATCCCGAGACTCAACACACGGTTCAGAAGGTCATAACGTCCGGCAATAGTAGAAAACATGGACTGTATTTTTTCAGGGTCTTTGACAGACTTATTCATAAAGTATAGATAATCCTCAGAAATTATTATGAAGTTTAAAATATGGCCAGACCTATGTCAAACAGTCCTCTCTTGAAATTTGATACGTCTTTTTTTAAAATGAACTAAAATAATGTCACTGACGGCTAAATACTGCTGCAGGTACTCAATATATAATTATTTTCAAGGAGGTAACAGTATATGGCTGATGCCGGAATACTTGCAATAAACGAGAAGGTGCGTCAGGAGAGTTCCTTTGTACATGCACTTGTCTCAGAGATGGAAAAAGTAATAGTAGGACAGAAGTATCTTATAGAAAGACTCCTGGTCGCAGTACTGGCAAACGGCCATGTCCTGATAGAAGGAGTGCCTGGTCTGGCCAAGACCCTCTCAGTAAAAACCCTGGCCGGGGCTTTAAATACCAGTTTTCAGAGGCTTCAGTTCACCCCTGATCTGCTTCCGGCTGATCTGCTCGGTACACTCATATACAACCCCAAGGACGGTACATTTACCACTAAAAAGGGGCCTATCTTTGCCAATATCATACTTGCAGATGAGATTAACCGAGCACCCGCAAAGGTTCAGAGCGCACTGCTTGAGGCCATGCAGGAGCGCCAGGTCACCATTGGGGAAAACACCTTTCCGCTTGATGATCCCTTTTTAGTTCTGGCGACCCAGAATCCCATAGAACAGGAAGGAACCTATCCGCTTCCAGAGGCACAGGTTGACCGTTTCATGCTTAAACTGAACGTCACCTATCCGACCATGGAGGAGGAGCATGAGATCATGAAGCGCATGGCCTTTACAGACAAAACCAATGAGGTCCTGCCGGTCATTTCTCCAGATGATATAAAAAGGGCAAGACAGGTAGTAAATGAGATATATATGGATGAAAAAATTGAGAAGTACATCCTAGATATAGTCTTTGCAACAAGAGATCCCCTTAAATATAACCTCAAGGATCTTGCAGGCCTCATATCCTACGGTGCCTCAACAAGGGCAACCATTAACCTGAACCTCGCGGCCAAGGCCTATGCCTTTATTCAGGGACGCGGCTATGTAACACCTCAGGACATAAAAACAATCGGTCCCGATGTCCTGCGGCACAGGGTAATTATCAGCTATGAGGCCGAGGCTGAAGAGAAAACCTCTGATGACATAATTAAAAAGATTTTTGATGAAGTGGAAGTTCCATAGTTCATTGTTATGACAGGTTCCGCTATATAATATGATACCCAAAGAAATTCTGAAGAACATAAGACGGATTCAGATCACTACCTCCCGTATGGCCACAGATGTCTTTGCCGGCCATTACCATAGCGTGTTTAAAGGACATGGAATGGAGTTTGAAGAGGTCAGAGAATACCAGCCCGGCGATGATATTCGCTCTATTGACTGGAACGTAACAGCTAGAACCGGTCACCCCTTTATCAAAAAGTTTATGGAGGAAAGGGAACTGACCATAATGCTCCTGCTTGATATCTCAGCATCGTCAGCATTCGGAACCGTAAATAGACTGAAAAACCGACTGGCGGCAGAACTCTGCTCAGTTCTTGCCATGTCCGCTATAAAAAACAACGACAGGGTAGGACTGATATCCTTTACAGACCGCATAGAGCAATTTATTCCTCCAAAAAAAGGACTGCGTCATGTATTAAGAATTATCAGGGAAGCGCTGTATTTCAGGCCGACAGGTACCGGCACTGACATAGCCGGGGCACTGGAGTATCTCAATCGTACTACCAGCAGAAAATCCATATGTTTTATAATCTCTGACTTTTATACCGAGGATATTAAAAAAGCCCTCTCAATCGCCAATAAACGACATGACCTTATAGCTGTTTCGGTGACCGATCCAAGGGAATTGAGCCTGCCGAATATGGGCTTAACCGAGCTTGAAGATGCCGAATCAGGAAAACGATTTCTTGTCGATACTTCAAATAAGGCCGTCAGAACCCGGTTTGAGGCAAATGCGGCCAGGATGGTTCAGGAGCGACAGGCGCTCTTCCGTTCAGTCAATGTAGACCATATTGCTGTGAAAACGGATGAACCCTACACACGTGCCCTCTACTCTTTTTTCAGAATGAGGGAAAGGCGGGTGTGAGATAAAAACTGCGCCCCTGATACTCTGTCTGCTCCTTATTTTTATCGGTAACCTCTACGCCGAAGAGCCTGCCGTACCTGCGATAACAGCAACCGTCGATAAACACTCCGCCAATGTGGGCGAGCTCATCACTTATACAATAGAGGTCACGGCCCCGAGAAGTTATGAGATCAGATTTCAGGAGCCTGAAGATCAGGATGCAGGACTTGAGATAAATAAATCCGGCAGTTCGGTCAACGGTCTGTTCACCAAGACCCATCGTGCCTGGTATATGATGAGCACTTTCAAGCCGGCCGCATACACCTTAAAAGGCCATACCGTCAGGTTCCGCAAAAAAGACAGCGAGACATGGCAGAAAACTACCCTGCCTGATATCGATATAACAGTTACCAGCCTGCTACAGGCAACTGAGGGTACACCCCTGCTGAAAGATATCAAACCGCCTCTTTCCTTACGGGATCTCAGTTATATTTATATTATCCTTGCTATTGCAGCACTTATCATTGCCCTGATCATTTATTTCATGCTGAGAAAGAAAAAATATGCAGGAGAGCCGATAATCGTACCGCCTCCCCCGCATGAAACAGCTCTGGAATCCTTAAAAGTTTTAATGGAAAAAGACTATATCACTAGCGGCAGGGTGCAGGAGTTTTATGTCGAGCTTTCAGATATAGTCAGGCACTACCTGGAGGATCGTTTTTATTTCAAGGCCCCTGAAATGACGACTGAAGAGTTTCTTGTTCACCTGAAAAATGCCCACCAGCTTAAGCCTGCACATAAGGGACTGCTGAGTGAGTTTCTTGTTCAATGCGATATGGTTAAGTTTGCTAAACATCAGCCCGGGGAAGACGAGATTCGCAGCAGTTATGACTCGGCTGAACATCTCGTTGTGGAGACGGGTGCAAAAGGCAGGGGTGAGGACTGATGCATTTCAATGATCCCTGGCTTCTGCTATTTCTACCTGTCGTACTTGCGCTGAGCATATACAGCAGGACAAAGACAAATCACCCGGCGCTTCTCTTTCCCTCCGGGAAGATGTTTAAAGGTCTGGGACAAACCCTGAGAACCAGAACGGCTAAAAGCCTTATAGTCGTACGTATACTTGCCCTGCTGCTGATAGTTATCGCTCTTGCCCGCCCGCAGGAAATGCTGGAGGATGCCAAGATAGAGGCTGAGGGTATTGATATAGTGCTGGCCATAGATACCTCTACAAGCATGCTGGCCGAAGACTTCAAGCTTGAGGGCAGACGGACCAACCGGCTGAGCGCTGTAAAAGAAGTGGTAAAGGAATTCATTGGCAATCGCTACAGTGACCGCATAGGCATAGTTGCATTTGCATCCAGGGCATATACTGTCGCTCCGCTGACACTTGATTACAGTTGGCTCATACAAAACCTGCAGCGTATAGAAACCGGGATGATTGAGGATGGTACCGCCATAGGTTCCGGCCTGAGTTCGGCCCTGAACCGGCTCAAAGATTCCACCGCAAAAAGCAAAGTTGTTATCCTGTTGACAGACGGCAGAAATAATTCCGGCAGGATCTCACCTCTCACAGCGGCAGGGGCTGCCAATGCATTAAACATAAAGGTCTATACTATAGGAGCCGGAACCAGAGGCCTTGCACCCTACCCCGTAAAGAGTGCCTTCGGCAGGACAATATACAAAAATGTGAGGATCGATGTAGATGAAGAAATCCTCATGCAGGTGGCCGACAAGACCAATGGCCGATACTTTCGCGCGACAGATACAGATTCCCTGAGAGAGATATACAAAGAGATAGATGAAATGGAAAAAACAGATATCGAGGAAGAGGGCTATGCTGTTTACGGTGAAATATTTCACTTGTTCCTTATTCCCGGAATACTGCTGCTCATTGCGGAAATGATATTAAAAAATACTGTGTTACGGAGATTGCCATAATGCACACTACCTGCCCGGGAGACCAACGATGAAATTCGCCAGCCCTGATTCCATGCATTTCATATGGGGCATTGCAGCACTGCTGGCTTTTTTATTCTGGGCCCGTAGAAAAAGAGCCGCAGATCTTCAGAGATTTGCTGAAAGCTCACTGCTGCGGCATCTCATCATATCATTAAGCGAGCGGAGACAGGCAATAAAAATATCACTTACGGTGTGCGCCATTGTGATTATGATAATAGCCCTTGCCCGTCCGCAGTGGGGCTTTCAGTGGCGTGAGGTCAAAAGAAGCGGTCTCGATATAATAATAGCCATTGATACCTCAAAAAGCATGCTGGCAACAGATGTAAAGCCCAGCAGGATGGAGCGCTCAAAACTTGCCGTTAAAGATTTCATAAAACGACTCAGAGGCGACCGAATAGGCCTGATTGCCTTTGCCGGAAGTTCCTTTCTGCAGGCGCCTCTTACCGCAGACTACAATGGGTTCATGTTGTCATTGGACGACCTGAATATCGGAACCATCCCAAAAGGAGGTACTTCTATAACAAGTGCTATAGAGACAGCGATGAAAAGTTACGAAGGCGGCATCAAGGAAAATAAAATCCTTATCATTATAACGGACGGGGAAGACCATGGGGGCAAGCCGATCGAGATGGCTGAGAAGGCCGGTGCAGATGGCTTAAAGATATATACGATAGGCATAGGCTCTGCAGACGGAGAACTTATCCCTATCATTAACAGTCAGGGGCAACAGACATTCCTTAAAGACCGCAGCGGAAATGTAGTAAAAACCCGTCTTGATGAGGCTACGCTTAAAAGCATCGCGCTGAAGACCGGGGGCAGTTATATCCGGGCCACCTCAACAGAATTCGGACTGGAGCTTCTATATGATGAAAAACTCTCTAAGATAGAAAAGAGAGATATTGAAAATAAAATGGCCAAACAATATGAGGACCGCTTCCAGATCCTGCTTATTTTTGCCTTAATACTGCTATGCCTGGAATTGTTTATAAGCGAGAGGGGGCCTGCAGATCAGCAGCACAGGCTAAACTTTTAAATGAAAAATGATCATGATCTTTAATTTAATATTCGCACTGCTTTTCATTATACTGGCAGCCTTTGCGCCTGCTAACTGCCTCGCGGCCTCTGCCGCAAGTGATGTAAAAAGAGGCAATGATTATTACAAGAATGAAAACTATGATCAAGCCATAAGCATGTACGAGTCTGCCCGAATAAAAGAATCTGACCCGGAGATCATAAATTTCAACCTTGGGACAGCCCTGTATAGAAAAGGTCAGCTAAAAGAATCCATCGAGGCCTTTACCCTTGCCCTGAATACAGAAAACATATCCGTTGAGGAGCAAGCCTCGTACAACATAGCCAATGCAAAATATAATCTCGGAAGCAGCCTTGCCGAAAGCGACCCAAAGGCCGCTCTTGAATTTTACGGCGAGGCACTGGATTATTACAAACGCTCTATCGAACTTAACCAGAAAAACACCGATGCCATGTATAATTATGAGCTGGTAGAGCAGGAGTTGAAACTGCTCATGGAAAAGCTGAAAAGCCAACCGCCACAAGATGACGAGCAGAAAGATTCCGACAAGAAAGATCAGGAAAAAGAACAACAGGAATCTGCCGATCAGGAAAAACAAAGGGATAACGGGGAGGAGGAGAAGAAGGATCCTTCCGAAGATTCTCAGCAGCAGGAAAAGGCCGATGATAAATCAGCCAAGAGAGATGAGGCCGGGAAAGAAGATACGGGCAGCGGGGAGCAGGCAGAAGAAATTGACCAAATGACTCCGGATGAGGCCAAGGCACTGCTTGAAGCGTTTGGCAAAGAAGAGGATAGAAACCTGGAAAAAAATACCTCTGCAATTTATCCGGAAGTTGCAAAGGACTGGTAAGACAGTGACTATCTCAAAATGAATCAGGGCGTAAGATGAAATTAATAGCTGAATATAAAAAAACGATATTTATCTTTCTATATATATTTTTGATATCTGCAACAGCCTTTTCTGAGGATGTGGCATTTCAGATAAGCGCAAACAGAAATATAATTCAGACGGGAGATGCAATACAGCTCAATTTTAAATTTGACAAGATTCGCGATGTCCCGGTGATAGAGCTTCCGGACATAGAGGGTTTTAGCTCCCGATACCTCGGTCCCTCAACTGAGATGTCAATAGTAAACGGTAAAATGACATCCTCAATAACCTATATGTACAGGCTAGTGGCACTGAAAACAGGTATCTTTGCTATAGGGCCCTTCTCCTTTAAACACAATAACGATACCTTTACCTCAAATGCCCTGAAAGTAGAGGTCTCCAGCTTGGCAGCACCTGGCAGCGGCAGCACTAACCAGGCGGCACAGGACCGCATCTTTCTTGTTATGGAACCGGAAAAGACAGAGCTCTACATTAACGAAGAAATCCCCCTGAAAATAAAACTTTATGTAAATGGTCTGAGTGTACGCAATATAAGATATCCGGAGCTTAAATACGAAGGCTTTTCAGTAGAAGAGCTCGGAAAGCCCAGGCAGTACCAGGAGAGAAAAAATGGGGTTATCTATGATGTAGTTGAGTTCAATACTACGTTTTATGCTACCAAGACAGGCACTCTTGATCTTGGCCCGGCTGTTCTTGGCGCAAGTATAATAGTAAAACGCCAGGGGCGCGGACGCTCACCTCTGGATGATTTTTTCGGCAATGATCCCATGAATGATCTTTTCGGGCGGTCAGAAGCAGAACCGATTGAACTGACAACGGAAAGGATCTCTATATCTGTCCTGCCTCTCCCTGAAAAGGACCGACCCGAGGGATTCGACGGCGCAGTAGGCAGGTTCAGCATGGAGGCAGGCATCTCCCCTGCCTCGGTCAATACAGGAGATCCGATTACTATGAAAATCAGCATAAGCGGAAACGGTAATTCTACTTCCGTAACTTCACCCCTGATTAAAATACCGGACAATATAAAAGTCTACGATCCACAGGTCACGCAGGACGGAAACACGAAAATATTTGAACAGATTTTTATACCGCTGTCGCATGAAGTTACCGCCCTGCCTGAGGCCAGGTTCAGCTTTTTCAACCCTGCATCTTCACAATACGAGACAATCGTCAGAGGCCCTTTCTCTGTAAATGTTGCGAAAACCGTGGGCAGTAAGAGGGCTGTTATAGTAGATTCCCAGAAGGATACTGTACAGCGCACAGCAGAAGACTCTATCGGTCGCGATATTATCTATATCAAGGAGTCACCGGGAGATATAAGGAAAACCGGACAATACCTTTATAACAGCCCTCTATATCTCGGTATTCACCTGACTGCCTTAATCGCCCTGGCCGCATTTTATTTCTACCGGAAAAAGATTGAGCGCCTCAAAAATAACACCGGATATGCCCGGAGACTCAAGGCACCGGATCAGGCTGCGGCTAGCATAAAGGAGGCTGCCAAATTCATTGATAAAAACATGACGGCGGAATTTCATGACTCTGTTTTCAGCATAATAAAGGACTATATCAGCGACCGTTTTAATATAGTATCTGCTGGCATCACTGCAGAGTCAGCACCAGTAATCCTGCAAGGCAGAGATGTTGATACTGAAACCATGCAGAAACTGCAGGCAATACTGGATCAATGTGATTTGGCCAGATACGCTTCTGCGACCATAACAGGGGAGACAATGAGAAAGTCCCTGACAGAGTTAAAAAAAGTGATTGAGAGATTGGAAAGGCTGAAATAATGTTTAAACATATTGATAAATACATCCTGCTTTTTTTCATAATGATGTCCGTTTTCATATATGATACCGGCAATTGTCAAGAAGCCGGCAGCGACCCCGCTTACCTCTTTTACAAGGGAAACACACATTATGAAGAAGGTAATTATACTGAGGCTATAAAAGCGTATGACTCTTTGGAACAGACCGGCCACGAGAGCGGTAATATCTATTACAACATGGGCAACAGCTATTTTAAAATAAACGAGCCGGGCATGGCCATATTGTATTATGAAAGGGCATTACGACTTATGCCCAGAGACAGCGACCTTAACTCAAACTATAACTATGCAAAAAGCGGTCTGACGTTTGATATCTCTGAGCACAAGGTCCCCCTGTCCAGACATTTCCTCAACCTCTTCAGCTTTCTCTCCCTGAACGAACTAACGCTATCAGTCTCTTTTCTGCTGCTTGCGGCCGCTGCTGCATTTCTGGCACGTATGTATATATTTGCCTTCAGGAAGCGCTCACTATTTCTCATTTTTCTTGTATTTATACTTATTCTGCCCCTGCTATATGCTATAACGAACCGTATTAATCTGCTCAACAGCGAGGCGGTGGTTATCACAGAGATCGCTGAGGCGAGATTCGAGCCATTTAAAAGCGCTACATCCCATTACACCCTATATAGGGGAATGAAAGTCAGGATCATATCTGAAAAGAAAGACTGGTTTAAGATCAAAAGGGATGATAATAAGCTCGCATGGGTCATGGCACATGAGATCAAGCGGATATAGCATACTGCCCTTCCGACAAACGCAGGGACCGAAGAAACTCCTTTGATTTTTAGGCGCTCAATTAACTAAAATATATATCACTGATAAAACTGTTCATCTTTTTTCTGTAAATTACATCCCCATGATAAGGAGTTATTATGATCAAGATTGGAATTATCGGCGGATCAGGGCTTGATAACCCGGACATCCTAAAAGACGCCAAAGAAATTACAATGGAAACACCTTACGGTGCTCCTTCTTCAGAGCTGACCTGCGGTTCGATACAGGGCACTGAAGTCATCATTATCGCAAGACACGGCAAAGACCATTCCATCTATCCATCAAAGGTAAATTTCAGGGCCAATATATGGGCGCTAAAGGAACAAGGCTGCACCCACATACTTGCCGCCACCGCAGTGGGATCATTACGTCAGGAGATCGCTCCCGGACACCTTGTATTTCCAAGCCAGTTTATAGACCATACCAGAAAAAGAGAAACGACTTTTTTCAATGAAGATGTGGTGGTACATACATCCATGGCTGACCCCTTCTGTCCGAACCTCCTGAACCTTCTGGCTGAGACCGCCGGGGAAATGGGTCTTACATATCACAGTGATAAAACGGTTATAACTATTGAGGGGCCAAGATTTTCTACCAAGGCCGAAAGCCATATGTTCAGAAGCTGGAATGCGGATATTATAAACATGAGCTCGGTTCCCGAGGCACCACTTGCAAGAGAAAAGAAGATTCACTATGCTGCTATCGCCATGTCCACTGATTATGACTGCTGGCACGAGGAAGAAGAGCCGGTAACCTGGGAAATGATCAAGGCAACCATGAGTAAAAATTCCGGTAATGTCATAAATCTGTTTCTAAAGGTAATCCCGAAGATTCGGGAATATGAAGATATCTGCGCAAGCTAAAACAATATTAAGGAGATTATTATGCCAATAAAATCAAAAATCAGAACTATACCTGACCACCCCAAAAAGGGGATTATGTTCAGAGACATCACAACACTTATTAAGGACCCGGTCGGCTTCAGGCTTGTGATAGACAATTTCACACAGAGATACATCACTGAAGAAGTTGATTTTGATATCGTAATCGGCATTGAGGCCCGTGGTTTTATTATTGGAGGTGCTCTCTCCTATACACTCGGCAAGGGCTTTGTTCCTATCAGAAAACCAGGAAAACTCCCCGGAGAAGTAATCACTGAAGAATATCAGCTTGAATACGGAACGGACAAAATGGAAATCCATATCGATGCCTTCGAAAAGGGCACAAGAGTCCTGCTCGTAGATGATCTGCTTGCAACAGGCGGAACAGCAATTGCTGCGGCTGCTCTCGTAGAGAAACTTGGCGGGATAGTTGCTGAAATGGCTTTTATTGTAGACCTCCCTGATGTTGGCGGAGCGGCAAAGTTAAAAGAAAAAGGTTACAAAATCTACTGCCTTACCGAATTTGAGGGAGATTGATCTAACCTTTGTAGAAGTATACAGCGCAGCCAGCTGTTCTCAATAGAAAATTTAGTAATTTAGTAATAATGAAAGCACCTGCTTATAATGCAGGTGCTTTTTTATGCCGCATAACCCTGATATAAATCCAATTGCATTCTTTAAATGTGCTAAAATGTAAAGCCATGGCGAACAAACTGTCAAATCACTTTATATCCTATTTCTTAATTACCATACTTATAATGGGTGCATCCCTGCAAGGCTGCAGCCCTGACATTGATAAACCAGCACAGACTGAACAGCTACAAAAACAGACATCCCAGGCAACCTTTACAGCCAAAGCCGGCTATGTCCGTGACAGGGTTTGCTCCAGGTGCCATGCTGCTCAATTCAGAAAATGGAGAAATTCGCATCATGACCTTGCCATGGACATCGCATACAAGGACACCGTAAAGGGAGATTTCAACGATTCCGTATTTACACATCAGGGAATAACCTCAAAATTCTATAAAAAAAACAAAAAATTCTTTGCCAGAACAGATGGACCTGACGGCAAGCTGCACGATTACGAGATCAGTTATGTATTCGGCGTAGAACCCCTTCAGCAGTACATGATCAAGTTCCCGGACGGACGAATGCAAATACTGGATATCGCCTGGAATAATCATCCCGGGAATATGGGCGGTCAGAAGTGGATCCATCTGCATCCTGATGAAAAAATAACATCTGCTCATTCATTTCACTGGACAAAACGTTTTTTCAACTGGAACTATATGTGTGCTGAATGCCATTCAACAAATATTCGAAAAAATTACGATCTTCTAGGCGACACCTTCAGCACAACATGGTCAGACATAGATGTCGGCTGCCAGGCCTGCCACGGCCCGGGTTCAAACCATATAGAATGGGCAGGTTCTGCTGACAGGAATACTAAACACTCGTATAATCAAACCGGCCTTACGATTAACCTGTCAGCCATTTCCTCCCGAGTTCAAATAGAGGGCTGTGCCCGATGCCATTCACTGCGTAATGGCCTGCAGGAGGAATATACTTTCAGCAAACCCTTTATGGACCATTATGTGCCGCAGGTTCTGACTGAGCCTTTTTATTATCCAGATGGACAAATACGGGATGAGGTCTACGTATATGGTTCATTTCTCCAGTCCAAAAAATATCAGAAGGGCGTGAGATGTACGGACTGTCATGACCCTCATAGCGCAGATCTGAAGAGTCCAGGCAATGACCTTTGCATAGAATGCCATGCTTCATCACCCGAAAGAGAGATTACAGGCGTACAGCAACTGGACTATGATTCACCCATGCATCATTTCCACAAGGAGGGATCTAAAGGCGCACAGTGTGTTGAGTGCCATATGCCGGAGACTACATACATGATCGTTGATCCGAGACGTGATCATAAGTTTCAGATCCCGCGACCTGATCTCACACTCAAACTGGATATTCCGAACCCCTGCAACAGATGTCATAAAGATAAAACTGCGCAATGGGCTGCTACGCAGATGAATGTATGGTATCCTTATGCAAAATCCCGTTCGGAAGACAACGTGACAGAGACATTTGCAGCTGCTCAAAAAGGAAACCCCGGGGTCAGGGCAGATTTATTTAAAATTATTACAGACGATAACAGACCGGCTATTATCAGGGCTACTGCACTGAATATACTTTCACGCTTCCGAGGCAAGGCCTCCATTGATATAACCGCCCTTTCGCTTAATGCCGAGGATCCTCTGGTGCGCTATGAGGCGGTAAAAGGTTTATCCATCCTTATACCTAAAGACGCGGATCCTGAGGGGCTTGAGAAAAAATACTCCCTGCTCGTGCCCCTGCTTAAAGATGAAATAAGAGCGGTAAGAACCGAAGTAGCCCGTGCCCTTACAGAGATACCCCGTGAGTTTTTCAGTGAAAGTGTGTTTTCCACTTTTAAAATTGCCCTTGATCAATATATTGAATCACAGGAGACCATAGCAGACCGCCCGGAAGCACACCTCAATCTCGGAATACTGCATGAAAACCTCGGACAGCTTGAAAGTGCGGAAGTTTCATATAAAACCGCGATCAGACTTGCCAATGACTATACGCCTGCTTATTTCAATCTTGCTAATCTCTACAATTCAGAGGACCGCTCTAAGGATGCTGAGCATACCTACGGGGCAATCCTTGAGTTTGAGCCTGACAACGGGGAGGCCCACTACTCTCTCGGCCTATTATATTCGGAGACAAAACGCCTGTCTGAGGCAGTAGCATCTCTGAAACGGGCCACTGAATTACAACCTGATCGCGCCCGTATCCGGTATAATTATGCTTTGGCACTACGACATACAGGCAGAAATACCGAAGCACTTTCAGAAATGCTTTTGGCTCATAAGACTGATACCACCGATCCAGGCATTGTCCAGGCTGTGGTAATTTTTTATATGCAGGAGAAAAAGTGGCTGCCTGCCAGACCATATGCCGAAAAACTTATTACATTGGCCCCTGAAGCTGATGGACCCAAACAACTACTACGAAAAATTAATGCACAACTTGCCGCAGAAAATTAATTCTAATCGGGCAAATCCACTGCATACAAAAACAACCGCTATAACAAGCGGCTGTTTTTTCTCACACTTACAAACATATGACCTGAATCATCAATGATAATCCAGGTCATACACCTTTAACACTCAACTGCAGATCTATTGGACTCTACATACTCCATAATTCCTTCAGGATCACAACTGATGCAAATATCAATGCCCTGTATAACGGTCTGGTCTTCGCAAAGCATATAAGCCCGCTTCAGCTCAAAATCTGTTGTTGCAGCAATAACCTGTTTTTTCGATCTAAAGTGTACCTGCCCGCATCCGAGGCAGATCCATATAAAATTGTCCCTGGCAAGGTCGAGGCATTTCTGACATACATGGAGTATCACTCCAGGTGCAGCCTCGCTATTAATTGATGTGTACTCATCCCGGCAAATACTGCATAATTCCAGCTTGTTATTAATATCTACCATGTCAACCTCCTTCCTTTTAAAAAACGTCCATTAGCACTATTACTACCTCCCTGAGTTAAGTTCACCTTCCAATTTATGTACATGCAACTTACATGCCCATCAGGCATATAAGCACATTGTTTCCTTGCATTCAATTATCTTTTCGGCCAACCCGCTGCTAAACTGTAATTTTCACTTCCAAAAACGGGACTGAAATACAGATCCTCTTCATGCAAACCCTATAGCTAATCAAGCCGCTTATCATAGTACCGTCATTAATTTGTCACAGTGGCGAGGAATAATATCTGAGAATTCATGATTTAAATCATAGGATTTAAATTCATAACGTATAAAATCATATAAAGAAATAGGGCACATACTTATAACTGAGATAATGTTATTAAAAGGAGAACAAATGGAACGAAGAACTTTTTTAAAGGGGATCGCAACCACCGCAGCGTTGCTGACGGCTAACAAGGCAGAGGCAGTTTTCAGCGGAGTACCATCAGGAGCATACAGAGAAAGTTATAAAAGCCTGACTAATCATGGCAACCCCAGCGGCATGGAAAAAAAGCATGTCCCGGGTATCAAAAGTCCATTATCCATCAAGGCAGAAGAATGGTTTGAGGTGACGGTTAATGTAGGCTTTATGAGCGAGCATCCGACTACGTCAAAGCATTGGATCACAATGATACTGCTGCTTTCAGACGGAGTCGAGATTGCGCGAACTGAATACAAGGCGGGCGGAACTACAGCATCCTCAGCAACCTTCAAAATAAAACTTGAGAAATCAGCAACTATAGAAGCAATAGAAGACTGTAATCTGCACGGGACCTGGATCAGTGAACCCGTTAAAATAACTGTTTCATAGATTACAATTAATATTTATAAATCGATAATAATGTGACGCCGTATTTACAGCCAGAACTCAGGGTACTTCCTGGATTTAGCACAATTGTTAACTATGAGCGCTACCAAAAGCATTATAATCGCGCCTGCCCCAACCGGCACAAGGGCATACATATATCCCAGGGCATGTATTTTTTCACTTCCTATAACGGCTATTAATGCCGTTGCCCCTCCGGGAGGATGAAGGGTTTTTGTCGCATGCATCACCGCTATGGAGGTAGCCACTGCGACAGCGGAGGCAAGCCACATAGTACTACCCAGCATCTGATAAGAGGCTACTCCAATCAATGCTGATATCACATGTCCACCGATCAGATTTCTCGGCTGTGCCAGAGGGCTCTTGATCGCTCCATATATCAAGACGGCAGACGCACCGAATGAGCCGATTATCATTACAAAGTCAGACTCATTAAACACATTATAATTCATGAAGGCCACCGCTGATATCCCCGCAAATGCCCCTACCCACGACAGGAATATCTCTGAAAGACTGACTACAGGAGGACTCTTGGCTCCTCCTCGCATCTTTGAAAAAAAATTATCTGCTTCATTCATATTGAATCTCCAGTGGTAGATCTTCCCGAATTAAAATATATTCTGCCTGCACTTATATATAGACTTATAAGAATGCACGATTTGCCAGAACATTGCGTTCTTTATGAACGAACTATCATATGTTGTGACTTAACTTTATAAAAATATAGCTACAAGTATATATGATGTTCATCATACACAAGATGTCAGAGTATTCATAAGTAAATTGCGTTACAATAGATGCTTCATATGATTAAGAAGAACTCCAGAATATTCTTTTCCGGCATAGGAGGCAGCGGCGTCTCCGCACTGGCCGGATTTATGGCAAAAAAGGGCCATATTATTACCGGCTCGGACAGGGCCTTTGATAACGGCGAGCACCCCCTGAAATCTTTCTTCCCCTCTCAAGGCATTTCACTCTTTCCACAAGACGGCAGTGGAATTAATGAGTCACTTGATCTTGCAGTGTTTAGTACTGCTATCGAGGCTGACCACCCCGAGATACTCAAGGCAAAATTAATAGGGATACCCCTTATGACGCGCCCGGAATTACTGGCGGATATCACCCGATCCTTCAGGACTGTTGCAGTGGCCGGAACCAGCGGTAAATCTACTGTATCAGGCATGCTGGCTTTTTTAATGGAAAGACTGGGACTGTCTCCTAATTTCCTCGGTGGCGGAAGGGTAAGTCAATTCCGATCTCCCTCATGTGCAGGCAACTCACTTTCCGGAGTTTCAGAGACACTGGTCATCGAGGCCTGCGAATCTGATGGGAGTATTATACATTACAAGCCTGAGCATACAATCATTCTAAATCTGGACCTCGATCACCATTCCATTAATCACACATCTTCTATGTTTCAGACCCTGATGGACAATACCACGGGAAAAATCCTGCTCAATTATGATGATGTATACCTGGACAGAATCCGAAGAAGTGATGCTGTAGGATTTTCCATCGAAGCGCCCTCTGACTACAGAGCAGAGAATATTCATTTTATGGCATTTGGCTCTGAGTTCAACATTAACAAGACTACTTTTTCACTTTCCATCCCGGGAAAATATAATGTATATAACGCACTGTCATGCATTGCCCTTCTGAGTGAAATCGGAATCCCCGCCGCCGATATAGCCGATGTGCTGCCTGAGTTTCTGGGGATAGAGAGACGCTTTGATATCCACTTAAATGACGGAGTTCATCTTGTCATTGATGATTATGCGCATAACCCTCACAAGATAGAGGCCATGATGCGCGCTGCTTCGGCTATCAGGGACAATATATGCTATATATTCCAGCCCCATGGTTATGCACCTACGAAGATGATGAAGGATGAGTATATAAAAACTTTTTCTACTAATCTCAGGATATCCGACAGGCTCATACTGCTGCCGATATATTACGCTGGGGGAACTGTCAGCAAAGAGATATCAAGCCGGAGTCTGGCGGAAGGAATTAGGGTAAATAATAAGACAGTTGACCTTGCAAATAGAAATGAAATTCTGCATATGGCCGCACTACATGACACCTATGTTATTTTCGGCGCACGGGATGAAAGTCTTTCAGAGTTTGCGCATTCATTGGCGGGAGCTCTGAACGAAAAAAACCCGCCCCATCGATAAAAGATCACCGACTGAGCTGATAAAAAAACCGGGGCGGTAAAAACACACCCCGGCTTCTATCTGTTTAAGCTCAGGCCTTAACCTGCACCCTCATACTTTTTAATTCTCCAGTACTCAGCATTCAAAGTCTCAACTATGTAATCCATCCTACGGGTCCGGAGAAATTTCCCAAAGGCCGTCAGGAATATTCCCGGATTCCTGAAAAATATCGTAGACAGGATGGAATAAAAACTAATATTCCCTGATCTTACGAGATAATTTTTTCTGAAGAAATGATTCTGCAGATTACGTCTGATATCCCTTAAATCTTCCTGACTAAATGTAATAGCCATCAGAGGCAGTTCCGGCTGCCTGTGTGCCCATATCTCAGAGAAAGGCAGGTTCGGATCAAGCCATCCATTTGCAATAGCCTGATCATAAATGTCCGTACCCGGATAAGGAGTCAGGAAATAAAATGCGGTATAATCCGCCTGTATTTCTTTTGCTACCGCAAAGCTCTCATCGATATCCTCCTTTGTCTCTGTCGGATTACCAATGATAAACGTAGCAAGAGTCCTAATATCAAGTTCCTTGCAAAGCTTGAAGGATTCCTTGATCTGGGATGTCCTGTCACCTGCTCCGCCCTTACCAAGTACCTTAAGTATCTTTTCAGAACCACTCTCAACACCGAAATCAAGCTGCACGAGACCTGAGGACTTCATCTCTATCATAAGTGCCCTGTCTGTCTGATCAACCCTCGACTGACAGCCCCACTTAATATCAAGTTTTCTCTTCTTCAATTCATTACAGTATTCCTTAACCCACCTGGAACTAAGGGTAAAGGTGTCATCACAATAATATATACCTCTGATACCGAAATTTTTAGCAAGATGTTCAATCTCATCAACAACGTTCTGATATGAGCGCCGCCTGGTCTTTCTGCCGAATATATTATGACTTCCGCAATAAATACACTTAAAAGGACAGCCTCGACTGGTCACTATTGTTGTCTGATTCTTATCAGCATAACCCCTGATAATTCCCGGGGGCTTCAGATACGGGGTCATATCAATAAGGTGTCTGGCAGGAAATGGTATGGAGTCAAGATCCTGAATAAGCTCTCTTGGTTCAGTCCTGACAATCGCGCCGTCTTTTTGATAAAGCAATCCAGGGGCATCCTCAATACTCTCATTCTTTGAGAGCCTGTTACATAAATCTACCATGGTGTGCTCGCCTTCACCCATAATTATCAAATCAAGGTCAAACGCCTTCAATGTTTCTTCAGGCTTGACCGTGGCATGCACGCCTCCTGCGCAATACATTACATCCGGAAGAACTTTTTTCAGAGCCTTACAAAGACCCTCCGCACGTTCATATGCTACCGTCAGAAAGCTTATGCCTATCAGTCCCGGATTAAAGTCCTTGATCTGCTGAAGCATGGTTGTTTCGTGTTCGGGATCCGCATCAAAGATCTGTACCTCATGTCCGGCAGCTTCCAGCGAGCCGGCCACATACAGAAGCCCCAATGGCGGAACAACATTGTTGCCATCCAGTACCTGCGCATTGACTAATGTAACTTTCATAAATCCGACCTCTTTTCTTGCGAACCATTGCCCTGGGATTACCCTCAGGACTTATATCCGCAACTTACTTTTTAGGTTTGATACCTTTTAATGTTACCGAGTAAAAATTGATAAATTCAACCTTTTTATAAAGATACCCGTTTGTCAGTGTTACCTTGCTAAAGCCGGCATCATCTGCCGTTGCCTTGAAATTCTTATCTGTAAGTGCCCCTGAAAGACATGCATTCCAGAGTTCTTTATCACGCTTCAGGTATCCAGGAACCGGCTTATCCGAAACTATATCAGAAATATAGAACCTGCCGCCTGGTTTAAGAATACGATATATCTCTCTCAGTGCCTGCCACTTGTCTTCCGTGAGATTTATAACGCAGTTCGATATAACTAAATCAACAGAGTTATCCTCAACCGGCAGCTCCATTATGTTTCCGGCTCTGAACTCCACTACATCATAGCCCAGAACCTTTGCAACCTTCTTAGCGCTCTTACTAGCCTGAACAACCATTTCCTCAGTCAGATCTATACCAATGACCTTGCCTTTTGGTCCAAGTTTTTTTGCAGCTATAAAGCAGTCAATGCCACCACCCGCACCAAGGTCGACAATGGTCTCTGCCTCGCCTATATCCGCAAGGGCAGCAGGATTTCCGCAGCCGTAAGATACATCCATTACCTCTTTAGGTATATGAGCAAGATCTTTAGGATCATAACCGGTAGGACAATAGTAATCCGCAACAGGGTTATAAGCAGCATCTGAAAATTTCTTTTTCACTGTCTTTGTAACATTCCCTTTAATCTCGGGCTTACAGATCTCATCATCGCCCTCAACATCAACAGATAAAACACATGAGCAGTGATAACAGCCGACATCAAAGTTTTTATCAATCTTCTTAAGACCCTTGCCAAAATGTCCGGGAAGCTTTGTATCCATCGCATTATATACAAGGGGAACAGTATATCCCGTCTTATCATTAGACGTCCTGACACCTTCAGAAGCGAGCTCCCATATAATGTCATCAAAAAGTGATTTATAGGTTGAGCAGTAAGGGTCAACCGCAGTTATAGAACCCTTGCCCGTATCCACTTCACTTGCATAGTAACTATGAGCTGTACATCCTCCGCCGCAGAAATATTCAAGGTAGCACTTACTGCATTCCTCCTTATCCTGTACGCTGAGTTTACGGCCCGTATCCATGACCTTTGAATTAAGCCATATGTCCTCAAGGGATTTCTTCCTGACTGAGCCGGCATTAAACGCCTTATCTCCGTTCAGAGATGCACAGGGATATACATTCCCGTCGGAATTAACGCATACCTTTTCATAACAGTTATTGCAGAGGTCATTCTTTCTGCCTCTTTTAGTCCTGACCCTGACTTTCAGCGACTCTACATTATCCAGGATCATCTCCTGCTCTTTATAAGCACTCTTGATTCTTTTCATTGCCTTTGCAACATCATCAGAGGGTATATAAAGATCACTTATATTACTTGCACCTCGACCCTTCGTATGCATCCAAAGCACATTGTGCTCCTGAATGCCAAGCCCTGAGAGATACTTGGAAGTCTTTGAAATGTCCTTTTCATTCAGCTTGCTGATCGCCGTAGAGATAATCGGTGTTATGCCAATACTGATCAGCTTTTTAATCCCGTCTACTGCCTTATCAAAACTTCCCTTGCCGCGAAGTTCGTCATGCATGGCCGCAGTGTGCCCATCGAGACTCACCTGAAGTAGAAGTCTCGGGCCGGCAAGCTTTGCCAGCTTAGCTATCTTGTCATCATCAAAGAGGGTCGCATTGGTAAGAACTATAAGCTCCCGCTTCTTTGTTTTTGTGATGTATTTAATAAGATCAAAGATCCCTTCTTTTATAAAGGGCTCACCGCCGGTTATATAAAACCTCTTAACTCCAAGCTTGACCCCTTCGTCCACCACCTTCATAAACTCCTCGGTGCTAAGCTCTTTGCGCAAAACCTTGCCCGCATCCACCAGACAGTGCTTACACTTGAGGTTACATGCCATGGTGTAGTACATCCACAGCTCATCGAGTTTTTTGGGAGCTATTACCTTGCTTCTGCCGGGGTATGCCGGTCTTTCAAATTTTATATCTGAGACAAATTCAAGCAGTCCGGCAGCACTGAGAAACTGAGAGACCTCTTCCTTTACCTGCTTTTTATTGCTGACAGCGTATTTCTTGCATATCGCATCCTGAATCTCAGAAATAGTATGTTTACCATCACACAGCTTGATAATTTCAGCACCTGTCTGGTTCATACTTATCCAGTTAGGCGACTTCGGATCAATCAGAAGTGACACGCCCTTTTTGCGTTTGACAATATGTTCAGGAGTAAAAAGAATATCTTCAGGACTGAACTTCCTGACATTGGGATCATCGATCTCCCACTCACTGTAGCTATACTGCTTTATTCTTTCATCTCTTCCTGTATCACAACAGCCTTTTGCCATCTATACCTCTATCGAAATTATTTTTCGTTCTTTTATATATTTAACAATCAGATATATACTGATTCTCGAAATTTAAAACAAGTAATCCTTATTATATAAAAAATTTATACTAAAATAAAAGGGATAAGGCCCCCCAACCGAATACTTCTAACTAAAGCTTCATTTCTATGCTATATATACGGCACATTCCCTGACAACTTTAATTGCAGGAAACTGCGTTGATAAAAGATGCGATCATGGACAAAAGGGATAGAGGTGACTGAAATATCAATTATCGCATACACACCTGAATAAGAAATACTCGGGGACACTTGTGTATAATACCATAATCACTATAAAAAATTACCATCTCATCATCATACTACTATGTCAGTCATCAAACAAGAAACCAACCTGATCGTACAAAAAAACAGGGAACTTACCGCAATTTTAGAGGTAAGCCGTGTACTGACGACTTCATTCGCTCTGGAGAAAAACCTGCAGTCTGTGATGTCCACCCTTGGAACGCTTCTTGAAATGCAGAGAGGGTGCGTGTTTCTTCTCGATCCTCTTTCGGGGGAACTGCGCATTGTAGCTGCTCACGGCCTGACAAAAAAGAACATAGAGAAAGGTAAATACAGGATTGGCGAAGGCATTGTTGGACGTGTACTTGAAAAGAAAAGACCTATGGTCATACAAAATATTGACAATGAACCGCTTTTCCTGAATAAAACAGGGGCTCGACCGGCAAAGGCAGGGGTCTCTTTCCTTTGCATACCTTTAATGCTCAAAGAGGAGGTCCTCGGGGTTCTGAGCGTTGATAGAATATACTCAGAAAAACTGGGTAATGTCGATGATGATCTCCGGGTCCTGACAATCGTGGCTTCACTTATAGCACAATTTATCAAACTATGGGAAAGTTATGAAGAAATCGAGCATGAAAAAGAAGACCTGAAAAGAGAGCTACAGGGTAAATACCGCATAGAAAACATGATCGGTATGTCAGACAAAATACAGGGCGTATATGAGGCTGTGCACCGGGTCGCGCCGTCAAAGGCAACCGTACTGCTCCGGGGAGAAAGCGGAACGGGCAAAGAACTTATCGCCAAAGGCATACACTATATGAGCCCCCGCAGCAAAGGAGCATTTATTAAGTTTAATTGTGCCTCGATCCCAGAAGGCCTCCTGGAGTCAGAACTCTTCGGACATGAAAAAGGGGCATTCACGGGTGCCATAGCCTCAAGAAAAGGCAAGTTTGAACTTGCTGAGGCGGGAACCATTTTCCTGGATGAGATAGGCGACCTGCCTGTATCACTGCAGCCTAAGATACTGCGCGTACTACAGGAAAAAGAGTTCGAGCGGGTAGGCAGCGAAAACACCATAAAGGTTGATGTGCGAATCATTACAGCAACCAGCAGGAACCTGGAGGATCTGGCAGCACGGGGGAAATTCAGGGAAGATTTATATTACAGGCTAAACGTAATACCCATATTCCTGCCGCCCTTACGGGAAAGGGGTGAAGATATCCCCGTACTTATTGAATTCTTTCTGGATAAATTCAATAAAGAAAATAACAGGATGGTTTCCCTGGATAAATATGCTCTTCAAGTACTACTCAGTTATAATTGGCCCGGCAATGTCAGAGAACTTGAAAATACAATAGAAAGACTTGTCATAATGACTGGCGTGGACAAAATCACCCCATCGGAACTTCCGGTTTCCCTGAGCCTTAAGCCCTCGCAAATACTGGTCGATTCAGGCTCACTCAGCGCCAATGTTGAAGAAATCGAAAAAGCCAATATACTGGAGTCCCTTGAAAAAACCGGATGGAACCAATCCAAAGCCGCGAGACTTCTGGGTATTACCCCTCGACAGATAGGCTATAAAATAAGAAAATACAAACTCAACAGTACGGAACTGTAAGCCTCCTTCCCTGTTGTGTATAATGTCAGATGCCCCCTGCAGATAAAAAATATTACCGCCTTATCATAAGCAGACTTAATGGCTATGAACTCGGGAAACTCAAATACCGTGAGAGCCTTGCCCTGCTCGTAGAAAAAGGTATCGGCGGGTTTATCATCTTCGGCGGCACAAAGGATGAAGTTACAGCCTGCATTGCGGAACTTCAGACCCTGGCAAAGGAACGCCTTGTCATTGCATGCGACATAGAGCGTGGGGTCGGACAGCACTTAGAAGGCGCCCTGCATTTCCCCACACAAATGGCCGTCGCAGCCGCCACAGATCTAAATAATATCTCTGAAATAAGACAACTGGAAAAGGCAATTACTATGGTTGCCCAGGAAGCAGCACAGGCAGGCATAAACATGCCTCTTATCCCTGTACTTGATATCAATAGCAACCCTGACAACCCTATTATTTGCACACGGGCATTTTCTGATAACCCTGCAACCGTGGCAGGTCTCGGCAAAATTTATATAAGCGCCATTGAAGGTGCCGGACTCATCAGTTGTGCAAAACACTTTCCCGGCCACGGAGATACAGACACAGACTCACACATAGATTTGCCGCTGATATCAAAATCATTAAATGACCTGAGGGCACAGGATCTCGTCCCATTTGCGGCCGCGATTCAGGCAGGCATAAGCAGCATTATGCTCGGACACCTGAGCATTCCCGCTATTGACCACCTGCCTGCCTCCCTCTCAAAGCGAATAGTAACGGGACTTCTTAAAGAGGAACTCGGTTTTCCGGGCCTTATCCTGACAGACGCCCTTAATATGCATGCCCTCAGGGAATACGGATCTGCCGCCACGGGGTGCATTAATGCCGGGGCCGACATAATATTACATCCGGATGATGCTGACACCGCCGCCTCAGAACTCGCAGCCGATGTCGCAAGCGGCGCACTGACCGAATCAAAAATCGATAAGGCTGCTGCAAGAATCAATGAGTATGTCAAAAAAACACCTCTTGACCAGACAGCTTTCCGCTTAGAAACTGATGCAAAAGCAATATTCACAGAGCTGTATGAGCGCTCAATAACACTAATACATAATTCAAAAGATATCGTCCCGCTTAAAGATACTCATAAAATCAGCCTTATGGTCTGCGGAGATGACACCTCCCCTGACATATCAACGCTTAAAGAGCTCTTTGGATGCCCTCTTAAGTTCACCGATGAGACATCAAATATTGATCACGACGGAATCCTGCTTGTAGGGATATTTACAAATATTGCCGCCTGGCACGGAAGCTCGGGGATCAGTTCACTGAATACAGATATGATAAAGCTGGCATTGAGTTCCTTCCGCAGATCAATTGTCATATCATTTGGAAGTCCTTATGTACTGAGACATTTCATGGAGGCAGATACCTTGATTGCGGCTTATGATTCTTCGCTGCAGGCCCAGCAGGCGGCAATGCGCTGCCTTATGGGAGAAATCTCTTTTAAAGGGAATATGCCCATATCCCTGTAACGGCCATTCTCCTGCCTAACGGGCCTTCTTCCCATTCCACGGCGCGAATTTAAAAAGCAGGAGCATTCCGGGAATAGCTATCAGGGTGCAGGCAATGAAAAAACTGAACCACCCGAGTTCTTTGACAAAAAAACCCGTCGGCGCGGCAGCGAAAACCCTCGGAACACCCATAAGACTGCTCAACAGTGCATACTGCGTAGCCGTAAATTTCTTATTTGTTATGCTTGCCATAAATGCAACATAAGCGGCAGTTCCCATGCCGCCCGTAAGGTTTTCAAACGCAATAACTGCAGCAAGCAAAGAGATATGTGCTCCTGCAGAAGCAAGCACCGCAAAACCTGCCGTAGAAATAGCCTGCAGGACACCGAAAATCCATAAAGAACGATTTATCCCCAGCCTCAGCATAATCATACCTCCGGCAAGTCCGCCTGCAATCGTTGCCCAGAAGCCAAAAAGCTTTACCACGGTTCCGATCTCTGTCTTGGTAAACCCTATATCAAGGTAAAACGGCGTTGTCATGGCACTTGCCATGGTATCCCCAATCTTATAAAAAAGGATGAAAGCAAGCATCCATAATGCACCGCTCCGGCTGAAATACTCTACAAGCGGATTAATAACCGCCTCTTTCATGCTCTGCGGAGTTCCGGGAACTGCCTCCGGTTCGGGTGTCAGATATGTTGTGACAATGCCCGGGATCATACACAGGGCCATGATAAGGTAAACCTGTGAGAAGGAAATAAAATCCGCCATGATAAGCCCCCCGCCTGAGGCAAGGAGCATACCAACCCTGTATCCATTTACATAGAGTGACGAACCTAAGCCAAGCTCCTCATCTGCCAGATCTTCCCGCCGGTAAGCATCAACCACGATATCCTGAGATGCACTGAAAAAAGTAACCAGAAATGCTGCAAATGCCACAAGCATAGGACTCTGTCCCGGATCAGTAAAGCCCAGTCCCGCTATTGCAAGAGCCAGCAGGAGCTGAAAGAGCATGAGCCAACCTCTTCTACGCCCAAGGACAGAGATCGTAAATCTGTCCAGAAATGGTGCCCAGAGAAACTTCACTGTATAAGGAAGACCGACTAGCGCAAAAAGCCCGATCACACCCAGATCCACGCCCTCCTCCCGCATCCATGCCTGCAGCACGGTTATCGTAAGCAGCAGCGGAAGTCCAGAGGCAAACCCCATAACAAAAGCAACCGTCATCCTGCGGCTGAAAAAAACCTGTATAAGTTTATTACTCACCCTCGGGCCTCAATACAACAATACCCGGCGTGTTCTTTATGTAGCTCATAAAATCCTCATCTATAACTTTCCCTTGTCTACGCGATGCATGGCGCAGATAAGATGCTTCACCATTCTTTATAAATATCCCGACATGCGAGACATCCAGCCCCGGAAGCTCAGAATAAACCCCTATATAATCTCCTGTCCTAAGGGACTGCAATACTGTCTTATCTATATCCTTTGATGGAATATAAACAACGTCCCGCTGAACACATGGGACGCCCTGTAAATACAACGATCCGTCATCTTTATTATTCAATATTTTTTCTGCACAGACCGCCCTGCCCTGCCCGAGCAATTCCGTACAATCTACTACTGAAGCAGAATTATAATTTATCCAGTCTGTAAAGAAATGTTTCCTGTTTTGATATGAAATTTCACCTGCTCTGTAGCGCACCGTCAGCAGACTTTCCTTAAACTCACTGAAGTCCCCCGATTTTCTCATCGCCTCCACATAATCAATGAAAGTGAAGCAATCAAGAGCAGCAAGATTTACCACAAAGATCTCAGGGGTGTCAGCACTACCGGCAAGAGTGGATTCATTATAAGAAATGCCGGAAAAAACAGCAGAAATACAATCAATTCTGGCACCGGAATCCTCGACAAGAGATACAGAACTCAACATCCGCTCAAGCCCATCCTCAGTAAATTTGCCAAGATCAATCCGCTCTTTCATATCGTGCATACACAATACCATCTCTTGAGCAGCAAGCTCAACAGGATATCAGCGTATACTAAACAGAAAAATCAGATTGATGATTAAATTCAGCCCTGTGACACTCCTGATACATCAGCACCTGAGGCACGGTCTACAGGTGTTTCAAGATCAGGGCTACCATCTGCATGGCTATGATCCTTAATTAAAACACCTTTGAGATCTGACATTGCATGATCCCGGCCGCCCCTGTAATGCAATGCTACCAGCATGGCTGACCCGGCAAAAATTATTAGAAAAAACGCCGTGAGATACTGCGTTAGTCCGAAGACCGAGTAAGATATATTGATCTTGTGCTGAAGATGAAATTCAATATTCTGAACATTCTGAATAAACCCCTCATAAACATTATCATAATTGAGGTCATGAACCGATCCGGCCGCTGCTGTCCCGCTCAGCATGTGGCGGTCATTTGCAATCAGGTGAAAGGACTTCAGACTTTCCCGAATCCTTAACAACTCACCCCTGAGGGCTGCATCAGCCGCAATAAGTCCTGCATTCTCACCACTTAGAAGGGACTCATTCTTACTCTCTGCCGTTTCCACATGTTTCAGAACTGCATCAATCCCCTTGGTATTATCACCGACCAGGGCTTCCTCAAGCCACAAGTGTGCAACTGTTACTTCCTGCTTTATCTGATGCACAGATTGAGAGAGAGGGGCATAGCCCGTTCTTATTTTACCAACAGTATAATGACTGAACAACATCCCTGCAATAACAGCAATACCTGACAATACCAGCACTGCATAAATAACAGCAGAAAGCCTTTTCATCGTATTACAATTTCCATATTTTAATGACGCATATTCTTTCACCATCTTCATCCCCTCGCTATTAAAATTTATTAGGTACTCTACTCTTTTCTTTTTTGAATTATTATATTAATCGGCAGAAAATACAAAAGCCTTAATATATGCAGCATATGATAATATATCGAGGTGCAGATTATTGATATTCACACCCACGGTCTCAACGGCCTTGATACACGCTCCAAAGCAGCTTCCGACATCCTGACAATAGCTGATAATCATGGCAAACAAGGTGTCACCGGGATTATCCTGTCTATTTATCCCGGCCCACTGCGGATCATGCGTCAGCATATCCATACAGTCAGAACTGCGATGAAAGAGCAGTCAAGTCAGGACCATTCAGCCAGTATAATAGGAGTCCACCTGGAAGGTCCTTTTTTAAACCCTTTGCGGTGTGGGGCATTAAATGCAGAGTCGTTTCTCCTGCCCGATACAAAGTCACTTGACCAACTGATTGATGGCTTTGAAAACATCATAAAGATCATTACCGTGGCCCCCGAACTTCCCGGTGCAGAACACCTGATCCGTCATATCTCAGATAAAGGGATAATAGTGAGCATGGGCCATTCAGATGCAACCTATGCCGAGGCGCAACGGGGCTATCACTCAGGGGCGAAAGGCATTACACATCTGTTCAATGCAATGAGAGGGATACACCACCGGGAACCGGGACTTGCCGGCTTCGGACTAATGCATCCGGAGATCTATGTAGAGGTCATAGCCGACCCCTTCCATCTCAATCCGCAAATTCTGGAAATGATATTCAGGATAAAACCTCCTGAGAAAATCATCATAATTTCGGATTCCGTACGGGATGCGCTGACAGACTCAGGCGATCGGGGGATTAGAGATGATGCCTCGACGCTACAGGGCGGATGCATGACAATCAAAGATTCAGCAGAAAGGCTCTACAAACTGGGACTGAATAAAGAGGCCGTCTCAAAGGCAATATCAACGAACCCCCTAACTTATCTCGGGCACCTGCCTTTTAATAATTATGGTAGAGAGATTTTACCAAGTACAACAGAATGAGTCGCGCCGGTAGCCACTGGCACGTTTCCATGAAGCCTGTTAAGGCTCAAATATCCGAGCACCGCAAAGCACAGGGCCTCTTTTGAATCTTCCGGTATTCCATAAACAGATGATAAATTAACCACCGTTTCGTTACCCTGCAATTTCTGGATTAATCGTTCCATCATAAAAATATTTTTTGCCCCGCCGCCAGAGACAATCACCTCATCAACTTCATGAACACGTATAGACCGTGCAATAACCTCAGCGCTGAACTCTGTCAGGGTTGCAGCCGCATCCTCCTGCGTCAGTCCAGGGTGTTTTGCAAGAATGGATTTAGTATAACTTTCCCCGAAGACCTCTCTACCAGTAGACTTCGGCGGCCTCTTTTTTAAAAAGGGGTGAACTAACAGTGCCTTCAGAAAAGAGCTGTCTACATTACCAGAGCGTGCAAGAGCACCATTTCTATCATATGTCTTTTTACCACCGGTGAAATACCTGACCGCCTCGTCTATCATGCAATTACCAGGGCCGATATCATAAGCAAGCGTATCGGCGGCAAGACCTGTCACAATCGTTACATTGGATATACCACCGATATTCAGAAGAGTCCTCCGCTGTCCCTGTTTTCCAAAGAGAAGGTGATCGGCCATAGGAACCAGTGGTGCGCCGTGACCGCCGGCAGCCATATCCCTCGTCCTGAAATCCGCTATGGTCATGATACCCGTGCGTTGCGCAATAACATCCGCCTCTCCGATTTGCAGCGTTGATCCCGGTCTCTTTCCTGCAGGCGGGATATGGTAGATAGTCTGACCGTGTGAGGCAACCGCACTTATCTCATGAGACGTCATCCCGGCCTTTTCAAGCAACTCTGTGACAGCGGCAGCATATATCTCCCCAAGACTGAAATTCAGTCGGCAGATAAGCTCCGCACTACCGCTGAATGCCTCACGAATCTGATTTCTGAGGGCAGTCCTGAAGGGAGTATAGTGCGCTGCAATAATCTGCGCCTTAATATGCGGCTCATGCGCGCTGTTAACATCACCCTTGATATTCGCAAGCACAAGATCTGCACCATCATGTGAGGTGCCCGACATTATACCTATCACAAGAGCTTCAGCAAGAGGTTTTGCAGTATGTCGTTTATTTTCTGATTTCATTCGCCCGCTGCGCATTTACAGATCAGCGGTCAGAGCCTTTCTAAGCGCTCCCCCGGATCTCTCTATAAGTTCAGCTGCCGTCTTAAAATCCAATTGCCGAAGATACATCAATACAGCAGTTTTCGGATTATTCCCCGCTTTTGCAAGATAGTCAGCTGCTTCAATTTCTGTACAGCCCGCTATATCCCTGATCATATGTCTTGCCCGTCTGACAAGCTTGTCATTGGAAGGCACGACATCAATCATATAGCCCCGATATACGTGCCCGAGTCTTATCATTGCCGCGGTAGATATCATGTTTAATACCATCTTGGTTGCCGTGCCTGATTTCAGTCTGGTCGAACCTGCAACTATCTCAGGTCCCACTAAAATTTTCAATGTTTTATCGAGAAAATCATATTCAATATCATTACAGGTCAACAGACAGGTAAGGGCACTCCTCTGCCCGGCCTCCCTTAATGCGGCAATGACAAACGGGGTCCTGCCGCTTGCCGTAATGCCTAAAACAAAATCGTTGACTCCTGTGTCAGCCATACTGGCAATGCCTGCCGCCGTATCGTCTTCAGCACCCTCAACCGAACGCGTCACAGCCTCCCGGCCTCCAGCTATTACAGCCCTTACCAGATCAGGAGATACGCCGAAAGTCGGGACCATCTCCGAGGCATCCAGGACACCCAGGCGGCCACTGGTACCGGCACCCACATATATCAGCCGGCCGCCCCTGCGGAGAGAACTTACGACCATCTCTACGACCTGTGCAATATCCTGCCGCGAATCTCGAATAATATTTACAACCGCTAAGTCTTCATCATTCATTAAACTGACAATATCAAGGGGCGCAAGGTTGTCTATATCCCTCGAACCTCTGTTTAAATCTTCTGTATTCATACGCCTATAGTAACATGACTAACAAACCCTGCTAAAGCCTGAATATGCCCTGAGAGGAATATTTAATATCTTATCAATTTAATGTTAATATCATATTTACATCAAGGGTAATCAATCTATGCGTGCCTTCCGTACGGGCACTGCGTTTTCCAGAGGAGGATCACTATCAATTTTTTTGATGTAGCTGTACTGGCCATTACTGCCTCTACAGTTATGCTCGGACTATCCAGAGGTCTTACCAAACAGGTAATAAGCCTGATCGGGGTAATTGCCGGATATATAATCGCCTCAAATTACTACGAATCTCTCACCGCTTCTTTAACAAACTCAAACTCCGGCCTGATGAATATAGCCAGTTATCTCGTCATCTTTGTCGGGGTAAGGGCCGCCACCTCATTTCTGGGAGCAATCTTGTCTAACTGGATGACATCAGAAAATATTGCATGGATCGACAGGACCGGCGGACTGGTAATGGGTTTTATTAAAGGCTGGCTGCTTATTTTAATCCTTACAATTTTATTTACATCCTTTCTTTCTACTAATAGCGCTGTCTTTAAAAACTCCATGACATTTCCATATTTTCTCTCTGTTACAGAAACTATGAGTAATATTATCCCTAAGAGACTCAAGCTGCCTTTCAAGAAAAAGCTTGCTTTACTACAAAAATCACAAGAAGAACACATTCAAGATAATAATAATGATAATTCTCTTTAATAAAAACCCTAAAGCACTGCTATGCCTTCAGTAAAAATAGAAACTATCTCCTACGGGGGCTGGAATAACTGCGTCTCTATCTCTAACGGGATATCTGACCTGATCATAACAACTGATATTGGTCCAAGAATCATCCGGTATGGATTTTGTCATCGAGAAAACGAGCTTTGTGAGATCCCCCTCGATATGGGCTGCACCGGGGGAGATGAATGGAGAATATATGGCGGGCACAGACTATGGCACAGCCCGGAAGATGCGCACAGGACTTATGAGCCGGATAACTTTCCTGTAAAGTGGCAACCCTTGGAAAACGGTATCCGAACCATACAGAATATGGAACAGCGCACTTCTATAATAAAAGAAATGGACATATCACTGGCCACGGAAGGCTCAGAAGTCACTGTAGTACATCGACTGAAAAATTCAGGCACCTGGCCTGTCAAGCTATCGGTTTGGGCCCTCTCCGCAATGGCAGCAGGGGGACTTGAAGTTATTCCCCAGGCAACTGATGACACCGGACTTCTTCCCAACCGGACACTGGCCCTGTGGCCATATACAAGACTGAATGACCCCAGACTGGTCTTTGGCGAAAAATATATCCTCGTAAGGCAGGATCCGTCAATGAAAAATCCATTAAAACTAGGAATATCTAATAATATGGGATGGGCCGCTTATTTCAACAACAACCATCTATTCCTCAAAAAATATAAGCACCAAATGGATGAAGAATATCCTGACTTCGGGGTTTCCTACGAGACATACACCTCTGATTTCATGCTTGAGATGGAATCATTATCTCCCAAAACCACGCTTCAACCGGGAGAATCCGCCTCTCATACTGAACACTGGACATTGTTTGATAATGTAGTAATGCCAGGAGAAGATGAGACAAAAATCAGCAACCTTCTAAAATCTCTTACAGGCCTCCAGTAAGCCGCGAATCAACGCCCGCTGACTCAAAACAAGCAGGACATATCACAGAATAGTTCATGGAACGACTTAATTTTATTTAATTTATCGTGATTACTGCTGCTGCTGAAACTTTAGTTTTTACATACCCAAGCCGAGTAATTATATAGCCAAACAGGATACCTATGCGTTGTTTCGGGCATAGCCAGGCAGGCTTAAGTCTGCTAGAATCAAAGTATTTATTGAGGAATACAGGGATATGGCTGCAAAATTAGGACAGTTGCTTTTAAGCAACAACATTATAGATGAAGCGCAGCTGAACCAGGCGATGGATCTGCAAAAGCAGGAGGGAGGACGCGTAGGGTCTAACCTGATAAAGCTGGGTTTTCTGACAGAAGATCAACTTGTAGAGTTTCTCAGCAAACAGTACTCTGTGCCTGCATACACCCTGTCTGATGAAGAAATAGATGCCTCAATCATCAAGTTTATTCCTTACGATGTCGCATACAAATACCAGATCTTTCCAGTATCAAAAAATGGGGCCTCACTTACACTGGCTATGACAGATCCGTCCAATGTATTTGCCATTGATGATGTTAAGTTCATGACCGGCTATGATGTCAAGCCCGTTGTAGCATCAGAGAGCGCTGTCAAGGATGCCATTGCAAGGCACTATGAGCAATCCGATGCCCTGCAGAGCGTTGTTGACACCATGGCAAACCTAGATGCTGACAGCCTTGATCTTATTCAGGAAGGGGAAGAGGACGTTGATGAAGCAGCACTAAAAAGTGCTATAGAAGAGGCACCTGTTGTGAAACTTGTAAACCTGATCCTGGCTGAGGCAATCTCACGGGGTGCAAGTGATATACATCTGGAGCCATATGAGAAAAACCTCAGGATACGCTACAGGGTGGACGGGGTTCTTCATGATGTGATGCAGCCACCGTCTAGGCTCAAGGCAGCCCTTTCATCAAGACTTAAGATCATGGCCGAGCTTGATATTGCAGAAAGACGCCTGCCGCAGGATGGAAGAATCAAGCTTAAGATCAGAGACAAAAGCGTGGACCTGCGTGTCTCGACGCTGCCGACGCTTTTCGGCGAAAAGATCGTAATGAGAATACTGGACAAAAGTAACCTTAATCTTGATATGACAAAACTCGGCTTTGAGGCAAAGGCTCTAGAGGAGTTTCAGGAAGCAATACATTCACCATTCGGGATGGTACTTGTCACCGGTCCTACCGGTAGCGGGAAGACTACAACCCTTTACTCGGCACTGAGTACGGTCAATCAGGTAGATGTAAATATAATGACTGCTGAAGACCCGGTAGAGTACAACCTCACCGGTATAAACCAGGTACATGTAAGGGAGGAAATCGGTCTAACATTTGCAGCTGCCCTGAAATCCTTTCTCCGGCAGGACCCTGACATAGTCATGGTTGGTGAAATAAGAGACTTTGAGACGGGCGAGATTGCGGTTAAGGCAGCATTAACCGGCCACCTTGTCCTCAGCACCCTGCACACCAATGATGCTCCGAGCACCATTTCCAGAATGCTGAATATGGGAATAGAACCCTTCCTGGTTTCCGCATCAGTTGTCATGATAGTGGCACAAAGACTCTGCAGAAAAATATGCGAACAGTGCAAGGAGATCGAAACCGTCCCTGAGGCCGCCCTTTTAGAAATGGGGTATACTGAAGGTGAAACAGGAACTATGCAGTCATACAAGGGGAAGGGATGTCCGGCATGCGGTGATACCGGTTACAAAGGCAGACTCGCACTGTATGAAGTGATGCCTATGAAAGAGGAACTGAAAGAGATGGTTCTGCAGGGTGCCTCAGCCGCTGAGTTGAAAAAAACCGCTATACGGCTTGGAATGAGTACCCTGCGCAGAAGCGGCCTGAATAAAATAAAAGAGGGCTTAACGTCTATAGAAGAAATTCTGCGAGTGACATTTAAGGACTGAAGGGTGGCTGACACATAACGTGCTTATAATAAAATGTGATTTCAGTAATTGAAGTATTGAAGAAAATCTTATAAAGTATTCTGAGGTACGAAATATGGCGACATTATACGAACTTTTAAAGTTAATGATTGAGCGTAATGCTTCGGATCTTCATATAAGTACCGGCTCAGCTCCCCGCATGAGGGTAGACGGCAAGCTGTTTCCGCTCAATGATCCTCCGCTGACTCCATCCGAAACCAAGGCGCTTTGCTACAGCATACTGACTGATTCGCAGAAGCACAAATTCGAGGAAGAAAATGAACTCGACCTCTCATTTGGGGTCAAGGGGCTCAGTCGCTTCAGAGCAAATGTCTTTATGCAACGCGGCGCGGTAGGCGGTGCATTCAGAATGATCCCGTTTGAAGTCAGGTCATTTGATGCTCTCGGCCTTCCACCGGTAGTCACAGAGCTTGCCAAAAAGCCCCGCGGACTTATCCTTGTGACCGGACCTACAGGAAGCGGCAAATCATCCACGCTGGCGGCCATTATAGATAAAATCAATAATGATCGGCAGGAACATATAATGACCATAGAGGACCCGATTGAATTTTTGCATGCTCACAAAAACTGTCTCGTTAACCAGCGCGAAGTACATGCTGATACATCATCATTTAAAGATGCCCTCCGTTATGTACTCAGACAGGATCCGGATGTAGTACTGATTGGTGAGATAAGAGACCTTGAGACCATTGAAGCCGCGTTAACAGTCTCTGAAACCGGACATCTGACACTGGCAACCTTACACACCAACTCCGCAGTGCAGACCATTAACCGTATAATAGACGTGTTTCCGTCTCACCAGCAGGAACAAATCAGGGTACAGCTATCGTTTGTGCTTGAGGGCATTATCGCACAGCAGCTCATACCCAAAAAATCCGGCAAAGGAAGGGCTCTTGCAATAGAAGTATTTGTCCCAACGCCTGCAATAAGAAATCTAATACGAGAAGACAAGGGTCATCAGATATATTCCATGATGCAGACAGGTCAGGCAAAGTTCGGTATGCAGACTATGAACCAGTCGCTCTTTGCCCTGTACAGTCAGGGGATATTGTCTCATGAAGATGCCATAAATAAATCGACACTTCCAGATGAACTACTTAATATGATGCAGAATGCCGGACATACCGGACAAGGACGGCGCATGTGACCAGTCTTTATAAATGGACAGGCAAATCAATAAAGGGCGACTCAGTAAAGGGTGAACTTACGGCCGCATCAGAAGACGAAGTCAAGGCCTATCTGAGAAAACAGCGTATAACGCCGACTAAAATATCCATAAAGGCAAAACCCCTCTTTACCATGGGTGGAGTCAATGTAAAAGAAAAGGATCTGGTCATATTTACGCGCCAGTTTTCAACTATGATAGGAGCAGGACTTCCTCTGGTACAGGCCCTTGAGATCCTTTCAAAACAGACCGAAAATAAGGGGTTTGCAAAAATTATAGGACAGATCAAAAGCGATGTTGAAGGTGGATCTACTTTTGCAGATGCACTTAAAAGACACCCGAAAGTCTTTTCTGATCTCTATGCCAACATGGTAGCTGCTGGTGAGTCCGGCGGTATCCTGGACACCATACTTATACGACTCGCCACGTACATTGAAAAAGCTCAGAACCTTAAACGCAAGGTCAAGGGGGCGATGGTCTATCCCTCTGTCGTTATGACCGTTGCCGTACTCGTCATCGTTATTATTATGGTCTTCGTTGTTCCGACCTTTGGAAAAATGTTTGAGCAGCTGGGAGGAACACTTCCGCTTCCCACGCAGATCATCATTAATATGAGTGATTTCCTTGGCGGACCTGGTGGTGTAATCGTCCTCGTTGCCATCATAGGCACTCTTGTTTCCATCTTTCAATTCCGTAAAACCCAGACAGGTGTAAAGGTCAC
>JADHUV010000008.1 GCA_016784355.1 Nitrospira sp. | reverse complement strand
GCCTTATAAACTGCCTTTCCCTTGAACGACAAAAACTTTGTTATTGCTGCAGTAAGCGAGGTCTTACCATGGTCAACGTGACCGATCGTTCCGATGTTTACGTGCGGCTTGGTTCTTTCAAATTTTGCTTTGGCCATCTCATCCTCCTGATTAACTTTTATATAAGTGAATATTCTTTTTCATAACTCTGTACTTCTACAGCTCACTTTATGGAGCCCATGACCGGGATTGAACCGGTGACCTCATCCTTACCAAGGATGTGCTCTACCGACTGAGCTACATGGGCAACTTACCACCTTAATCCGCTCAACCGCAATAACAGTTATTGGAGCGGGAGACCGGGTTCGAACCGGCGACATTCAGCTTGGAAGGCTGACGCTCTACCAACTGAGCTACTCCCGCTAATAGCTATATGGTGGAGAGGGGAGGATTCGAACCTCCGAAGGCGGAGCCGGCAGATTTACAGTCTGCTCCCTTTGGCCACTCGGGAACCTCTCCGTACAGCTTTGTTTATACCCGAACAACTGATAGCTTAAAAAATGGAGCCGGTGAGAGGATTTGAACCCCCGACATGCTGATTACAAATCAGCTGCTCTACCAACTGAGCTACACCGGCATCATGCATTATTTCTCTTAATATCGCATAAGTTACCAAACATCTTACGAGTGTCTACGCGCACCTCTACTATATAACTCGCAAACAGGAATAGATAATATATACCATTATCTACTTTTTGGTCAACCAGCAATCGTAACATTATTAGCATTTAATTTGAAAGGGGCAAATAAAAGGATAATATGCCGGGATCAGACCTTCACCGGAGACTGCGGGTTGTCTTGATCCACAAGATGACATCTAACCATATGACCATTGGCCAATTCCTTCGGCCCGGGCCATTTCACACTGCATATATCTATTGCTACCGGACACCTGGTATGAAAGCGGCAACCCGGGGGCGGAGAGAGCGGAGAAGGGACATCCCCCTTTAGAATAACCGCTTTTTTTCTCCTGCCCGGATCCGGAGACATGCTCGATGAAAGAAGGGCAACCGTGTAAGGGTGCAGGGGATTAGAATAAAATTCATCTGTGGGCGCAACCTCGGCTATCTCGCCCAGGTACATAGTAGCTATGCGGTCTGAGACATGCTCGACGACAGAAAGATCATGCGTTATAAAAAGATATGATAAATTAAAATCTCTCTTGAGTTCCGACAGCAGGTTGAGGATCTGAGCCTGTATAGATACATCAAGGGCGGAGACCGGCTCATCACAGACAATAAGTCGCGGCTTCAGGGAAAGCGCCCTGGCAATGGCAATGCGCTGTCTCTGCCCGCCGGAAAACTCATGAGGGTAACGGCCATAGTAACTTCCGGACAGTCCGACTTTTTCCAGAAGAGCCTCGACCATTTCCCGTTTCTGAGCACCGCGGGCTATCCCATGTGCACCAATGCCCTCCGCAATAATATTTCCGACGGACATTCGCGGATTTAAAGAAGAATAGGGATCCTGAAATATAATCTGCATCTCCTGCCTCAGTTTCTTCAACTCCTCACCACGGAGCGAAAAAATATCCCTGCCCCCGAAATAAACATTACCGCTTGTGGGCTTATCAAGCGCAAGAATCACCCTGCTCGCAGTGGTCTTACCACAACCGGACTCCCCCACCAGGCCAAGCGTCTCCCCTTCCCGTATATAAAACGATATATCATCTACCGCCTTTACATTATTAACAACCTTTGAAAAGATCCCTTTTGTCACGGGAAAATATTTTTTGAGGTTTTTCACCTCCAGGATTTTATCTGGTCCGATCATCTGCTGCCAGTCTCCTGCACTATTGGTACGACCCGCTTACTCCACATTTCACGATTGATCCTGCCGCTAAAATGACAGGCCGCGGTATGCCCGGGATTCACCTCTGCAAGCGTTGGCTCTTCCTTTCTGCAAATATCTTCAGAAAACTCGCAGCGAGGCCAGAATTTACAACCCTCGGGAAATGCAAGCGGGTTCGGAACATTCCCCGGTATCACATAAAGAAATGACTTTTTCTCACCAATCACAGGTATCGATGCAAAAAGTCCGAGCGTATACGGATGATGAGGATCCCGGAAAATACTTTCAACCGTACCATACTCGATAATTTTGGAGGCGTACATAACAGCCACATGATCTGCCATGCCTGCCACCACACCTAAATCATGAGTTATAAGAAGAATAGACATTCCCAGCTCATCCTGAAGCGATTGCATAAGATCAAGTATCTGGGCCTGTATGGTCACATCAAGTGCAGTAGTCGGCTCATCAGCTATCAACAACTCAGGATTACATACAAGCGCCATCGCTATCATTACCCGCTGCTTCATCCCCCCGGACATCTGATGAGGGTATTCATCAATGCGCATTTCAGGAGAAGGAATGCCGACCTTTCTGAGCATACCGATGGCAATCTCACGGGCCTCTGATTCAGTCGTATTCTGATGCAGCATAACGGCCTCGGCAATCTGATTACCGACCGTAAACACCGGATTAAGCGAGGTCATGGGCTCCTGAAATATCATACTGATATCATTACCCCTGATGCCCTCCATCTCGGTCTCACTCATCGGTACAAGATCTCTGCCCTTGTACAAAATCTCCCCGCCCGCAATCCTGCCGGGGGGAGAAGGAATAAGCTTCAACATAGACATGCAGGTCACACTCTTGCCGCAGCCCGACTCACCTACCAGACCAAGAGTCTCGCCTTTCTTAATCTCAAGGTCTACACCATCCACAGATTTCACAACACCTTCATCTGTGTCAAAGTAAACCTTCAACCCGCTGATCTTAAGCAGCGTTTCTCTGTTATTTATTTCTTCACTCATCTAAATTATCTCTCTAAATCCTTACTCTGTGCCTCTGCCCCTCTGCCCCTCTGCCCCTCTGCCCCTCTGCCCCTCTGTGCCTCTGTGCCTCTGTGCCTCTGTGCCTCTGTGCCTCTGTGCCTCAGTGCCTCTGTGCCTCTGTGCCTCTGTGCCTCTGTGCCTCTGCCCCTCTGCCCCTCTGCCCCTCTGTGCCTATCGCCTTTCACCTTTTCCTTAACTTTGGATTCAAAGCCTCTCTTAACCCTTCACCAAATAAATTAAATGAAAGCACCACCACAAGAATGGATATACCCGGTATAAATGTTAACCATGGGGCATCAAAAATAAAGCGCTTCCCGTCAGACAGAACATTGCCCCATGTAGCATGCGGAGGCGGCACACCAAAGCCCAGAAAACTCAGGCCTGCCTCGGTCAATATTGCACCGGCAATCCCTATTGTTGCAGAGACAAGCACCGGCGCAATGGCATTTGGAATCATGTGCCTGAATATGATACTGAAATCTGATATTCCCATAACCCGGGCTGCCGCAACAAAATCCTGTTCACGCAGAGATAGAAACTCTGCTCGAATAAAGCGGGTCGTCCCCATCCAACTGGTCAGACCTATAACGATCATAATGTTATATATATTGGCCGGCAGTAAAGCAATGACTGTAAGTATGAGAAAAAAAGTCGGGAAACAAAGCATGATATCAACAAACCTCATGATAAAACTATCTGCGGTGATCGTCTCAAAAAACATAAATCTGAACACCGGAATATCAGCCCCGCGTCTCGTATAAAAAAAATAATAACCTACCGACAATAAAAGACATACGGTGCCTGCCATAAACATTATAAACGCCCCCCCATTTTCAGCTGAGGCATACATTATCCCGGACGCAAGAAAGATAAACATGCACAGAAGATGCATGAATTTCATTCGATACATCCCATAATATCCGGCAATCCCCCCCATAATAATACCGATTGCTATAGAGATTCCCACCGCTACGAAACCGACCGTCAAAGAAACCCAGGCGCCCTGCATCATCCGTGCAAATATGTCACGCCCAAGATCATCCGTTCCGAATAAGTAGATACCGAAAACTGGACGATCCTCAGGCCTCACCATCTCTACATCAAATGACGTAAAGGGTCTGAGCAATTTTTCAGATAATCGCACCTTTGCAGGATCAAGCAGAGGCTCTTCCCCGGCAGTCAAAAAGAAACCGGAGACAGCGATCATAAAAAACGCTATAAATATCGCCAACCCTGAAAGCGCAAGTTTATTTTTACTGAATATCCCCCAGGCCTCGGAAAAGCGTGATACCTCCCCGGCAAGCCCCTCACTCAGTTCTTTTATATCACGGTCTTTTACTGACATCGCACCTATGCATTACCTCTTATTTTCAGCTGAAGGCATATATATTTCAAAGTCTTATCCTTGGATCAACGACCATATACAGAACATCTGATATAAAGGTACCGGCAAGCACCAGCACAGCGGCTATGAAATTAATAGTCAGGATAATGGGATAATCTCTGGCAAGAATCGCCTCATAACCCATCCTTCCCATACCCGGCCATGCAAATATTGATTCTATAATCACTGACCCGCCTATCAGGCCCGGCAATATCAGCCCGAACATTGTCACAAAGGGAAGCAGTGCATTGCGAAAAGCATGTTTATAATAGACCTTGTCTGAAGAAAGTCCCTTCGCCTTTGCTGTTCGGATATAATCCTGATGTATGACCTCCAGCATCTGGGCTCTAACATATCTCGAAAGCAGCGCAATACCCCCCAGCGCACCAAGAACCGAGGGCAGCACAAGATGCCACATCCTGTCCATCACCTGACTGAAGGCACCGGCACCGGACATGCCGAAGGTCTGCATACCGATCACGGGGACATTGAAATTTTTCACCACGAATATAATGAGCATATATGCAAAGAAGAAACTGGGGATAGATATAAGAACGTACGCAAAAAATGTTGTGGAGCGGTCAAATACAGACCCCCTGTTTATTGCTGCCTGTATCCCAACAGGAAAGGAGAGACACCAGGTAATCACAGTGCCTACAATAAAAAGCCATAGACTGTTTATGAATCGCTCCACGATTTTACCCAAAACCGGCTGATTATCTTTCCACGATTTCAGCTGACCTGTAAAGAGATTCTTATAGTACAGGTAGTACTGCATGTGCAGGGGTTTATCAAGATTAAACTCCTGCCGGAATCGTTCCAGATCTTCGACCGTAAATTTAGGATTCATCGGATCTATCTGACTCGGCTCCCCCGGTGCCAGATACACGACAAGAAACGAGATCACGGAAATAAAAAACAGCGTAATCAACTTTTGAAAAAAACTTCTTACCGCAAAGGAAAACATTCAGTTATTGCTCCATATCAAACACGGGATTATCAGAAAGCTTCACCCACTTATTAAAGTAAAAAGAATAGTTGCCTGTCCTTGTAGGCTCAATCTTTGCAATCTTTTCCTCACCGGAAGGCATACGATCCAGTATTACGATTTTCTTATCCAGAACGGCTGTCCATTTACCTACATATAAAAATGTATACGGCTGCTCATCAGCAATAATATTATGAAGTTTATTACAATACTGCACCTGCCGGTCATAATCATACTCCTGCCGTATTTTCACTATAAGGTCATCCGCCTCTGCATTTTCAAACCCTACAAAATTCAGCTGTTGCGGATTAGTCTGACTGGAGTGCCATATCTGATAAAGGTCAGGGTCTATCCCCATTGACCATCCAAGTATCAGGGCATCAAAATTACCGGTATTGACGTGTTTGCCAAGAAAAACCGTCCACTCAACAATATCAGTCTTTACATCAATCCCAATCTTTTTCCATGCATCCTGTGCAATCGCCAGAATACTCTTCCTTAGATCATTCCCCCCGTTTGTGATCAATGTAAAGGCGAAAGGCTTCCCCTCTTTTTCCAGTCGTCCGTCCCCGTTACGCTTCCAGCCGGCCTCAGCCAAAAGCTTGAGCGCTCCTTCTGGGTCATAAGGCAATGGCACGATTGAGGCATCATAATAATCAGTCTGCTTCACAAACGGCCCGGTAATCCGCTCTGCCTCATTATACATGACATACTTGATAATCTTGTCTACATCAATAGCCATTCCCAGAGCCTTTCTGACCCTCTTGTCACTGAACATCTCCCGACGCATATTATATCCAATATATGTATACCCGAATGACAGACCCGAGAAACTCTGATATGCATCATCATTTCCCAGCCTTTCCACCTGATGAGGCTGTACACCGTAACTGTCTATTGCCCCGCCATAAAACTCCATTTCCTGAGTCAGCAGATCCGGCACCACTCTGTATGTATAATTTTTATAATTGGCTGCCCCTTCCCAGTAATCGTCGTGTCTGTCAAGCATAATATACTGGTCAGATTTCCACTCCCGAAATGCAAATGGCCCTGTACCAACAGGCTTTCTATTAAAATCAGAGTCCCTCAGGCCAAACTTCCCAGGCTCCTCCCCTTTGGCCATTGCTTCTTTCTCAAGGGCCTCTTTATTTAATAGATGCTCTGGAAGTATTCCCATCCCCCAGGTACCGAATGCCGGAGAATACAAGCGCTTATATATAACCCTGACCTTATACCTGCCTGCCTCTTCAAGGCGCTTGACCGGCTCAAAGTCTGACATACGAGGGGAAAGGTTAGCGACATCCATTACCGACTCAAAGGTAAACCTTACGTCTCCCGAATCAAACTCCTCACCATCATGAAACTTAACCCCTTTGCGAAGATTAAATATAATCACAGGATTGTGCTCAACAGAGGGAAGATATTTCTGCGCCAGTTCAGCCATGCGGCCACTGTGACCGGACTGAACAATATCGATATACTTTTCTGCAGGGAATGAACTGAAATATTCCTTCCCTAAAAGCTCTTCAAGATTTTCAAACAGCTCCTGATCCACCCTGCCGAGTGTTAATTTGATCCGCTCCGGACTCCTGATACTAATATTTAGAGTAATCTGCTCAGGCTTTAGATCTTCAACAGCAGGACCGGAGACCTGCAGCTCTTCGGCTTGAGTCTCTGCCGGGAGTACTTCTATAGCTTTTATATTCTGTAAGGACTCTCCGAGCGAAGAGCCATTATAGGACGACTGACCTTTGGCATCCATTATCAGCTTTTCAATTTGTCCGGCGACAGGGCCCATTACATCGTTCACATAGAAATAAGCCTCTTCATATATATCCCAACTCTCCGCCAGCCGCCCCCTAAACCTCAATTCTTCATCCCTGTCTATAAGACCTTCAAACACCTTATCTACAATAGTTCCGCTAGAGGCATCAGCGTGGAGTATCGGGTTCAGTATACGCGCATCACCGATAGAGGCTGCAATAAACTCCTCAAGCCGCTCGGGATTACCTTTTGCCTGCTCATCATAAGTAGGCACCCAGAAAAAGGATTGCAGAAGCAGGACAAAGATCAGTACCGGCAGCAGGATCAGGATTCGTTTCACAAGCATCATACTATTATATGTGTATCTATATTTACTGCAAGTAGTGGTAAGGCGAGCCTTGCCCTAATAACCATCCTGCCATGCGGCTGCATCGCAAACATCCCCACCTGTCACAATCCACCCCTACAACACTCCTAAGTGACAAAAAATGTCACTGACGACATCTTTTACACTTTCACTTTTTGTCACTAGCAATTAGCCAATTTCATAACTACTTGATATTTAACATTAATTTATTTTTTATTTGGTGGCACGCAATATGCAATACAGAGAAGTGTAAAACAGATTAACGAAAATAAAATTTAGGAGGTTTAAGGAAACATATAGCAGTACCAGGGGGGCAGGCATAACAGCCCAAAATTTTAACCCGGCCTTAAAAGGCCACATTTTAAAGGAGGCGTAAATGTACAAAGCAATTAACAATCTTAAGAATCAAAAAGGTTTCACACTCATCGAGCTCTTAATCGTTGTCGCTATTATCGGAATTTTAGCAGCAATCGCAATCCCGGGATACATTGGTATGCAGGAAAGAGGCAGAAGAGGCGGTGTTATAAGAGCCAGTGAATCATCAGCTTATGAGATTCAGGGCTGGATGATAGCAGCAAAAAAAGCAGGCACACTTGGAGGCGCTCTTACTGAAGTAGACACAAATGGCGATGGAGTAGTTGTTGTAGGTACAGACCTGACAAACACAGCCCTTGCAACAGCCGGCGTTACAGCTCAGTTTGCAGTTGCAACAGGTCCTTTAGGTCTTAACCAGCTCTCTCCCTGGAACTCTGCCAATCCTCTGTGGGTAAGTGGTGGTGTTGCAGCAAACCAGGCCACATGTAGCGCAGCAGTAACAGCCGGAGCAATCACAATGTGCTTCACCCCAGCTGATGGCCAGACCATTCAGTCAATATTCCTGGCAGCCGCTGATAACACTGGAGCAGTTATCTACCAGAAACAAATTAGCGCAGACTAAAACTAAAAGCCTATAACCCAAGGGGGAGTGAAAACTCCCCCTTTTTTTTAAGCCCATGAAAACAAATAGCGACATAAAAGGATTCACACTGATAGAGCTACTGATAGTAGTATCAATAATCGGAATCCTTAGTGCAATAGCAATACCCTCCTACGTAGGAATGCAGGAGAGGGCCAGAAGGGGTGCTCTAATAAGAGTCGCCAATGCAAGCTCAACCGATCTTCAGAGATGGATAAGTGCAACCAAAAAAGGCAACACATTACTTGGCACTCTTACGGAAGTAGATTCTAACGGCGATGGTTCTGTCATTGCTGGCGCAGACATTACCAACACTGCACTGGCAACAGCCGGCCTCGCTACAACATTCCTCGGCGCAACAGGGCCAGCTGGACTAAATCTGAGCAGCCCCTGGAACGCTGCCAATACATTATGGGTAAGCGGCGGGGTAACAGCTACTCAGACCGCATGCGATACTATAGCAGCAGTAAATACCGGACAGGTCACCCTGTGCTTTACCCCGGCGGAAAACCAGGGAATCCAATATCTTTTTATCTCAGGGACGGACAGGTTAGGCAGCATAATATTCAGCAAGTCTGTAAGTGCTGATTAACATATTTATTATTATCTGGAGGTATTAAAGTGAAAAACAGCAAGGGATTTACTCTTATAGAATTAATGATCGTTATAGCAATTATCGGGATTCTTGCGGCCATCGCTATTCCTGCATATGTGGGTCAGCAAAGGAACGCAACCAAGACAGAGGCATATAAAAACCTGGAGTCCCTCAGGCTGTTGGAGGAACAATTTTTTGCAGAGAATGCACAATATACTGCCGGTGCTGGCAATGTTGCCGCCATACAGGCACTGATGCCGGGCTTTCAGCCAGGTGCCGACAGAAACTATACTTATCAGATCGTCCAGAATTTTGCCCTTGATATACCGCTCGCAGCACCGCCGACCTGGGCAACCGCACAAAACCCCTGCTTTACCGTAATTGCCTCAGGCATAGCAGGTTCACGTGCAGCAGGCGACACATTTACAATTGATTGTAATTACAATAAGAATTATTAGCGGATCATGTGAAAAGGTCGAATTGCTCGGCCTTTTCCTGGCAGCATAGCACGGGATATTTATCATTAAAACAGGCTGAGCAATATTGCTCAGGGTCGGGAATATCTTTAAAAATACCCTCCCAGGTCATGTACTGAAGGGAATCGGCAGTAATATATTTTCTAATCTCTTCGACACTATGAGTAGAGGCTATAAGTTCTTTCCTTGTAGGTGTATTGATCCCGTAAAAACACGGCCCGGTAGTCGGTGGAGAGCTTATACGCAAGTGAACTTCCTTGGCGCCACCGCCCTCACGAATCATCTTGACAATCTTTTTACTGGTCGTCCCTCTCACGATAGAATCATCTACCACCACCACACGTTTTCCCTCAAGGAGTTTCCTTATGGGATTTAACTTAATCTTCACACCAAAATGCCTGATCGACTGCCGAGGTTCAATAAAGGTTCTACCTACATAATGATTCCTGATCAGACCGCAGTCAAAAGGAATACCACTTTCAGCAGCATACCCCAGGGCCGCAGGAACACCTGAGTCCGGAACCGGTATTACAATATCAGCTTCTACAGGATACTCTCTTGCAAGCTCCCGACCAAAGTTTTTCCGCATGGCATCAACATTTTGATTTCCGAATACATTACTGTCAGGCCTCGCAAAATAAATACACTCAAAAACACAAAAAGCATGACGAGGCGAGGGAACCGCCCTGACTGACTGCATACCCTCGTCATTAATAATAATCATCTCACCGGGTTCGACATCCCGTACAAATTTCGCACCTACAAGATCAAATGCACAGGTCTCAGAGGCAACTACATATGCACCGTCAAGCATACCAATACTCAAAGGACGGAAACCGAAAGGATCACGGATAGCGACCATCTCATTTTCAGTCATAAGAAGCAGGCTATATGCACCTGAAATACGGCTTACCGCATCAATCAGGCGATCATGGAGCGTATCTTCACGGGAACTGGCAATAAGGTGAATAATTACCTCACTGTCCGCTGTAGACTGAAAAATGGCCCCTCTGGACTCCAGTTCTGTCCTCAGTTCAATCGCATTTACCAGATTACCGTTATGGGCAATCGCAAGGGATCCCAGAGAATAATTAACCATAATAGGCTGAACATTTTTCAGTGAACTGGTACCGGCTGTAGAGTAGCGGTTATGACCAATCGCGATATCGCCCGGAAGCCTTTTCAAACGCTTCTCAGAGAAAATATCTATAACAAGCCCCATAGATTTCTCTATAAACATCTGCCGCCTGTCAGAAGAACATATACCTGCACCTTCCTGCCCCCTGTGCTGAAGAGCATGCAATCCGAGATATGTAAGGTTTGCGGCCTCAGCATGTCCATGAATGCCGAACACCCCGCACTCATCATGGAATTTATCACTGGTAAACGGGATATATGGGGTGTTAAAAAGCTTTTCGTTACGGATCAATCTTTTAATGCGGTTCACGGGTATTCCTGATAGTAATTAGTTTGAAGTGTTAAATAGTATAACATGTAAATACTTAAATTTATTCACACCAGAGCCTGGCATTCTGAAACATCTTAAGCCATGGGGATGCGACAGAACCACCTTCCCACTCTTCCGGCATCCAGGGCCACTGCCACTTCAAAAAGGACCTTTCCGGATGAGGCATTAGCGCAAGATGCCTTCCATCCGCAGAACACATTCCAGCTATTCCCAGGGCTGAACCATTAGGATTAAAAGGATATTTCATTGTCACTTCATTATCGTCATCCACATACCTTATAGGAGCAAGGCCATCCCTCTCAACAACAGACAGGATTGCCTCATCAGGGAAATATGTCCGGCCTTCACCGTGTGCAACCCAGACACCAAGCACAGAACCCTCCATCCCATTAAGCATGATCGAAGGGCCCGGCAATATCTTAACCGAAGAAAATCTGGACTCAAACCTTCCGGCAACATTATGAATAAAGCGGGGCTGTTTTTCGTCAGGCACGTCCTTTACTGGTATCCACCCAAGAAGCGCCATAAGTTGACATCCATTACACACGCCCAGACTAAAGGTATCACTCCTGTTATAAAAGTCCTGAAAATCATTCCATATGCGTTCATTAAATCTAATTACCCCGGCCCATCCCTTTGCAGAGTCAAGCACATCGGCATAACTAAACCCGCCGACAAATGCTATTCCCCTGAAATCAGCAAGCGATACCCGATCAGCAAGAAGGTCAGTCATTGTTACATCCCAAGGCTCAAACCCCGCCTGGTAAAAGGCAGATGTCATCTCCCGGTCACTATTGCTGCCCTCTTCTCTGAGGATTGCTATCTTGGGTTTTACCGCCGCGGATAGAAGCACCGGCTCAGTATCAGCGGGCTGAAAACTCAGCCTGTAATCTGGGCCCTTACGGTCAAAGATTGCAGCGTTTTCCTCCTGCGCACAATGCGAATCTGCCTGCAGACGCTCAAGCTGAAAGCTGGTCTCCTCCCACACAGATCTCAATTCTCTCATATCCTCAGCAACGATAACATTACCATTCAACTTCACAGATATATTTTTAGCCTCTGTGGTCTTTCCAATAATCTGATATGGCACTGAGCCTGCATTCAGAACCTTTATCACTTCCTCTTCCTTCCCTGCGATATATTCAATAACCAAACCGAGTTCCTCAGCAAAATACATACTAAAGGCATCGTCTGATCCATCATTTAACATGTCCACCTGTACTCCGCAATTTCCTGAAAAGGCCATCTCAAGGATAGTCGTAATAAGCCCTCCGTCACTGCGGTCATGACCGGACAGAATAATGCCCTTATCAATCATCGACTGAACAGCTCTGAAGGCGCTCTTCAGAAGGGCAGGATCATCCACATCAGGACAGTCATTGCCAATCTGACTGTAAACCTGGGCAAGCGAACTGCCGCCGAGTCTATTTTTCCCCATGCCCAGATCAATCAGCATCAGATGACTTTTCCCCGGCTGTTTAATATCCGGAGTAATCACCTTTGTTATGTCGGGACAGGTCACATATGCAGAAATCACAAGTGTCCCTGGCGATTTAACAGTCTCGCTTTCGCCGCAATGAGCAACCTGTGCTGCCATGGAAAGACTATCCTTCCCGCCATCAATAGCAATTCCAAGAGCTATTAAGATCTCACTCAGCGCGACCGCTGCATCATACAGCCGGGCACCTTCACCCGAAAGCTTGGCAGCCCACATCCAGTTACCTGAGCACTTAATATCTTCCAGGGCACTTACCTTTGCCCACACTATATTTGTCAGTGCCTCACCAACCGAAAGCCGTGCCATAGCCGCCGGGTCCAGCAATGATTTTACAGGCTGCTCTCCAATAGATATCGCGGTACCGGTCAACCCGAAGTGACTCTGGGCAACAACGGCGACGTCTGCTACCGTCAACTGTAAAGGGCCGGCACACTGCTGCTGAACGACCAGTCCTGTAACACAACGATCCACTTTATTAGTCAGAAACCTCTTAGACCCCACAGATACAAGCCTCAGCACACGCTCAAGGGCGTCTTTAAATGTAATACCCTGCGGCAGCTTCAATGGCTCAGCAGTCAAAGGTATTCTGTCTAGGGTAAAGGTCTTTTGAGGCATGTCTCCCAATACTTTCTCAAGATCCAGGTTTACAGGGGTACTATTATCTATCTCGTCATGCAGCACAATATAGCCATCACCCGTGATCTCGCCTATTGCTGCACATACCACTTTTTCACGAAGGCATAATCTTTCAAACAGCGGCATATTTTCAGGCCTGATAAGCAAGGCACTCTGCTCCTGATACTCTCCGCCCCATATCTCAAGAACAGACAAGGTATCATCTCCGCTCTCAATTTTCCGGATCTCTATCCTTCCGCCGGCAGGATAAATTATTTCCTTTACTACATTGCAACTCCCACCGGCGCCCTGATCATGTATGCTGACGATAGGGTTACCATCACCAAGCTCGACACAGGCCCGCAAGACCCTGTTCATCTTCTGCTCCATCTCAGCATCCCCACGCTGAACCGCATTGAAATCAAGCTCAGCCAGATTCTCTCCCTGTATCATGCTTGAGGCAGCACCGCCACCAATACCGATCCTGTAGGCAGGCCCTCCTACTTTTACAACAAACATCCCTTTTGCGGGATCACCCTTTTCAATATGCCCGGCATCCATCTGCCCCACACCAGCAGTAAACATAATCGGTTTTATCCATTCATACCGCTCACCGCTGGCAATGCGCATCCCGAAAGAACGGGTATACCCCTGTATAAGAGGTTCCCCAAACTTATTACCGTAATCAGAAGCCCCATTGCTGGCCTCTATCTCAATCTGCAGCGGGGTAGCAAGGTTTGTCGGATAAACTGCAGAACGATCTTCCCAGGGGAGATCATAATCAGGAATCATCAGATTTCCAACACAATACGCTGCCGTCCCGGCCATAACCAGCCCGCCCCTTCCGGTTGCCTGCACGTCTCTGAGTCTGCCGCCCGTACCTGTCTCAGCACCCGGAAAAGGCGCCACACCGCTTGGGAAATTATGGGTCTCGGCAGTAAAAATAATATCATAATTACGTACTGCCTTCTGAAACCCGGAAGCAGCACCAGGCTCTGACGGTGCTATGGTATTAATCTCATAACCCCTGATAGAACTCGAATTATCATTAAATGCGATTACGCTGTTACGGGGATTTATATCAAGCGGTTTTTTAATAAGATCAATAAGGTGGTGCGGCTTTTCCTCGCCGTCAACTGTGAGTCGTCCCTTAAAAAACCAGTGCCGTGAGTGCTCACTATTAGACTGACTCAGATCAAAACACTCTACATTAGTCGGATTACGACCAAGATCGTTCACAAAGAGATTGTAATAATATTCCCGGTCCCAGTCATCAAGTCCGAGGCCCATTTCCTTGTTTATCTTATCCAGTGCTGACATACCGTCCTGAAGTAAACGAACCTCAAAAACCGGTTCAGGCTTCATCCCTGACTCAAATGTTAAAAGACGCTCAGCATACCTGCACTCGGTCATACGATCATGAACCATGGCTAGAAACGTATCGATCTGTCCATCCTGTAGCGATGCAGAAACATCTATAAGATACCTGCGTGACCTCTCAATCCTCTGAACCTTGTCCAGACCACAGGCATGGCATACAGATACGGCATTGGTCGACCAGGCTGTCGTAAAATTCATCCTGGGACCCACCTCAAATATCTGTCCGCTGCTCCCGGACATACCGGCGAGACTTGTCAGAAAACTATCTCCGGAAAATTTATCTGTCTCGAATGTTTCCGATAAAAGCCAGCGCAGGGTACTATCTTCCTGCTCAGACAGCTTTGCCGAAACTGCAATATTATAGCAGTACTCTGTCTCAATACCACTTATCTGAGTAGAAATATTTTGTTTAAGAGCTCGTAAGAGTTCGTTTTTTTTGGCATCTGCCAGGGCAGGGGTTCTGAAATAATGAACAAGATTCATCAGGGTTTCTCCATGGAGCGAATTTTAAGAGAGCTATTTTAGCATTTTGGTTAACATTATTCACAAAGAGAAGCATTAGAATAATGCCAGATCAGAAGGTTGATTGCAATTATCTTGCAACACATTGATTTAAAGAATTTTATATTAAGTTATAATAATACATTGCAAATCAGGAGGAATTCAAAAAAGATAGCCCTGCAATGAAAAAAACCAAAATAATGCTAGTCGAGGACGAATGGGCAATTGCTGCAGACCTGCAGCGGTGCCTTGAGAAATTAGACTACGAAGTCACCTCCATAGCGGAATCCGGGGCAGACGCCATTGCCCAGGCAAAAGAAAACATGCCTGATCTGATTCTCATGGACATTTCTCTTAAAGGAAAAATGACCGGCATAGAAGCGGCCGGCACGATTCGCAGCACCCTCGGCATACCTCATGTCTTTTTGACTGCCTTTTCAGGGAACAAAGAACTGGAACACGCAAAAGTCACCGAGCCCATGGGATACCTAATTAAGCCTTTTGATGAAGGCTCTCTGAAGGCAAGCGTAGAAATGGCCCTGTATAAAGGCCTAATGGAGAAAAAACTCAGACATAGCGAAAAGATGCTACAAGAATCTCACGACAGACTTGAAATGAAGATTACAGAGAGGACTGCAGCACTTGCCCGCATGAATGAAGCATTGTCAGAAGAGATACTGGAGCGTAAACAGATCAGCGAAGAATTAAAAGAAAAGAATTCAGCACTTAAGGTATTACTTCAACAACGGTCGGAAGATAAAAAAGAGCTTGAACAGGTCATAACCTCCAATATAAAATGTCTGGTTCTGCCCTACATTTCAAAGCTCAAACGTAACCAGCCGCCCTCAGAAGATCTGACATATATTAATATAATTGAGTCCAATTTAGAAGATATTACTTCCTCTTTTTCATCACGCCTGTCATACAAATATCTTGATTTCACTCCCACAGAAATCCTGATTGCAGACCTTATAAAAGACGGCCTGCGTGACAAGGAAATAATGGAGGTCCTGAATATCTCTCAAGATACCGTAAAGGCACACAGAAAAAATATCAGAAGAAAACTAAAGATAACCAATGAAAAAATAAATCTCAGGACAAAACTTCTCTCCCTGAATTAATAGGTATTTTCTCTCACCCTTGCTATCCCCACTATCCACCCTTTAAAGTTGCACTTCATTAATATTAAAGTATAAATACTCAATTAACTCAAGACACTTCCAGGGGGATATGGTTTGAATGATACGATAAACAGGGATAGACTGAAGAAGAAGCTGAAATTGGACGCTCAATTACTCAGTACAATTAATTGTAACCATGATTTCTCATGCCTCAATGAAAATGATACATGCGTATGCGAGATCGATTTCGTTGTAAACGATGCCATGTTCTTTGTGAAAGCGAAAAATTACAAACACTGCAACCATATGCACTCATTTGGTTTTTCACATTATTGCACGTGCGAGATTAGAAAACTTCTATTTAAGAACTTGCAAATATAACCATTCTGTAACCAGGGTAACCTTCAGGTACATCCATGTGGGGACATGGCTAATACACCAGAATATACACTGGAAGTCATACAGACCATAATAACGGTTTAAGTTTCAAACTTCAGAGGTATATTTTGATTACTATTTATTATAAAATAAGGCTAATTCTAAATTGAGATAGCCGCACTCGCATCTAGTTACAATACAACCATGAAACTCCGCATCATAATATTGATACTTGCCTGTGCCATATTCCTTTCCGTAGCAACCGGAGGGTATATGTACTATTGCGCACTGCGGGACTCGGCTCACAACGATATATATAGCAAAGATACCATTTTATTAAACAAGGTTGCTGACAGCGTAGATCAATCCCTTCATTATTACAGCGGGACGGTCAAGGCACTTGCAGGGTTAAAAGATGTTCGTGAGGCCCTCTCAAATGATAGCGGGACACACCCGGACATAGACGCTACACTTCAGAGCATTAATGCCGCAATAGGTACAAGCGTAGCTTATCTACTTGACCAGGACGGCAAAACCATTGCATCCTCTAATAGCGACTCCGCTACAGACTTTACAGGGAAAAACTACTCTTTCAGACCATATTTCAGCAGGGCCATTCTGGGGAAATCCTCAATTTATATGGCACTCGGTGTAACCACCGGACAAAGAGGGATTTATTTCAGCTCACCTGTTTATTCTCAGGATAATAATAAAATCTTAGGGGTAGCCGTAATCAAGGCAAGACTGACGAACATAGAGAAAACCTTTCTCATTCAGAATGAGGGCTTGCTAACCCTGACCGGGCCGGAAGGAATCATATTTGTGTCTTCTGACCGGACAAAACTGTTTCACTCACTATGGCCACTCAGCGATAATAAAAAGCTGAATTTAGAGGAATCAAAGCAGTTCGGGGAAGGCCCCTGGAAATGGGCCGGCTTCAAAAAAGTTACCACAGACCATTCCCATGATACAGAGAATAAAGTTTTCGTTCACCAGCAAAAAGAACTTCTCAATTACCCGGGATGGCACGTAACTCTTTTACGCGACAACAATATTGCATCGAGTGGAGTTTTTAACGAACTAAAGGATAGATTCGGCTTAATATTTCTGGCCATTACATTTCTTTCAGGGTTGTTTTCGCTAACTCTCTACATGATAGCAACAAAGGAACTGAGCAGGAGGAAAAAGGCGGAAAAAGCAGTTTTAAAGATTGCAAAAGGTATATCAGGCGCTACGGGAGAGGATTTCTTCAACTCGCTTTCGCTTCAGCTTGTAGATATATTAAATGCTGACTACGCATATGTAGCTGAAATAATACCTGATAAGCCCGGGAGGGTAAAGACACTCGCCTTAATAGCAGATGGCAAAAAGGCTGAAAACATCGAAGTAGATCTTGCCTGTACTCCCTGCGCAGAAGTCATGAGACAGGGAATAGCAACATATACAGACAAATTACAGTCTCGCTTCCCTGATGCCTCGGTGATCGCACTTATGAAGGTAGAGGGCTACATAGGCACGGCCCTTATGAGTTCTTCCGGAAAAAAACTCGGTTTAATGACAGTGATGTATAGATCTCCCATCAAAAATCGGGAAATGGTAGAGTCAACACTAAAAATTTTTGCAGAAAGGGCGGCTGCCGAAATCGAAAGAATCCACTTTGAGGGCAGGCTGATAAATGCAGCTAATGAGTGGCAAAGCACCTTTAACTCTATATCTGATTTCATATCCATCCATGACAATGACTCCAAAATCATAAGAGCAAACAAGGCGTTATCAGAATTTACCGGAATTGAACCCAAAGATCTTATTGGCAGGACATGCCATGACATCTTTGATATTCCACCTGCTTATATGAATGACTGTTCATACGAAAAACTGCTTATTACCGACAAACCGATTATAACTGAGCTATATGACAGCACCTCTGCCAAACATCTGTTGATCACAGTCTCACCCCTTAATAAAAATGGTCAATTGACAGGCTCTGTCCACTTCACCCAGGACATTACAGCAAGAAAGATCGCTGAACAGAAGCTGCAAACTGCCCATGATGAAAAGGAAGTACTCTTAAGGGAGATCCACCATAGGGTGACAAATAATTTCCAGGTCATAATGAGCCTGCTCAGAATGCATAGTGATAATATAGAGTCTGAAAAGCTTCGCAACATTTTCAAAGACAGCGAAAACCGCATACGATCAATGTCACTTATACACGAGATGTTATACCGCTCCGATAACCTTGGAAGCATCAATTTCCTTGACTATATAAAAGAGCTTACCATGAGCATTCTAAGAGTCTATAAAATATCCCAGGCTAAGATAGATATTAAGTATGAGATAAATGATATCTTTCTTAATCTAGACACTGCCATACCATGCGGACTCATAATAAGCGAGCTGGTTTCAAACTCCTTAAAACATGCCTTTTCTAAGGGCAATAGCGGCAAAATATGGATAACAGCTAACCTGAAAGAGGGACAAGGCGGCTATGATATAGGGGTCAGGGACAATGGGATGGGAATGCCCGCAAATATTACTGAACTTGAAAATGAGACCATAGGCTTGAAAATGGTTAAAAGACTGGTTGAAGGTAAACTCGACGGCAGATTCGTATGCAAATCTTCCGATAGCATCGGGGCAGAGTTTACATTTTCCTTTGCAGGGTTATAACTGATTCAAAACCAGTACGTCTACTTACCTTTTTACACCTTGCCTGGTGTCTCAATATACGCATTAAATTTCAGTGCACCAGATGCCATAGATCTGCCTCTTTAACACATCTGCCAGGATACTCTCTTTTTCAATATATTTAATTCAGGAACTTACCCGTAAGACGTTCGCCCTGCCAGATAAGATATTTTATTTTCATAACTTTTCTAAAGCTTACACCAGTAAATGCCGATGATATAAACAAGAGAGTGAACTAAAAACTGCGAGGTAGATTATGTATAACTATATGGTAATGAATTCGGCGGACAGAAAGTACTACAAAGATTTTATGTCATATTACAAAAAAAGCTCCTGCGATGACCTTTATTATGTATCAATAGATCATCCTGAGTTCCTGAAGTATCTTGAGGAGTTTATTGAGCGCAGAATAAACTGAATAAAAAGCAGATCTTACGCGGTTATTTCCATCAAAGCCTCGGCAGTTATACTGCCGAGGCTTTTCAGTTCCTCAACAGATATCCCCAACGGCGGCATAAGCACCACAACATTTCCAAGAGGCCTGATTATCAAACCCTTTTCACGAGCTCGCAGACACACCTTGATCGCAGTCTTTTCTTCAAGGGCAAAGGGCTCCCTGGTTTCCTTGTCTTTTACTAACTCTATACCAGCCATTAAACCCATTTGCCGGACCTCTCCTACATATTTAAATGCCGAGATCTTTTGCAGCTCAGACTGCAATATTCTGACCTTCTTCTGCATTCGCCTGATCGTCTGCTCTTTTTTCATGACATCAAGGTTTGCAATTGCGGCAGCGCAGGCCAGTTGATTACCAGTATATGTATGACCATGAAAAAAAGTCTTCAGATCTTTATAGTTACCCAAAAATGCCTTATAGATTTTTTCGGTCGTCACAGTAGCAGCAAGCGGCAGATATCCACCGGTAAGACCCTTGGCCATGCAAAGGATATCAGGACTTACTCCCTCATGCTCACATGCAAACATCTTTCCGGTCCTGCCGATTCCGGTAGCTACCTCGTCCGCTATCATGAGGAGCTTATATTTAGTACATAACTGCCTCACCCCCTTAAGGTAACCTGCGGGAAAGGTGATAATGCCCCCCGCACCCTGAACCAGAGGTTCCAGTATTACAGCGGCAATTTCCTTATGATGTCTCCTGAGAATGCCTTCCATCGCTTTAAGACATCCCATTTTGCAGGAAGGATATTTCTTCCCGAGCTCACAGCGGTAACAATAAGGTGATGGCGATCTATAAGACTCAAACAGAAGATGAGAGAAGGTTTTATGAAAAAGATCTATCCCCCCCACGCTTACGGCCCCTATAGTATCACCGTGATAGCTGTTTCCAAGGTAAATAAATTTTGTCCTGTCCGCCTGCTGTTTGTGCTGCCAGTACTGGTATGCCATTTTAAGCCCGATTTCCACCGCAGTTGAGCCGCTGTCTGAATAAAAGACCCTGGATGCGCCGGCAGGGGAAATCTTCACGATCTTCTCAGCTAAAACAGCTGCAAGAGGATGGGTCAGACCAAGCAGGGTTGAGTGACTGATCCTGTCCACCTGATCTTTTATTGCCAGATCTATCTCTGCCTTCCTGTGACCGTGAACATTGACCCAAAGAGAAGATACCCCGTCCATATACCACTTGCCGGTGACATCCTTTATAAACACACCCCGACCCTCAGTAATGATAAGAGGCTCTACCTCTTCCCACTCCCTCATCTGGGTAAATGGATGCCACATAAACTTCCTGTCCAGCTCCTCGATTTTCTTTTTTGATGACATTATTTTTGACATATTATGGACACAGAACGATCATTATTATTAAAAAAAACTTACTGCTGATCTGTCCCAGTTTAGCATATTTATAAATACAACATTTAACTACTAAAATATTATTTATTGAATGGGGTTTACAAGGTTAAACCATCAGATGTATAATTTGACTAATGAAAAATATCACTTCCTTTTTTTTCATTATTATCGCACTTGCAGCTGGCCTTATCGCCGGTGACAGGTATGATATCTTTAATAAAAAAACAGATCCACCACCTTATACATACAGCATTCAGCTACCGGACGCTCCGGCAGGAAAAGGTACAGCTTTTTCCGGCATAGTCAAGGTGATAAGTCCGCTGGTTGTTAATATATCCTCATCAAAAATAGTCGATAAAAAAGAGCTTAACCCTTTTTCACATTTTTTCGAGAGCCCTTTCAGTGACAACCCTGATTCTCAGCGACCTCCGAGACAATGGAAGGAAGAAAGTCTTGGATCAGGGGTACTGGTATCACCTGACGGCTTCATAATTACCAACAATCATGTAGTAGAAAAGGCAGATAAGATAAAGGTCACGATGTACAACAAGGAAACGTACATTGGGAAAATAATCGGGACCGATCCCAAAACAGATCTGGCTGTCATAAAAATTTCGGCCGAAAACCTGCCTGCCATAAACTGGGGGGATTCCGACACCCTGCAGGTAGGCGAGTTCGTACTTGCATTCGGCAACCCATACAGTCTGGGGCATACGGTTACCATGGGGATAGTCAGCGCCGTAGGCCGGGCCAATGTCGGAATTGCGGATTATGAAGACTTTATCCAGACCGATGCTGCAATAAACCCCGGGAATTCCGGGGGACCGCTTGTCAGCGCCAAAGGTGAACTTATAGGCATTAACACCGCCATATTCTCCCGCACCGGTGGATACCAGGGTATCGGGTTTGCGGTACCAAGCAATATGGCTCACGCAGTCATGACTCAATTAATAAAGCAGGGCAAGGTCACCCGTGGATGGCTGGGAATAACCATACAAAACCTTACACCTGAGCTGGCAGATGAGTTTCACCTACTCTCTCCCTCAGGAGCAATCGTGACCGATATATTTAAAAACAGCCCTGCTGAGAAATCCGGCATGCAGAGGGGTGATATAATTATTGAGGTCAATGACAAAACGATTGAAAACGTAGAAACGTTGAGAAACGTGGTTGCTCAAAGCACAGTCGACAGCGAAATGATCCTAAAGGTCATAAGAAACGGTAAAACCGTGGAACTGACTACCAGGGTCTCAGAATTCCCGAGTGATATTGCCAGGACCATGCCCGATTCTCACGAGGAACCTGCTTTAAAAGAAGAAAACAGCCTTGCCGGCTTCAGCGTTATGAACCTGACTCGCGAGATAGCTAAACAACTCGGCCTCTCAAGGAACGAATCCGGGGTGGTAGTAGTAAATATTGAAAATGGCAGCCCGGCAGAGAATGCAGGTCTTAAAAAGGGCGATGTCATTCAAGAAATAAATAAAAAAAGGGTAAGCGACCTGACCACTTTTAATAAGCTCACCAAAAATACCCGGGAGGGTGATACATTATTATTATTTATAAACCGAAGTGGTAACAAGTTTTATATAACATTTAAAATTTATTCTTAAAAGGACGTTAATATGGTGCTCTATAAAGTTATCTTTTTCCTTGTTTTTGTGGCTGGCGGTTATATAATCGGCCTTAGAGAGGCCATGGCATCACAGGGCATCCTCTGGGGAGCAGGCATTGGCATAATTGCACTTATCATTGAGTACCTTACGACCATGCTGGGTTTTGGAACGATCGTAGGCGGACTTGCAGGACTGGGGATAGGTCTATTGTTTGCAAAACTCATATACCTGCCTATAAAGGAAATTTTCACAAATATAGACGGTACCTACATCGCCCTGACATTCAATGCCCTATTCGGGTACAGCGGCCTTCTTCTGGGCTTCAGGGCCGGCAAGGACTTTACTCTCTCAAATATAGTAAAGGCCTTCCGAAGCAGGACAGATGAAAGTCTTATAAAAATTATAGATACGAGTGTGATCATAGACGGCAGGATAGTGGATGTCTGCGAAGCAGGCTTTATTGAAGGCACGTTTATAATCCCTCAGTTTATTTTACATGAGCTTCAGCTTATCGCAGATTCAGCAGATTCTCTAAGAAGGGCCAGGGGTCGGCGCGGACTGGATATGCTTCATAAAATCCAGAAGATATCGACAGTAACCGTAAAGATCGTAGATGAAGATTTTCCAAAGATAAAAGAGGTCGATGCCAAACTTGTGGCGCTGGCCAGGCTTCATGGTGCCAAGATCATTACCAATGACTTTAATCTCAACAAAGTCGCGGAACTTCAAGGTGTTACCGTTTTAAACCTGAATGAGCTTTCCAATGCCCTGAAACCAGTCGTCCTGCCGGGCGAGAAAATGAGCATATTTATAGCCAAGGAAGGCAAAGAGTCCAATCAGGGCGTAGGATACCTTGATGACGGCACTATGGTCGTGGTAGACAATGCCAGAAGGTCCATCAATAATCAGGCCGATGTAACCGTGACCAGCGTTCTGCAAACAACTGCCGGACGGATGATATTTGCAAAACTCAAAGAAGATGGGGACAAGTCATCTTAATAAAAATGGAGCAATATTGAGCATTCAGTACATAGTGGCCATAGTCCCCGCCGCCGGTACAGGTAAGCGTTTCGGACAGGAAAACCTTAAAACGTACTTTGATATAGAGGGAATCCCACTTTTAGTTCATACCCTTAAAAGCCTGCAGGCTCAAGTACTGATAAATCAGATCATACTTTCTGTCAGGAGTGAAGATATAGAGCATTGCAGGGCACTGACAAAACAGCATGAGCTTCACAAGGTCACCCAGATTGTACCGGGCGGAAATGAGAGGCAGGACTCAATATACAACGCCCTTCAAGAACTGAAATGCCCTGAAGGGATATCCCGAAAAGATATCGTAGTCCTGATACATGACGGTGCACGCCCCATCATACCTGGGCACACGATTGAAAGCCTGCTGGAAGGTATCAAAGGAGTTGAAGGGGCAATCCCCGGAGTAACCGCAAGGGATACCTTAAAGACAGTAGATTCTGAAGGGATAGTGATCTCAACCGTAAACCGTGAAAGCTTCAGGGCTATACAGACGCCTCAGGCCTTCCGTCTTGAGACGATACTAAGCGCTTATGAAACCGCAGGAGCAGAATCTTTTTATGCCACAGATGATGCTGCTCTGGTAGAGAAAGCGGGAGGCAGGGTAAGGGTGATTACCGGAAGTCCGCTGAACATAAAGGTCACTACACCAGAGGACATAGGACTTGTTACCTATCTTCTTCACAAAGGAATATCATGACTATGCGGATAGGAATAGGTTACGATTCCCACAGACTGGTACCTGACCGAAAACTAATCCTTGGAGGAACAGAGATACCGTTTGAAAAGGGACTTGCAGGACACTCTGATGCTGATGTACTTAGCCATGCAATAATCGATGCGATAATAGGTGCCCTAGGCGAGGGAGATATAGGCAGACACTTCCCTGATACCGATAGTAAATGGAAAGATGCCTCAAGCATAATGTTACTCGAATCCATCATTAAAATGGCTGCGAATAAAGGTTTTTCCATAGAATGGGTCGATGCAGTGGTGATTCTTGAAAAGCCAAAACTGCTTCCGCATATAGCCTCGATAAAAACTAATATCGCACGAGCCGGAATCCCGGCAGATTGTATCAACATAAAAGCAAAGACAAATGAGGGAATGGGATTTACAGGCAGGGGTGAGGGTATTGCAGCGCAGGCGGTATGCACCTTAAAAGCTATTTAAGCTGTAAAACTACCGCTTATTATTAATGATTATATTGCCCTGAATTGCTATACTAGCCTTCATAGTTTTTTCATAAAAAGTATATATACTACATTTACTATTAATTGACTGGAGGAATAATGAATAACAAAGGACCAATACTGATAATTATTATAGCCCTGGCCGTTGCCGCGATGTTTTTAATGCCGGAAACAAAGAAGTATGAAGAAGTAGCATCTATAGGCAATCCTGCGCCAAAATTTGAACTTTATGATGCAGACGGTAAATTATGGAAGCTTACCGACCTTAAGGGCAAAGTAGTATTTATTAATTTCTGGGCGACCTGGTGCGTAACATGCAAGGCAGAGATGCCCTCAAAAGAGGCCCTCTTTAAAATAATGCAGGGCAGAGACTTTCAGATGCTGGGCATGCTTTTCAGGGATGATCCTGCAAATCTCGTTGATTATAAAAAGAAACAGCCTGTCAGCCCTCCTACTCTCATAAGTCCGGGTAATGAGTCGGCCAAGATGTTCGGCATAACCGGTGTACCAGAGACCTTTATCATAGACAAAGAAGGCATAATCCGCGAAAAAATCGTAGGCCCGGGAGAATGGGACAGTGAAGAGACCCTCGCAATGATAGAGAAATGGCTTTAACTGTCCTGAACTATCAAAAGCGTATACAAAAAGAATGTACTGTCATTCTGAATTTAATTCAGAATCTCGTTATTCCGGGGATCCTGAATCAAGTTCAGGATGACAGGCGGCGAATTGATCTCCCGATCTCGGTATGAGTTGAATCCTACAAGTCGGGAGAGTAACCGCGTTCAGCACTGCACTACTGAGCTGCAAATCAACCTTCATTCCCCGTAAGTATTCGTATAAGGCAGCTGTCGGTAATATCAAGCAACTCCTTAAACCTGCCCCCATGACTTTTCGATGCCGAAAAAAGCTCGCCTCGCAAGACCCTGACCTCAGGATTATCACAATCGGCAAATGTCATAAAATTCCCTTTCTGCATCTCAAACCGCTCCAGCACTAACAGTTTGGCTGCCTTCAAGGCAAATTCCTTTAGAGGCCTCCGGATCATTTTAAGATCATCCACACTGATATCACTACCGTTTCGGGCCTGCTCAAATATCTCTCTTATCATGATAAACAACGTATTATATTCCAGTCCCCGGACCCCGCGCCGCCAATGAAGGAGCATTGCATTTCGCCAAAACCAGAGAAAATTCCTCTCTCCCAAGGAAACAAGCTCGCGTGATATAGCATATAGTTCCCCGGCAACTCGAACAGCATCCTTCTCTCGTCCACAGGACACTACAGTAGCGGTGTTTTTTTCACTGGCCGGGACAAGACCTCCCAGATAAGACCAGATTCTTTCAAGAGCCTGAGCTCCTTCAGGATCTCCTTGAGTATCAAAATGGACGAGTGAGATCATGACCCTGCCTCTGCCGTATTTCCCCTCTATTACCGCGGGTTCATCAAAAAGTTTTCCGGGGTCAAGATTGATTTTATATTGTTCCTCCAGCTCATGCCAACTGCAGCTATTGCGGACATCTCCGACATTAAGGTCAGAACTAAAAGAATCAGGCATGGCCTTACCATAACTTGCCAGGACCTTTATATTGCTGTCTTTAATCGTAAACTGGGAAGGCCACCACGCATGATATATGCCGGAAGTTTTATGTGTAACGATTGGCAGATCATCTTCTATGCTATCTTTTGATATAACTGCGGGAGAGTCTGCTGTCCATATTTCATGCTCATGAAGCTTCAATTCTATCCTGCCGCTGAAACTCGGGACCCTTTCATTGGTAGGCTTTCTGTCTACATCCAGCAGACCCAGACAACCCCTGGCATTTGTTGCAAGGCCGGCACCACCGCAGAAACCAAGATAGCTTCCGCCTTTTTCAACAAACTGCCTGATGGCGTCCAAACCTTTTTCACCAAGAGCACCGCTCTTATTCGATGCCCATCCACCCGGCACAAAAAGCATCGGATATTCATCCAGAGCACCTTTTCTTATATCTTCAGCTCTGATTAATTCAAACGGCAGGCCGGAGGTGCAGAGGGCTTTATATGCCATAAGACCCCATAAAAAGGATTCATCCCAGAGGAAGGCGGCTTTATTTTTTTTATTGGAAGTCATACGGACGTGCCTGCCGTCAGGCAGAGGGACACGGACACAAAGATCAGTTTAATATGTAATCTAAAGACAATCACTTTGCACCTAACTCGTACTTGCCAGAATAGCCTCTCGGGGTTACCATATTATCATTCCATACAAAGGTCTGTGAATTACCCACTATGACCGTGCTCTGCATATCGATCTCATGATCAAGCATATTATCAAGATCGGTTATGACTATTTTTTCATTCTCCCTGGTAGCGCCCCTGACAAGTCCTACCGGGGTACTTCCGGATTTGTGCCGGAGCAGTATATCGCGTGCCCGGTCTATACGATCCGGACGGCCCTTGCTCTTAGGGTTGTATATAGCGATTACAAAATCAGCCGAGGCGGCTGCATCAAGTCTTTTCTCAATCACTTCCCATGGTGTAAGCAAATCACTCAGGCTGACTGCAGCAAAATCATGCATTAGAGGTGCCCCCAACCGTGATGCCGAAGCACTTAAAGCCGGTATCCCCGGCACTACGATAATCTCAGGCAGTTCATCCATATCGCCCTCTGCCGCCTTCGCACGCAAGACCTCAAAGGCCAGACCGGCCATAGCATAAATGCCCGGGTCGCCACTGCATATTATCGCGACCTTTTTACCTGCAGCTGCAAGATCAACGGCCTTAGCGCACCTGTCCACTTCCTGCCGCATGCCGGATGACATAATCTTTTTTTCATCAATCAATGATGCTATGAGATCGAGATAAGTCTTATAACCAATTATTATCTCTGCATCCTCAACCGCCTGTCTTGCCGCAGGAGTCATATGCTCCAGGCCACCGGGCCCTATTCCTACAACGTATATTTCACCTTTGCTATCGCTAATGTTACGTTCCCCCTTTTCTGTTTATTAACCGCCAATTCGCAATATTCTGACAGGGAGCTGATCAGTCCCTGAGAAGACATGGCACTTATAAGCGCTGCGGGCTCTGCCACCGCCTTGGCTCCTGTCGCCTTCATCACAGCATCAGACACCTCAAGACTGCATACATCTACAATCCTGTTGAGTTCCTCCTTGCTGTAAAAAACAATATTCAGACCGCTTTCTTCCGCATATTGAAGCATTCCCTGTTCATCTGATTTCAGATCAATTGAAGCAAGTCCGCAGAGCGAATGCAGGGCAAAGCCGGCCTCTTTCATAACAGACCTGACAACCTCATATATTTCTTCTTTAGTCGTCCCCCTGTTGCACCCTATGCCGGCAAAAAAAACAGGTGGCCTCATGCATAACGCCTCTGTATTGAGATCTCGCGGGGAGATAATCAGATCAGCACCCTCATAAGAACCCTGCACCTGAAACTCCTCAGGCACACCTTTTTCATAGCTGTACTCAGAATAAACATTAATCTTTTCGCCATTAACTATTTTAGTGCTTAAATTTTTCAGAGCTCTGAAGTCCTCAACGAACAAACCATGATCTCTGGCCCACAGGTCAAGCGCAATCTTTCCCTGCACATCAGAAGCCGTCGTAATAACAGGCGTCCCGCCCAGGTGACCCGCAATATCCCGGGCAAGCTGATTTGCCCCGCCCAGATGTCCACTTATCAGGCTGATCGCAAACTCCCCTTTTTCATCCAGCACCACGACCGCAGGATCTGTTTTTTTATCCTGTAAAAGCGGGGCAGCAGTCCGAACAACGATGCCGGCAGCCATTATACATATAATATTTTTTTCTGTGGACCATCTGTCCGCAAATGACCTGATATCAAAGCGCGAAACTTCCACCTCGGTATAATTCACGGCTATGCGTCCGGCCAGATTAAACCCTTCCCTGGTGATATAAAATATAACAAGCCTGTTGTCAGTCTTACTTCCTGTACTCATGCTTAAACTCCCTGTGATACAACCGTGACTCTCTGCCCAGCTGTTTTTCCGATGCCTCTAACGCATCGCCTACATATATAAGAGCGGTCTTTTTTATTTCAGCAGCCTTAACTTTTTCAGCAATATCAGCAAGCGTGCCTCTAATAATACGCTGCTCAGGCCATGATATCTTTTCAGCCACGACAACCGGCGTACTCTCAGGATATGCTGTAAGGAGTTCATCCCTGACCTTATCTATCATGCCCACACTTAGAAAAATAACCATGGTGGCGCGATGCTGTGCAAGTGAAGCAAGTTTCTCTTTTTCAGGCACAGGAGTCCTGCCCTCCATCCGGGTAATTATAACCGTCTGCGTAACCTCGGGCAGGGTCAGTTCCTGTCCCAGCAAAGCAGCGCCAGCCATAGCGGAAGACACTCCAGGGACGACTTCATAATCCACGTCCAGATCACGCAATCTCTCTATCTGTTCACATATCGCACTGTAAAATGATGTATCTCCTGTGTGAAGTCTCACTACCATTTTATTACCATCTAAGGCGGACTTTATATGTCCTATAATATCATCAAGATCCATACCCGCAGAATCAAGCTTCTCCGCGCTTATACCCTGCATAACATCAGGATGCACAAGGCTTCCGGCATAGATTACAACATCCGCCCGTTCTAAAAGTTTACGGCCCTTGACTGTTATAAGATCAGGATCTCCGGGACCCGCCCCGACGAACCAGACTTTCTGCCTGCTGTCCATATTTATTTCCTCACTATCAGGATGGAAAAATAATTCAGCTCATCCTGCTTTATATTATTTATATCATAAAATATCTCTTCATCTTCCATGGCCGCCCGGGAGACACAGACAGATTTTTCAACCAGCCCCATCTCCTTCAGGATCTCATAGACCTTGTCCCACACCTTATTGACCTTCATCAAAACTACAGAATCAAATCGCGTAAAAATCTCCCTGAGATCGCCAAGGTAATTGGCCGGCAATATCGCGATTTTCTCATCTGCCAGGGCAAGAGACACCCCTGCCCTCGCAGCCGAGGCATTTACAGAAGACACCCCCGGAATCAGCTGAACCTGCAAGCCCGGATGCAAGGCTACCAACCTCTCATGCAAGTAAAAAAATGTGCTGTATATTGTCGGATCTCCAAGGGTAATAAAAACTACATCCTTCCCCTGCTGCAGCCTCTCAGAAATGGCAGTCCCTGTAAGCTTCCATTTACTATCCAATTCATCAGCCTGACCTGCCCCCTGTCCCCTGATCCCTGATCCCTGTCTCTTAGTCTTCATCATAGGAAAGTGCCCCTCTATAATGTCCTTACCCTGAAGATCCACGACCTTCCCGACAATAGCCATTGCAAGACTCACACCCTCCTCCCGTCCTTTCGGGGCACAAATAACCTCTGTCTCTTTTATAATTCTCACGGCCTTTAAGGTCATAAGCTCAGGATCACCCGGGCCGACACCAATCACATACAAAGTACCCAGCATTATTGTCGTACCCCCCTTATTACAAAAACAGGGTTCAGAGCGCTCATGTGAGTCTTGCCCGCAATACCTTTGGACCTTGCTACAGTCACTTCTGAAATATCTATCTCATAGCCCGCAGATTTCAGGGCCGTAATCGCCTCGCTCAATGTCTCAATAGTCGTTGAATTAATCACTATAATTCCTTTATTCATTTTCTCTGATATATGACCAACAATTTCCTGCATCCTGCCGGCACTGCCCCCTATAAACACCCTATCAGGTACGGGCAGTCCAGCCATTGAGTCCGGAGCCGAACCGCTTATGACCTGCATATTATCAAGACGGAATTTCTTTTTATTACTTTCTATCAAGCCAAGTCTTTCATCATTACGCTCTAAAGCATAAACCTTCAACCCTGCACACATTCTGCCTGCTTCTATAGATACCGAACCAGACCCTGCCCCGATATCCCATAGCACTCCATCAGATGGAAGCCTAAGTTTATGCAGACTGACCGCCCTGACTTCATCTTTAGTTATAAGACCCTTTGAATGCTGAATCTCAAATTCCTGAAGCCCCAATTGAAAACTCGTTGGCTCTTCCTGAGTCCTATCTTCCCGATCATAATCCTTCTTTACAATGACCACATTGGGGTGCTCAAAATTACCGGAAACAGCCTCATCTACAGATCCCTCAAAAACCCTTTCATCCGGATAACCGAGTTTTTCACAAACATACATTTTAACTTCTAATCCCTGACCCCTGCCCCCTGATCCCTTCCGCAAAGTTTCTGCTATCTTCTCAGGACTATTGACCTTGTCAGTAAGTATAGCCAGTTTTCCATGCCTTTCAAGCAGGTCAGGAATATCGGAAATCTCATATTCAAGACGTCTCCTTTTTTCAGGATCAGGTCCGCCATGCAGACTCACAAGAAATGCATTATTAGAGGTCTCCCTTACTCTTGAAAATGCTACCTGCAGGCTGGATAAATCAGGAAAAACCTCGACCGCATCACGTCCGAATCGCTCCACCGCCAACCTTCCGATCCCGAAAAACATGGGATCACCGGCAGCAAGCAGAGCTATTTTCTTACTTTCATAATTTTCAGCAATATAGTCCATCATATCGTACACAGTGGCATGAACAATGATTCTCTCACGAACATCCCCATATTCACGATATGTCTTAAAAACATCAGTAAGCCTGCTGTTGGACAACACAACATCCGCATTCCGCAGAATTTCTGATGAAGCTTCCTCAAGGGGTCTAAACCCGATTCCTATGACAGTAATTTTATTCATATCTAAGACCGTATATTATACCAGAGTTGGAAATTTCATCGGAAATTTGCCCATAAATACTGTTCATGGGAGATTAGAATTTTGCTTCATAACAAAAAATATGGTATTCATATAGTACAATCTATCTACTAAAATGGAGGAATTAAGATGCTTAAAGAAGGTGATAAGGCCCCGGATTTCACACTGCCCTCAGATGACGGTACTGTTTTCGAATTAAGTAAAAAGACAGGCACGAACATTGTTCTATATTTTTACCCAAAAGACAACACCTCCGGTTGAATCAAGGAGGCAGAAGGCTTCGGTTCGAAGCTTAACTCATTCAAGAAGAAAAACACCCTTATTGTTGGTATCAGCAAAGACGGCCTTAAGTCCCACCTTAAATTCAGGGAAGCGCTGGGCATTAAATTCATTCTGCTTTCAGATGAAGATCAGACCGTCTGCAAAAAATATGATGTTCTGAAAGAAAAAAATATGTACGGACGCAAGGTCATGGGAATCGAGCGCAGTACTTTCATAATAAATGAAATGGGAAAGATAAAAAAAATATTCAGCAAGGTAAAAGTCGACGGCCATGCTGAAGAGGTCCTTGCAGCGCTTTAAGTACTCTGCATAAATATTTTGCCATCATAAGAGACAAGATACGTCTACCAGCTATCTGCTCAGCATATAGCTGGGTGGTGATGCATAGACTGACGCCACTGCATAAAAGAAAGTGACAACTCACGAATAGCGATTGACGGATTACGAAGAAACAAATAAGTTCGACATTCGAAATTCCTTGTTCATTATTCGATATTCTCTTTTAGTGAGTTATGTCACCCGCAAACAGGAAGTTGGATTTATTGTGAAATGGGAATAAGAAGCGAAAATGCAGGTTGAGTATGATTTATTTCTTCTTTGTTTTTTTGTCTCTTTCTTCCAGCATATACTTCCTGAGTTGGCTCTCCCCACGTATGACATGCAATATATATATGTCTTTTTTGTCTACTCTGTAAATAATTCGACAGGGATTAGCTATCACTTCTCGATATGAGGTCTTCTTAAGCTCAGGAAGCCTGCGACCTGACTGAGGATGCTGCTCTAGGCGTTCAAGCTTTTGGAAGATCGTTTGAACTAGCTTTTTTGCTGCACTCAGATCATCTAATGCAATATACTCCGCTATTTCATCAAGATCTGAAAGTGCCGACTCCGACCAAATCAACCGAGCCATTTATTCATAATTTTCTTCGCATCGGAATGCTTTATAACTCGATTTTCCAATATAGCCAGCTCACCCCTTGCTATACCTTCCAGGATCTTCATACGATTTTCCATCATCTCATATGCATCTGCATCCACCAGGTAAGCAGAAGGCCTTCCGTGCTCAGTAATTAATACTGTTTCTTTCGTTTCATGTAGCTCAGAAAGTATTTTTGTTGCCTGTCTTTTTAGTGTTGTCACTAATTCTGTTTTCATAATTGTAATACTAAAGTATCACATTAGTTAATGTCAATGAATTAACTAGCGGGTGGTGTCAAAGCTCCATTCTTCAGTAATTTAATTGTTTGCGGGTGGTGTCAAAGCTCCATTCTTCAGTAATTTAATTGTTTGCAAATCACTTCTACTGTTCCTCGCAGCTTTTTATTCTTTTTCAAATTAATACTGAATTGTCTGCTTGCCTCTGATACCGCAGACTCGCCAATGCTGAAGTATTCCCCCTATTTCCTTTAGCCGTTTATCACTATATTTATGCAAAATGAGTGCCCCATATTTCAGGTAAGCGGACTTTAGATATGAGAGAAACTGCTCTCTATCTTTATTGCTTCTATAGATGCTCTTTCTTTCGTTACCTCTTGAGGTATTATGATAATATGATCCCGCATATTCTAATGGAGCTTTGACAGCACCCATTATATGCCGAAGGACTGAGGGTTACATATGTCATGGTGAGCCTGTCGAACCATGGATGCCCGATTAAGAACTTCGGGCATGACAGACTTAAAGCAAAGCAGGGGGATTCCCGCTGCACCCCCAAAAGAAAAGCACCAAATTACTCAAACGGGCGGTGTCGGGTCTACGCATTACGCAAAAGATAAGCCATAACAAATAAAGCAACCCATTTTTTACTAGAACCTGTCTCAAAATTAAGTTCCCTTCAGTTGTCATGCCCGCAGTCCTTAAGCGGGCATCCGGAAAAAGCTGAAAAGACTGGATTCCCCGATCACGTCGGGGAATGACATGTGGTGTTTTCATTGGCTGGGGTCAAATGGCTCCATCAACATTAACCAACTGGGTGAAAAAGGCGGTTGGGATATATATCTTCAGCTGTTTATGAAAAACAGTTCTATGAAAAGAGGTTGTCGACGTGAGTGAATTGCTGTCCACTATTGACATCGGATCTCAAGGTTGACGGGCACGCAGAGTAAGTGCGGGCAGCGCTTTAATTGCTCTGCATAATTATTTTATTGTCATAAGAAACAAGATACGTCTGCACTGTAACCTTTTCTGCTATCTGCTCAGCATACAACTTTGCCGCTGTGCAGGCGGCTTGCAGGGGTGCGTCCAGATCAGGCCCTGTATTTCCGGCCCGGATAAAATCAAATATCTCGCGGGCAGTATTAAACTCCCGGTCACGCGGTACTGCAATACCATTTAAATTGAAAAATTCCACAGCCTGTGCAATATCTATAGCCCCGAACCTTACATGTGTCTGCGGAGTAGCCATTGCGATCTTCACCATTTTTGCCCACTGAGCGCAAAGATGAATTTTCTTAAAACCATGCTTCACTGCATCCTTTATAGAGTACTCAAGGTAATCACCCATAAGCACATAGGCCTCCTCCGGCATATGAAACTTTTCCATATGAGCGCGCTCTGAAGCACGGCCGGCAGATACTACGATTTCACTTAAGCCCGCGGCCTTTGCTACATCCATCGAAGAAGTAATTGTGGCAGTCCAGGCCTCCGTAGAGACAGGCTTTACAATGCCTGTGGAACCTAAAATCGAGATCCCGCCGATGATGCCTAAGCGTCTGTTCAGGGTTTTCTCGGCAAGTCTTTCACCATCAGCTACGGAAATGGTTATTTCAATTCCTGCTATATCAGCTCCGGGAGATCCAGGGCCAGCAACTTCTGCAATTGCTGCCGCGATCATCTTTCGTGGTATAGGATTTATAGCAGGTTCTCCGGGTGCTATCGCCAGACCCGGTTTCGTTACAGTGCCTACACCCTTACCGCCCTTTATCAAGAGTCCTGCACTTTCAATCATTACAGCATCCGCCCTTATCTCGGCCCCGTTCGTGATATCAGGATCATCTCCGGCATCCTTAATTACAGAAGCCCAGGCGGAGCGGCCATCTCTATTCAGACCTGATGCATGTATATGAAATTCGTGGCGGCTTCCATCGGGAAAAGGAATATCAATGGACGTAACGCTAGAGATATGCCCAATAGCAAGCATGGACGCTGCCTTTGCAGCCGCGGCGGCACACGCTCCAGTTGTATATCCTGATCTGAGTTTTTTCTTTTCTCTCATTAAAAAATGACATCCCCTCCCCAAAGGGAGAGGATGCTTTAATTTAAGACTAACAACTGCTTACGGTTTCTTTAATACTGATACTCATACTGCATCTGCTCCAAAGAATCGTCACGCAGGAGATACTTCACATTATCCTCAGCGATCATCTTAAAGGCATATTTTATAATCTCTTTATAAAAATCACAGAACACGGCCTTTTTATTTATATCTCCCCTTCCGTACATCTCTGCCGGACAGGGTGAGCCGCATATATGTCTAAAATCACAGACATCGCACTCATCGATATTTTCTACCATTCTGGCCCTGATCTCTTTAAACGGCTTGGAGTTCATAGCTGTTTCAATAGAAGTCTTGTAAATATTACCACCGGAGAATTCCTTAAACCCGATAAACTCACCACAGGGAACCATGGCTCCATCAGCAGTTACCGTAAGGAATGTCCGACCGCCGCCGCAGGGAGAGATATCACACATCATCCTTCTGGCTGTGGGAGAGATAATCGCAAGCAGTACATTTGCGAAATTGCCGATCACGATCTGCCTGCCTGTCTTCCTGGTAAGCTCCATAGAAGTGTTGACCGCCTTGATAAGATTCTCTGCATACTCCGAATCTTCAGCCTTAAGCTTGTCGGTACGCTTTTGAGTCAGACGTACAGGATTCAGCAGAACCATCGGCACTTCTTTTTTGTGAAGAAATTTCACCAACTGCGAAAGCTTGGTAACATTCAGATTGGTCACGGTACAGATAACATTCAGGCCTGGATAATTTTTAAACCAGTCAATTGCCTGAACAGCTTTTTTGTAATTACCGCCGCCGTCACGGGATACGCGTGATTTATTATTATCAACTGCTGTAGCAGCATCCAAAGAGATGCCGATACCCACGCGGTATTTCTTGATGAAATCCACATCTTCTCTTTCAAGCAGGAGGGCATTGGTCTGAATACCAAAAAGCATCTTCTTATGATATTTTTTGATACTCTTAAAAAGAAGATCCTTGACCATCAGAGGCTCTGCCGCATGATAAACAATAACCGGCTTTTTCTTAACATCTTTGAAATGATCCGCCACCTTGCTCAAAGCCAGATCAAGCTGCTCCCAGGTCATCTGGGTACCATCTGTCCGGATCTTTGACGGGATGTAGCAGTACGGGCAGTTTGCATTGCACCTGTCGGTAGGGTCAATGTAGACACAGTTCAACGGTTCATTAAACCTGAAGTCATGCATCTTCTTATTTAAGTGATCCATCTCTTTCTTATAAAGATCAATCAGGTCTGCAGGAAGCATAAACTCGCCGTCGTTCTTGGGCAGGATGCTCCAGAAAATATTTTCGGGATCAAGGGCCAACTTCCAGTTTTCATCTACGTTGGAAAATGTAAGACCTCTTCCTGTATTATTCTTGTCGTTACTGCTCTTACTTTTGGAACTCATTCTTTCTATAGTCTCCTTTTCATTTAATGTACTGCTGTTTTTTTACAGTTACAAGTAACGGGTTAGGCCTGAAGAGCAGCATTAGCTTTTTCCTGACGCTGACTCATCACACATCACCCGTCAATCGCTACGCTCTGTAAGAAGGCGGGCCGGACGGGCAATACCGCCCGACCCTGTGTCTCCATTGATCAAAGAGGCATTTTCTTCTTCGGCACATCACCATACATCACAAAATGAGTAAGACCGTTTGCAGTCTTGGCACATTTCATGTGGTAGGAGATAGCGCTTTTGGTAGCCACCTTTTTTTCAACCTTTGCAACTTTTTTCAAGATGTCACCTCCTTTTCAATGAAGATTCGAGAGATCTTAAGATCTCCCGTCTGGCCTCACCAATGGTGAGGGGTACTCGCTCAAAATCCATCTTATCCTCGTGCTTCAATTTATATATAAGCTCGGCTATATGAGGCAGCCGAAGCTTTACATCTGCCATATCATCGGGCGCATCAAAGACCTCTTCAGGTGTTCCGCCGCGTGTAATCCTGCCTTTGCTCAGTATAGAAAGCTCATCCAGAAATACAGGCACGAGATCAACACTATGAGTTGCCATAACGATCGTTACCCCGCTTTCTTTATTCAGCTTTTGCAGAAGCCGCATCATACGGTACTCTCCCATAGGATCAAGCCCGGCCGTGGGCTCATCCAGTAAAAGCACCTCATGCCCCATTGCAAGCAGACCTGCTATACATGCCCGCTTCCGCTGACCGTAACTGAGGTTATGAACATTTTTCTTCTGCAGACCGCTTAACTCGACATCCTCCAGGGCCTGCAAAACCCTGCACTCTACATCTGCCGGACTTAAGCCCATATTCAAGGGTCCGAAGGCGACATCCTCAAATAAAGTTGGTGCAAAGAGCTGATCATCAGGACTCTGAAATACAAGACCGACCTTGCTGTAAATCTCCTTAGGAGTCAACTTGCGTATATCCTGACCATCAAGCAGGACTGTACCGGAAGAACATTTAATCAGGCCGTCCATCGTCCTCAGGAGCGTTGTCTTTCCCGAGCCATTTGCACCCAGCAGTCCGACAAATGCACCCCTGCTGATATTTAGATTAATATCCGCAAGTGCGTCCGTACCATCAGCATATCTATAAAATACATCCTGAACAGATATCCTGGCTACACTATCCATATAGCCCCCGCACAAACCACACAGGCCATTGCCATCATGACCTCACGCACCCGAAATTTCACACTTTCTATCAAAGGCATATCACCGGTATAGCCTCTCTGAATCATTGCCTCTGATGTCTTCTGGCTTTGTTCAAAACCTCTCAAGACCAGCGAACCTGTCAGGATGCCAAAGGAATGTAGACCCTTCCGCACACCGACATATCCAAGGCGATTTTTCTGGGCACTATATATTGTCATACCATCCTCAAGAAAAACGAACAGGTAGCGATACGCAAACATCATAATCTCAATAAACTCCCGAGGCACCCGCAGCCAGGAAAGCGCGCTGACAAACTGAAGAAACGGAGTCGCAAAACCCAGCGCAATCACCAGTGACACACCCCCCAATATCCTTGCGGCAATTGTCAGACCAGCCATCAGACCGTCCCTGTGCCCAACAAGTTCAAGGCCAAACAGGTTTACAGAAAACAAAACCTCCTGTCCTGAAAACAATAATTTCAGGACTAACAGAACAACAGCAATAAACAGCGGCTGCGCAAATCTCAGCAGCAAAAGCCGATATGGAACTTTCATTTTCAGACATGCTGCAAGCGAACCTGCTGCAATCACAAGTGGAAACAATATTCCGCCGTAACTCAGCACCATTATAATTAGGGCAAAGACCACCAGCAATTTAACCCTGGCATCAACTCCGGCCAAAAAATGGTCCTGATTGAAATTATCTGAAAAACATTCACACGATGACATCAACTAACCCCCGGATGCTTACCGGTCTCTGCTGCACGCGGTCCGCCTTCTGTAAGCTTTCTCCAGTAATAACCTGCAAAAAAACCTCCTACTGAGCCGCCCAACAAAAACATGAACAGCAACAAATCACCTTGATCCGTATTGATAAAGGGATCTCTCGGGGGTCTTCCGTGCTCCTCTGCATACTTCTCAACAATGCTTTCATCCACCCCGCCCCACTTTGCAGCTGATGCTGTATTAAGCATTGGCGAATAAATCGTTACAAGTAAAAAAACAGCTATAAGCAAAATTCCTGCTTTTGGGAATTCCCCGTTTATCATTTGATATATCATACTGTCGCCCCCGCTTCTTCCGGCTTTATAACACCGAGTTTCGCCAGAATATCCGGTCTTCTCTTAAACAAAAGAGTGACCATACCGGCCGTCATTGCACCCTCCACAATACCAAGCGGCAGCTGAGTCGGTACAAAGGCTATGAGTATTTTACTGAAAAGCGACCAGAAAGGCTCATCGCCTCTGATACCGGCAGCTAATTCAACAGAGGTCGTCAAATAAATTCCCCAGTCCGATAACATACCGGCACAAAAAGCAGAGACCCCGAGACTTGCCTTCATCTTACGCAAACCCCGAAACACACCGATGCCCACAAAAGAGCCAACCACGCCCATAGATACAACATCCGCCCCCCAGGTGCTGAGTCCGCCATGCGCAAAAAACAGTGCCTGAATTAAAAGGGCAACCCCGGTAATCAAGATACTTACTGTAGGTCCCACCAGTATTGCAGGTATTGCCGTACCGCCCGGATGAGAACATGTACCAGCAGTTGGGACAGGTATAGGCATAAGCGATATCACAAACACGATTGCCGCCAGCAGCCCTATAAGCGGCTTAAAGGACAGATCATCCTTTGAGAGTTCCCTGAACCTCTTTAACCCGTATGCAACAAACGGCAGGGCAACCGCAAACCAGATCACCGCCCAGTTAAACGGCAATATGCCTTCCGATATGTGCATCGAAAATGCCTTCTCAGGCAAGGAAATAAAAATGAGCATTATAAAGAGTATTTTTTCTATCATTGTGTCCTCCCAAATTTCAATGTCATTCCGGCAAGAAAGGAATAATCATTTTCGGCTTCTGTAAGTCCGGCTTTTATCCCGGCATCAATATCCAGGCTGCGACTGAGTGAATAAATCAGCCCTCCAAGAATAAAAAGGGGATGGTCATTAGAAGCCATATCCGGGTTAGTTTCTCCTCCTGCATTGACGACAAGTGTTAGATGCTCACTTATACCGTAAATCCCCGCAAGAGAATAATTCCACATATCTCTAAGCTCAATCCTGTTTATTACGTAACCAATATTCATATATATCTCTGCTTCACCTATTGCCTTTGCCCCAATGATAACCACGCTGTAAGCCGGCTTGCCTTCTCCGAATCCTTTATCTTCATCCCCGGTCGCCAGGGTCACTCCCGGCTTAATGGCCAAACTATATTCATTATGTTCATAAAATTTCCATTTAAGCTCTATACCTGCCTCTGTCTCTCTGTCTCCACCCTCGGCTGAATACTCACCTGTTACTTCCACCTGATAATTGCCCATTCCCAGAGTATCTGGATCATCCGTTATAAGTGGATGAGAGGCTGATGCCGTAATGCTGAAAACCAACACCGCGATTATTGCAAACGCAATATTTCTCATATTTCATCTCCTTCTTTCGAGGTTTTAGGAGCAGTCGGTATCCTGACTCTGGACATCCTACTAACCCGCCTTCCCATGCCGTAAAATCAGCACAGTGGCCTGTCAGGTTTTCGTTTCCATCACAGTTGCGCGACAGTTGAGGATTTACACCCCATTCCACGTTCCTGCTCCCGTATTATTGATTTAGTTAATTATTTGCTGTGCTGACCCACCTCCTTATATTTAAAAATAGTTCGCTACTCCTCAGCGATTTTCAAAAGGGCATTTACGATCGCCACCGCGACCGTAGAACCGCCCTTCCTGCTTATATTAGTAATAAAAGGGAATGACTGCTTTGCCAGGTATGACTTAGATTCAATGGCCTTTACAAAACCTACCGGCACACCGATAACCAGAGGGGGAGTCTCAGAAACACCTGCCATATCAATAGCCTTAAATAAAGCCGTAGGGGCATTACCTATAGCGATAATACCGATATTGCTGTTCTCTTTCAAAGCCCGTTCAATACCAAGCTCGGACCTTGTCTGATTGCCCGCCTCTGAATCCTCTAAGCCTGCATCGGGAATCCTGCATATTACCTTACCGCCCCACTTTTGAAGGAGCTTTTTATTAATACCTGTTTTGACCATCTCAACGTCCGTAAGGATATCCTTGCCGGCCTTAATGGCAACTACCCCGGCCTTTACCGCATCGGGATGAAACACGAGGCTTTTCTTGAAGTCAAAATCAGCAGTAGTATGTATGACCCGTTTGACAATCGGCTGAATTTCTTCAGGCACATCAATAAAATCTGCCTCATCGCCTATAATCTCAAAACTCCGCTGCTCTATCTCTGCAGGCTTAAGTCCGCCCGCAGCATTAATCCGTTCATGAACAACCTCCGCCATTTTTTTATGAATACCAAGAGGCTCTGTGTAAACAATCTCTACCTCAGGATTCTTACCCCTTATCTCATTTATGATCTCCGGTATATCACTGGTTACATGCATGCCGCCGCTGAGAAAGTAAGGATGCACAATAATTTTTTTCGCTCCCTCTTTCACAGCCGCCTCAAGCGCCTCTGTAATATCGGGCTTAGCAAACTGAAGATAAGCGACCTTAACACACTGCTCCGTACAATCCGGGTGAATCATCTCATGCAGCAAAGCTGCTATATGGTCTAAACTGTTAGCGTCTTTTTTAGGACTACCGTGTCCTGCAAGAAGAATAAGTTCCATGGCGCTCCTTTATATATTGAATTAAATTAGTGACTGCGTTTACATTACTCCCAAAATGTATATGAACATAACTTCCAAAAGTGTTATTCACCTTATAACCCTCATCTGCCAGTGGATTCCCCTCACCATCCCTGACCAAATATACTCGCTCTGCCCTAACCCCTGATCCCTGATCCCTAAAACCTGTCTTTTCTATTTCTGAATAATGAAACTCATGCCCGCGCACCTTTTCAGAAACACCGAAAATACCGCCTTCCTTCATCTCTGCCTCCCGGTATCCCAGACTGGATCTTCCCTTTTTCATCTTTGCCTTAAAAGGAAACACACCGGCCAGAGGGAAGTACTCCCCTTTAAAATTATGGATACCCTGCATGAGATACATAAACCCGCCGCACTCCGCATAAATACTGCCACCTGCATCGGAAAAACTTTTAATGGCTCTCAGCATAGACTCATTCCCGGAAAGCTTTTCTGCATGAAGCTCCGGATAACCACCACCGAAATAAAGGGCATCAATATCCTCAGGAATTTTTTCATCGTTTATAGGACTGAACCTTACAAGCTCAACACCGCCGGCCTTAAGCAAATCCAGATTGTCTTCATAATAAAAACAAAACGCACTATCACGGGCAATGCCTATGCGCAGCGGAGTACGGTTAACAGATTGTGCTTTTGAAGTTATTTCAGGATGAGCACCCACCCCTGCGCAGGCAATTTCATGCACGATATAATCAAGATCAATATACTGAATAATTGCATCCGCGAGTTTTACTATCTCTTTTTCAGCTATCGGATTTTCTTCCGCAATAGTCAGACCCAGATGTCTTTCAGGAATACTGAAATCCAGACTGCGGGGAAGATAACCTAAAACCCGAACATCCCGTATGCTGTCTTTGACTCTCTTAAAATGCCTCTCAGAGCCGATACGATTAAAGATCACACCTGCAATATTCGTCCCGGCCTGTCCGGCCTGAGCGACAAATCCCTGCACCACGGCCCCGGCACTCTCGGCCATCCCGTAAGCGTCCACCACCAGAATAACCGGCAGACCTAAAACGGAAGCAAGGTTTGCGGTACTGAGATTACCATCAAACATGCCCATGACTCCCTCGATCACCGCTATATCGGCATCCGCCGAATTTTCCCTGAAACACTCCCGAACATAGTTTTCACCGCACATCCATAAATCAAGATTACGGGAAACCTGCCCTGCCATAACTGCATGCAGGCCGGTATCTATAAAATCAGGGCCAGTCTTAAATGGTTGAACCTTCATACCTTTTTTTCTAAGCGCCGCGAGCATACCGAGCGTTATGGTGGTCTTTCCGCTTCCGCTATGCGTACCGGCAATCACTACTCCGCGCATAATTTCATCTCCCTTAGAAGCTTTTCATTATCTGCCCGTGATTTTACCGCTACCCTTATATACGTACTATCAAGCCCCTTGAAATTTGAGCAATCCCGTACAAGGATTCCCCTCTGTTTTAAATGCGATATCACTGCCTGTGCATTATCCAGTTTAAGCAGATAATAATTGGCCAAGGAAGGGAAATACTCAATGCCCAAATCTTGAAGTCCTTCCTCCATAAATATCTTTTCCCCGTTCATCAAAGAGATAGATCTTTCAGCGTATTCACTATCAGCAAGCGCCGCAAGTGATGCCCTCTGAGCAAGACTGTTTACCGTCCAGGGTTCTTTCATCGCCGTAACCCTGTCCGCAAGATCGGCATGAAAAACGGCATAACCCGCCCTGAGACCTGCGAGGGCATAAAACTTTGTAAGCGATCGCAGCACTATAAGATATGGATTATCCCTTACATCGGTGACAACCGACTCTTCCGGCATACAATCAATAAAGGCCTCATCAACTACAAGGTAGCATCTCGAATCTCTGGCAGCCGCTGCAATCTCAAGCACTGCTTCTTTCCTGGTCAAAACCCCGCTCGGATTACCGGGGTTACACAGAAAGGCCATATCGCAACCCTTCATGGACGCCTTAAATGCTGCCGTGTTGATCTGAAATAAATTCTCGCGCAAAGGTGCATATTCCCTGATCTGCACAGGATGCCCTTTCGTCTCCGAGATTTTTACGGCCCTCTCATATTCAGCAAAGGCCGGTGCCGTAATAAGCACTGTCTCCGGTCTGATCACCCTTGGAAGAAGATATATCAGTTCAGTACTTCCATTGCCGCACATAACCATATCCGGGTCTATTCCGTGCAAGGCCGCTATTTTATTCTTAAGCTCAAAACTCTCCGGATCAGGATAATTAACCAGCTGCTTCACCCCGCTGGTTATTGCCTCTCTCACCCTATCAGACACACCCAGAGGGTTTATCGAGGCGCTGAAATCTATCAGACTCTCGCAATTGAGCCCAAGTTCCGCGGCGGCCCTATAAACGTTTCCACCATGACTGACGGCTGTCGCCTTTACCTTCATCATCTCCACAAGAGGTTCCTCCCGTAAAGAATTCCCAGAGCAAACAGAAAGCCTATAAATGAGGTCATTCTGGTCATAGACAGACAGGTCTCAGAGACCTTAGTAAAATAATCTTCAGCATTATTTTTATCTTCCCCGATAAATGGCTTTTCAATAACAACCCCGCCGTACACCGACGGCCCGCCAAGCATAATACCCAGGGCTCCCGCCATAGCGGCCTCGGGTATCCCGCTGTTCGGACTTGAATGATTACGACCATCCCTCTTCATAATTGCAAAGGCATCCCGGCCGCTTATATTGCTGAAAGAACCCATTACGAATGCTGCAGCTACTATAAGCCCACCGGTCAGGCGGGCGGGTATATAATTCAGAAAATCATCCAGCTTAGCCGAGGCCCTGCCGTAATAAATATACTTTTCATTTTTATATCCGACCATTGAATCAAGGGTGTTTACGGCCTTATAGGCCATCGCCAGCGGGAATCCTCCCAGGGCAAAATAAAACATGGGCGCAACAATACCGTCCGAGATATTTTCGGCAAGTGTCTCAATGGTCGCCCTGAGAATTTCTTTTTTGTCGAGTTTACCAGTGTCCCTTCCTACAATCATGGACAGCCTTTCACGTGCCTGAGTGATATTATCCTGACTAACGGATTGAATGACCCCCCGGGCCGCTGACAGCAATTCTCTTGTCGCAATGGTGCTGGCAACTAAATAAAGAAATATTGCCCCTGCAAAATACGAGGCAGCAGCAGGAAGGTGCGGGTTCATTAGAATCTGAGTAACCAGCAAAGAAATTAAAAATACTGCTCCTGCAATAATAACTACCAGTGCAAGGCCTGACCACTTCTGCCGGCCCGGGTCTACCGCTTTACCGGCAGGTCCGGACGTATTAAGAAACACCTCGATCTTTTCAATGGCCAACCCTATCAGCCTGACAGGATGGGGAAGTTGCCTTGGATCCCCGATTATAAGATCAATAATATATGCGAGAGTCAGGACCATAGCCTCTGTCATGCTAACTCCTCCTGAAACCTGTTCATACAGCTCTCCATGCCGACCTGCCTGAGCATAAAACAGATATCCACGCTCTCACCGAGAATTTTTGCCCAATGATCAATGGAACTCTCACGTATAGCCTTGTAATTAACCGTGCTCCGTTCAACAAGGCCTTTCTGCTTTCTTAAGGAATTAAGCATGTCCGTTCGCAAGCCGTCATTATCAAAAATACCATGCAGATATGTACCCCAGACATTGCCTTTTGCAGAGCCATCGGCCAAAGAGCCGCTTGAACGCTCAATCTCAAAAAGCCCCAGATCACCGGTCGTTTGTCCCATATGTATCTCATAACCCTTCAACTGGTTCCAGCGACAGCCGCAGCCCCCGGGAACCGCTTTAAACCACATCGGGCCCGTTACTTTAGCCGTCACCCTGCAGGTAGTCTTTTTACTATCCATCGTGGTAATCGTATCAAGAAGACCCATACCCTCAATCTCCTGAAAATTACTTTCTACATTTTCCGGATCTAAGATCTTCTGTCCAAGCATTTGATAACCACCGCAGATACCGATAAGCGGAGTTCCTTTGGCAACCGTCTTTTTAATACACTGCTCCATTCCGCTCTGCCTGAGAAGCATCAGATCGGCCACGGTATTTTTCGAGCCGGGAATAATAATGAGGTCAGCATTAATAATGTCTTCCTCCCTCATCGAATATTTAAACTCAATATCCTTTTCATACATAAACGGAGCAAAGTCCGTAAAATTAGCTATATACTTAAGCCTTAAAACTACAACCTTCAATGGTTCAAAGCACTCAGACGGATCCGCCTTTTTAAACTCCTCTATCGATAAACCATCCTCTTCATCAAGGCCGATATTTCCCTGCCAGTAAAGGGTACCGATTACAGGTATGTTAGTCTTGTCCTCTATCATCCTTAAGCCCGGTCTCAATATTTCCATGTCTCCACGAAATTTATTAATGATAAAGGCCTTAATATAATCAGAATCTGTTTTATCAGAATCGCTGAAGCCGTCTATCGGATCTTTCAATAATTCAACAGTACCGTAAAACTGGGCAAACACACCGCCCCGGTCTATATCCCCTACCAGAATAACGGCCGCATCTGCATAACGCGCGACCTTCATATTTACGACTTCTTCATTTCTGAGATTGATCTCGGCCGGACTGCCCGCACCCTCTATTATTATGAGGTCATATTTCTCAGATAACCGATCATAGGCAGCCGTAATTTCCTGCCATACCATTTTCTTGATGGCATAATACTCATGCGCCTTCATAGTGTCATAAACCCTGCCGTTTAAAATCACCTGGCACCCGGACTCTCCCGTAGCCTTAAGAAGTACCGGGTTCATATCAGTCTCAGGCTCAATACCCGCGGCCTCCGCCTGAAAAGCAGTAGCACGTCCTATCTCACCGCCGTCCAGGGTAATGTAGGAATTCAGGGCCATGTTCTGAGACTTAAAGGGTGCAACCTTTATACCCATATCTCTGAATATTCTGCACAGTCCCGCAACCACCGCGCTCTTGCCCGCACCCGAACCTGTTCCCTGTATCATTATTGCTTTGCTCATAATAAACCGATCAGAATGTCCTGTTTAATGTTTTAATAACCGGATAGTCCCAGATCTCAATCTCATTTAATGCAGCAAAATCCTGCTCTATCCTGAAAATGTTCTGCAGCGGCACACCGAGAAATTCACAAAGCATCACGCGGTTAATCCCGCCATGCGCCACAATGGCTATATTCTCATCCTTGTGCCTTGCGATTATTTTTGTAAATATACTGAGAGCCCTTGTCTTTACATCCAGAGTGCTCTCACCTTTCAGAGGACTGAATTCAAGAGGATTGTCCGCCCACGCACGAAAGGCCTCAGGCCATTTTTCCTCTATCTCCTCAAAGGTCATACCCTCCCACTCGCCAAATCCTCTTTCCTTTAACTCCGCCTCTATAACAGGCTTCAGCCCGAAGGGTTCTGCTATAATCTCAGCGCTCCTGACGGCCCTGATAAGGTCTGAACAGTAAACCGTTGTCAGAGCGTGTTGCGAACTAACACCTATAGACTCCGCCATAAATGCTGCTGTACGCCTGACCTGCTCAACCCCGTTGGCCGAGAGAGGTACATCTATATGCCCTTTGTAGCGACGAGATTCAAAACCCTCAGTCTCGCCATGCCTTATAAGAAAAATTCGTGTCGCCATAACTTAACTCACGGCCGCCGTCATCAAAAAAACTATAGAAGCTATCTCATAGACTGCCCCCAATGAATCTCCGTTCATACCCTCAAAATGACGCTTAAAAAACTTCACGGCCAGCAATGTAAAACCAAAAAGCAGCGGCAGAGACACCATTATGAAATAAAACATGCTTGAAAGTGTTCCGGTAAACATCGGGATAATAATAAATGATATAAGCGTTATGATCGTTGCAGTCATTAGATCAGCCGGCTCGGTATTATTCAGAAACAAGCGGCCCAGTCCTTCCTTCTTTGCCGACCTGCCGTACAGCGCGGCAGCACTCATTGTCCACCTTGCGGCTACAGGCAAAAGAAAGACCACGGCGAAATAGCCGCTGCCTGATGCATTCTGATACACCGCATTAAGACAAGCATATTTTAAAAGCAGTGCCATAACGATCGCCATAACCCCGAAAGGCCCGACCGTGCTGTCTTTCATTATCGCATACTTTTTTTCCATATCTCCACGTGAGGCAAGCGCATCAAAAGTATCTGAGAGGCCGTCCATGTGAAGCCCCCCATTGCCTGCCACCAGCACCAGCACCAGCAGGGCATTGACAAGTTCAGCAGGAAAGAGTTTCAGCAGCAGGGCCGCACTCATTGCCAGTATCAGGCCCTCCACAAAACCGACAGCAGGAAATATGGAGGTAGTCTTTCCAATCTCCTCATCAGATACCTCACCCATATCACGGAAAGGAATGATCGTTAGAAACTGTACTGCCAGCAAAAAACGTCTCACTTAATGCTGCTCCGATACTGCTGCTTCTGCAAAGGTTGCCATCTCTTTATAGACCTTCAGTCCTGCCTCTATTACAGATATGGCAAGCGCAGCACCGGTGCCCTCTCCCAGTCTCATATCAAGATCCAGTATAGGTCTGAGGTTCATCATTTCAAGTAATGACCTGTGCCCTATCTCCTGAGACATATGGGCCGCAAACATGTAATCCCTAGTCTTTGGTTCAATAAGAAATGCAATCAGCGCACCGGCAGTAGATATAAAACCATCGATCACTACCGGCACTTTATTTGCCGCCGCTCCCAGCACCAGACCGGCAATACCCGCTATCTCCGCACCGCCTACCTTTGCAAGCATATCAATTGGATCCGCAGGATCGGGCTTATTTACGGCAATAATATCCTTTATAACCTGCACCTTATTTTGAAGTGCTTCATCATTAATGCCCGTGCCCCGGCCTGTAATCTCTTCAACACTCTTACCAGTAACCACTGAAGTAATAACACTGGTCGGAGTAGTATTTGCAATGCCCATCTCGCCGGTTCCAAAAATCTTATAGCCCTTTTTGGCATATTCATCCGCAAGATCAATACCTACCTGTATACACTTTTCCGCCTCTTCACGCGTCATTGCGGGACCCTTCCGTATATTTTTTGTGCCTGACACTATTTTCCTTGATACAAAGCCATCCTTCTTAAGATCACCAAAATCGTAATCAACACCGATATCTACCACGACCACATCAGAACCCGAATGACGTGCCAGGACATTTATGCCGGCACCGCCATGAACAAAATTCAATACCATCTGAGGGGTCACCTCTTTTGGAAATGCAGACACACCTTCATCTGCAACCCCGTGATCACCCGCAAAAGTAAAAATTACCTTCTTATCCAACTCAGGCATGGTGTTCTCGGTAATCGCAACAAGTTGTTTCGCAAAATCTTCAAGCCGGCCCATACTGCCCTGCGGCTTGGTAAGGCTGTCCAGTCTCTGCTGGGCCTGCTCGGCAAATTTGCCATTTGTATTATTAATGCTTTTCACAACAGAATCGAGACTCATCTTATCCTCCTGAATAATCTATTACGCCGCCTGATCAATGCAAACAGCCGTTTATTTTATCTTTACCGGTATACCGGATATCACCATGTATACCTCATTTGCAAGTTCTGCTATTCTCTGATTAAGCGTCCCTGCATAATCCCTGAACCTGCGGGCCAATTTATTTTCAGGGACTATCCCCATCCCAACTTCATTAGATACAATAAGAAGTGTGCCTGTGCCGGAATCCCGAAGTGATTTAAGCTGCGCAACCAGCTTGTCAATATAATAATCCACCGGACTGCCCTTATCCTCCTGAAGCATTACATTCGATAGCCACAGCGTGAGGCAATCCAGAAGCACTGCCCCATACTGATCCATCACTTCAGGCAGTATGCCCACTATATTTAAAGGCTCTTCCCGCGTATCCCAATCATGTCCGCGCTCTTTCCGATGTCTCTGCACACGATCCTTCATCTCAGCATCAAGTTCCTCAGCCGTTGCAATATAAAGCTTCAACCCGGAAACCGCATTCGCACTCTTAAGAGCAAAAGCACTTTTTCCGCTACGCGCACCACCTGTTACAAATATTATTTTCATTCTTTCCTCTGTGCCTCTGTGCCTCTGTGCCTTATTGCCTTATTGCCTTATTGCCTTATTGCCTTATTGCCCCAAATAAAAAACCCCGGCCTTCTATTAAAGAAGGCCGGGGGATAAAAGCAAAAACACCTTTACCCTCACAACCTCTTCCCTCGAAGGTCATCACGTGAGGTCACATTCAGGCAGGTCTTCTGGCTCTCCCGATCTCTAATTGCCTTCCCTGTCACAGGACAAGTGGCGTACATGTTTAGAGACTGTGAATTCCTTAGTAAGCGGAAATCGGGATTACAGCGGCGGGTCCGCTCCAGTTTTTAACTGGATTCCCCATTAAGTCTGTTAGGACACCTGAATAATAATCTTCTGAATTATACCTGATTCAGCTTGCCAATAGTCAAGGATTAGTGGCAGTAAACCAGTACTTAAATGATAACCATTCTATTTTATTGCATAAAAAAGGGGCAGGTATCAATAAATAAATAAGTTTTCACAGTAAGTACAACATCAAAGCTCAACTCTTCCCTGCCGAAGAACCTTCAGAATCCCGCTGCGCAGATCAATTATTGTGGAAGGCAGCCCGCCGGATGTCATTCCACCGTCTATAACCATGTCTATAGTATCACCAAAATAAGACCTCACCATCTCAGCCGAGTCAGCAGGAGGCAGGGAGGAAGGATTAGCACTCGTAGCGGTCAAAGGCTCCTTAATTGATCTGACCAACTGAAGAGCGGGACCCTCTCCTGGAATGCGGACCGCAATACTGCCTGTGCCAGCGGTCAGCATTGTCGAAATACCTTCAAATGCCTCAAAAATTATTGTAAGCGGACCCGGCCAGTATTTTCCCATGTACTCTCTCGCTTCTTTAGGCACGACCCGAGCAATCCGCTGCAAGGTCTCTTCCGTATCCACAATAAGCGGCAGGGGCTTTTCATAAGGTCTTTTTTTAAGCTCATAGAGTCTATTTAAGGCCTCCTCCTTAAGCGCACATACTCCCAATGCATAGAAACTTTCCGTGGGATATGCAACAATGCCGCCATTATTCAGCACAGCACAGGCTTGACGCAATAAAGCCCCGGCCCCGTCTTTTGTATATTTAATTACGGACATGCATAATTTTACCATAACCTGCTTCCGCCATGGATATCTCTTTTTTGTTGAAAAACTAATGAAAATGGTGTTTAAATAGAGACGTTCCAATTACTTATAAATGTTGAATATATACCGGAGGTCATATGAAAGGTTTAAAGAGACTTATTATTATTTTAGCAGCAGTGTCCATGTGTTATGGATGTGCCGCTGCACTGATCGGTGTTGGTGCCGGCATGGGCATAGGGGCATACAAATATATTGACGGCCAGCTCTCCAGAGAATACCCTGTAGAGATGCCCAAGGCCTGGGACGCTGCCAACAATGCCCTTAGCAATCTTCAGATAAGCATAACCGACAGCCTTAATGATGTGGATAAGGCTACCATTGAAGCGGTCAGGCGGGACGGATCAAAGGTGAGCATCATGCTTAAAGACCGAGGACAGGGAGTAACAACCATTATTGTCAGGGTTGGAGTATTGGGAGACAGGGACGAGGCCACGAGGATTCATGATGAGATAGCCTCTAATGCCGGTATACGTTAAGATTAAATAATACTATCAATAACTGCGGGGTACGCGTTCAGCGTGCCCCTTTTTTATTAAGAATACCGTTCAGCTTATCCAGGACATGCGTCTCTGCAGCGAGCACCCCCTGAGTTTTCAATATCTTCAGCAAGCCGGCCGATGCAAGGGACTTAAGAAATCGCTCTCTTTGCTTCCGGTCAGTTATCTGCTCTACCGCCTCTTGCCTTAACCCGGCCGTAAATTTCAGAAACTGTCCAAACTCAGCATCATACATGAGCTCGATTTCTTTCCTTATTGCTTTTGATACTGCAGGACTCGCGCCTTCAGTAGAAACAGCAACTGTCAAAGGGCCTTTTTTTACAACAGAGGGGACTATGAAATTGCCGAGGGCAGGATCATCAATCACATTAATAAGATTCTCAGCGGCGGCGGCTACCCTTGCATTTACCTCTTTAGAAGAGGTGCAGGCAATGACAAGAAACACCCCCGTCAGATCGCCCCTGCGATATGGCCTGGCTTTGTACCTCACCAAGCCGCTATCCTGCAGCTTATGCAATCCTGGACTTAACTCAGGGCTTATGATAGTTACTACTGCCCCGGCCTTCAAAAGCAAACGAACCTTTCTCTCTGCGACTTTACCACCACCGATAACCATTACTTTTTTTTCATTAAGGTCCAGGTATGCGGGATAATACTTCACTCTGCAATAATCAATCGAGGGGTCTGTGAATCAATGGAGACTATCAGTTCTCTTGCCTTAACAGAAAGCTCATTGGTAGGAAATTTCTCAACAAGCGCATTGAAATATTCAATGGCCTTAAACTTCTGCCCGCTATTATCATAAGACATTCCAAGATAATACAAGGCCTCAGATTCGCTCTTTGATTCCGGATAATTTTCAAGCATGTTATTAAACCTGCCTATAGCCGCCGCATAAGAGCCCTTCTCAAAATAAAACTTACCCACATAAAACTCGTATTCTGCCAATACCCTTCTGCACATCTTAATACGACTCTCCGTGATATCCATATAGGGATTTCTCGGATAATTTCTTCGCAGGACCTCAAACTCCTGTATCGCAAGACGGGCCCAGTGATAACTTACATCGATCGTCTTAATCCTCTTGAAATAACTCATCGCCAGTTTATACTGTGCATAAGCGGCATACTTACTGTACGACTGAATATCCAGAAAACTTGCGTATTCAATAGCCGCCTCGGCATACAGTTCATCATCATAATAGGTATCCGCTATCCTTATCTTAGCAAGCGTAGAATATTCCCTGGAATCGCTCTCGGCCTCAACCTTCTCAAGTACCTCCCGGGCCTCCTCATAATAACCATCCTTTGTAAGCTGAGTAGCCTTTTCCAGTGAACCCTCAGGGCCAAGCACTTTTTCTTCTTCATCCTTAGAAAACCAGTCCGGCGTCAATGAGGTAGCATTAAAAGTCGAACAGCCTGTAACAGAAAGGCCAATGATAAATATAAACATCAACTGAATAATTCGCTTCATTTATTAATCTCCGAGAAACATATTAGATACGTGAATTGAGTAATTTTATAGCAAATTAATATTATTTATCAAATAACGGATGGGTACTTTTAATTTTCCATTCTTATCTGTTATATTATTACGCTCGATAGAATTATTGTCGGTGAATGGATCGGGCGGGTAGCTCAGTTGGGAGAGCATCGCCCTTACAAGGCGAGGGTCACAGGTTCGAGCCCTGTTCCGCCTACCATTTTTTTCTGCTGACACAGAAAAACGAGTGGTAGAACATATTTATTACAATTTATGGCTGGGGTGGTAGTTCAGCTGGTTAGAACGCCGGCCTGTCACGTCGGAGGTCGCGGGTTCGAGTCCCGTCCACCCCGCCATTAAATTAGACTTACTCTCCAAAGGTTAGCACCCATTACACCATCAGATATTGGTACACAAATAGTACAAATTTCTTTTTTCTACACTTATCACGAGAATTATTTTAGCATCATAGTATTTGAGGTAAGCTGAAAAAAGTGGACACCAAAATTATGCACCATATCTTTATCGCGGTGAAAGCATAAAAAGATACCATACGGAAAGCACACGAGAGAATTCAGGTTGTTACAGAGTAGATGCGATTTTCTATAATCGGTAAAAGCAGCAGAAGCGGTTGGGGTTTTTGTCGCCGGCAGTTCATGAAAAGCAATTCTATGAAACAAGTATATCAGCATGACTGAATTTGTGTCCTCACTACAATTGATGTCCGACCTCAAATTTCATACCTCTTTACTGCTAAACTTTCTATGAGCAATCTCCAGAATATCCCTGTCAAGTTTTTTCTGCTCAACCAAAATATCGCCTATCCTCGGACGGCAATCATCCTGAATTTGCAGCAGCAACACTGCAGACTGCTCTGACATGAAACCGAGTTCCACTGCAATTTCTCCAAAGCGTTTCCCCGATCCTACCTGATGATTTAATATCTGAAATATTTTTTGCATGTTCAGCATTTTTTGTTTAAGCGCAATCTCCCCTACCGGCGGGGTCTTTTGTTTTTGAATGTTTAGCGCTTCAACAATATCTGTTTCGGTGACGAGTCCAACCTTAACCAGGAATTCACCAAAAAGTTTTTCATGTAAACCCTTCATATCATTTATTTGAAACTGTGTAGTTTTGTCGGTCATGGTATAAAATTCCTCTGTCAGTGCATCGGGCCGATATTTCAATAAAGTTAAAAATCGTCCCATTCTGTTATAAGTTAAGCTCACTCAGTGCATAGTTGCAGAGTAATAAATAATTTTGAATAGAATAAACTATTAAACAATAATTTTGCTTAGGTGGAGGCTTTCGCATGTGGTTAGATGAGATAAAGAAAATAGGACAAAGAATGCAACGTGAAATAGCGGATCATTTACATGTTCTGCTTGCCGGGGAGTCGTTTGGACCAGGAGCCGGGGGAGATATTACCCATTGCATAGACAGACGGGCAGAGGATATTATTCTCGAGGAATTGATAAAGCTTGATGCGCCTGTAACACTTGTTTCTGAGGAATGTGGCATCAGGGAGATAAATGGTGGTGGGCCCATACTGCTTGTAGATCCTATAGATGGTAGTAGAAATGCTATTAGCGGGATACCTCTTTTTTCCTGTTCCATTGCGCTTATCGAGGGGAAATGTATGTCCGATATTCAGGCGGGATATGTTGTTGATATTATAAGTGGGGATGAATATTGGGCTGTAAGTGGCGGCGGGAGTTTTTGTAATGGGCAAAACATCCGTGTTCAGCAGGAAAATGCATTTATGATTGCAGGATATGAAACCCAGGTGCCGGGTAAGGATTTGCCGCGCATTATGCCCCTTATTTCTATGTTTAACAGGGTGCGGTGTTTTGGGTCTACAGCACTTGACTTGGCTTTTTTGGCAAAAGGTTCACTTAGCCTTTTTGTGATGCCGTCCCCTTCACGGAGTTTTGATTTTGCGGCCGGATATTTACTGGTTAAAGAGGCCGGCGGGATTGTAACGGATCTGGAGGGTAATTCAATAAAAGACACAGAGATTGGAGTGAAAAGATCGGTCTCACTGCTGGTCACAGCATCGCCTGAAATGCATAGAAGAGCTCTGGATGCTCTAAATTTACCCTCTGAATAGCCAGCGCTTGAAGTTCCAGAAGTGTAGAATTTTCTGGGTGAAGTCGATCGAATCAACCTGGGAGGCAATATCCTTGATCTGTGCACGGTTAGCCTCAATGTCCCTGTCTCTGCTTCTATCAAGTCCACCGTCTGCAATGAAGTATTGTATTTTTTTCAGCTCGCCAGCATCAAGCCAGACTCCATGTTTACTGCACTTATCTATTATAACGCCTGATATTGTTCCGAAGTTATGACGATTCATTAATTTGCCGCATCTCAGACAACTTACGTACTCTATGTCTTCAACGAGAGGAGCCCTGGTAAACTTTCTTTTGATCTCAAGCTTTTTATATATATTGCATTGACTGGTTGCCCGGTGAAATTCATCGCGGTCAAGCCACATCCCACCACAGGTTGTGCAGATATCGTACTCTTCCCCATCGACAATCTCTATCTTAAGCTCTGACTTACACTTTGGACATTCTTCTGCAGCAAAAAGATACTCAGAGGTCTGAGTGCCACCGCAAAGTGGGCATGTATCATATGTCTCATTGATCGCTTTCTGGCAACATGTACACTGCTTTACATTGTTTTTTTCATTCATGGCAATAACCCTGACTATTATTATCGGCTTTCAGTGTCCGGACTTTAATGAAATGTGCTTATTGTATATATGTTTTGGTCCTTACCATGTGGTGCTTATACAGATATAAGTATTTTTTCGTAATGTTATTATTTTTTTAGCTAAAGTTTTTTAAAAAAAACCGATACTGTTAATACAGCTGTAAAATAAGTTTACAATGGACGTGAACTCAAGAATGGAATAATTATGTTAAGTGAGCTTAATAACATAAACGCATTACTTGGGCAGAATAAAAAGTCCATATCTCAGGTTGCGTCTGACAAGGATCAGAAAAAGAATGAGGGCGATATCCAATCGTCTTTTTTTGTTGTTGAAGATGTTATTAATCTGTCACATAAAGAACCTGCCGCCACAAACCTCGAAGTAAAAGCAGTGCCTTCTGTTTCTGACAATGACAATAGTGTAGCAACACGTCCTGAAGCTCAGGTAATTGATAAAGAGCAGGCTGAGATTGAAGACCGGAGCAATAATCAACTCGAACTGTCTGAAGAAGAAAAAGAAGAAGTAACCAGGCTCAAGGAAAGAGATAGCGAAGTACGTCAGCATGAGCAGGCACATCTAGCCGCAGCCGGACAATATGCAAAGGGTGTATCGTATGATTTTGAGATCGGTCCCGACGGGCAGGCATATGCCGTGGGTGGCGAGGTGGCGATAGACACATCGGAGGTGCGCGGCAATCCGGACGCCACTATAGCTAAGGCACGTGCGATTCAGCGTGCAGCAAATGCACCGGCACATCCTTCAAGTCAGGACAGGTCAGTTGCAGTGTCGGCATCCAGAATGGAGGCTGATGCAAGGTCTGCAAAACTTGAAGAAGCACAGTCTCAACATGAGACTAAATCAAATGGAAGTGTTCAGCAGGCGGCAGGTACTATTAGTGAAAATACGGCTACGGGTACTCCTGTTAGTGTTAATACAGAACTGGACGTTGATAGCAGTATAGAGGCAGTTCATTATAAGACGGGACATCTGAAAGCTTCCAGTTCGCTTGCATTAAGCTCTCCGGCCTTTGCCTATTCATCAATGCCTTCTTCAACGGGAAAAGTAATCGATATTACAGTCTGACTTTAATACATTAGGGCATGGTTACATTGAGTTCGTAACTTCCAATGGATGCCTTGTCCGCAAGACCGCTATGCCATAGTAGATCTATGGTGCGAGCCTTATGTTTTTTTGGCACCATAAGTATAAGTTTGGCTCCCTTTCCTGCAAGGCCTTTCCATGTTTCCGAGTTCGCTTCAGTAATACCCTGATCGGTTTCTACCTGTATGATGGACATAACGAGACCATGATTTGAAAGGATCAGGTCCGGATAGATGCCGTTGAACTCATTTTCCTTTTTATCCGCAAGATTAATGAGAACTTTATCATAACTTCTCGATAGCTTCTCCTTGAGATAAACTACCATCCAATCATGTATTAATTGCTCATTGATCATAATTTCACTTTGTACGTCAGATTAATTATAAAGTCAGGAGCCCCAGCTTCACTTAGATCTTCTGTAAGGGAAAGATCGAATGTCCTTTGACCTTTGCTGTATCTTCCCCCGAATGCAATCATTACAGAGTTACGATCAACAGCCTTCAGGCCAGTGTCAGGAAAAATTGCTGATTGTCCAAGCACTTGCAAGAGCAGGCTGAATCCCTTGCCTGCATCGCCCTCGATACCGGCCCCGGCAAAAATAAAATTATCAAGATTCAGCGTCTGCGAGGCCTTCAGGTCTCCGGGGAAAACGGCCCCGGCATTGAGGTATATAGTAATTTTATCACTTAGCTTAAGGTCGGCCAGCATAGAAGCGGCTGCATCAAGAGAACCATTGCCGAATCCATCATCCGCATTTCCTGTCGGCAGTTCTATTCCACCCTTTATGCTAAGTGTAAATCGCTCAGATTTGGACAGTTCTTTTTTAAGGGATAAGCCTATATCCCCCAGTCCAATGCCGCTTTGCCCACGGATTATCAACTTGCCGTCGTGTCGTATTTCATAGAGAAAAGCGTTATGCGGTCTGTTTTTGCGACCGTAGTCAGGGAACCCGAATGAATCATGGTACGACTCAAGAAACCCATCAAATATTCCCCCGCCCAGCATTAAGACAGGCAGGTCTATGCCAATTTCGAACATGTCCAGTATGATTCTTTTATATCTGAAATTTAATTCAGTGGCTTCTATATCAAGACTGATGAGCCACCTGCCGGACGCCTGCACAGTGTATGTGCTGGAATGGGACAGACTGTATGACATAGAATTTTCAAGTGCGGCTTTTTCCATGACTGGCTGATAGGCATGAAGAAATACCGGATAGAGATTTTTTACCTGTAAAGGACCGGCAGTAGCAGCCGAAGAAATGGTTGCACTTGCAAGGATTGTCAGGGATAAGAGGGCTATTAGTAATTTCACTTTCTGATATTCCCCATATGCTCTTTGTTTTCTATTAATGCCTGTATCGGCTTAAGACGGTATGGAGAACCCTCTTCAATTGCCTTCAGTACAGTGCCTCCACCTGTTAAGAAATAATATTGTTTGTCATCAAGTACGGAGAGATAAAGACCTGGACATAGGTTTTTAAACTCCTGCAGTGTATCTCCACCGCCATACATTTTAAAAGCGGTTTTGTTTCGGTCAATCGCTTCGTCAAGGGCCTTTGATCCATTGGAGAAGTGAGGTGTAAAACCCATGACAGCATTTACAAAGATTATTTTTGCCCCCATCAGGGCGCTTTCTACCTGTGCAACTGTAAAGGATTTCGGGTCTATATCCAGTATATATTCGTACTGATCACCTTCTTTAAAATCAGAAACCGCAATAGTTCTATATTTGCCCTCGAGTTTTCCATCAAGAGTATCGGATTCTACAATGTAAGGCATCTCGAGAATCTTCTTTTTAGTATTGTCTATTGCAGCGAGTTTTTTTGCCGCTTCGATATCCTCATCAGAAATGCCTTTTATAGAGATACCGTATTTAGCGCAAAGATAAGCGTTGTATAACACACCTCCAAGAATCAAGTGGTCTGCTTTTTCGTATATTGCATACAGCGGACCTATCTTGGTGTCATATTTAGAGCCGGCAATAACTGCAAGAAAGGGTTTCTCCGGATTAAGAACGCTGTTGAGGTTTTCTATTTCATGCTGCATTAGAAATCCTGCGTATGACGGCATAAATTTTGTGATGTCGTATGTTGAAACATGCGGCTGCCACGAACCGAAGGCATCATTTACATATACATCGGCCAGGTCTGATAAAAGTACTGCAAAGTTGTCCCTGAAAAATCCTTTTTCCTCTTCCTCCCCGCGAAACCAGCGGGTGTTTGGAAGGTAAATGCCGCCAATCTTCCTGTCTTTTAATTCTCCGATAGCCCTGTAAATTGTACTGCAAAGGCCGGAGATTCCAAATTCTTCATCGGCCTCGCATTCCGGGACATAAAACTCAACATTAAGTTTACGGTGAAGGTAATCAACTATAGACTGGACAGAGTTTTCGTCATTGCAGGTAATCTGTCCGGTCTTCTTGTCTCTCGGCCTTCCTACATGAGTCATTAATATGGGCCTGCCGCCCCTGTCGATGATGTAATAAAGTGTTCCGAGTGTCTTGTCTATCCGGAAGGGATCCTTTATTATGCCGTTTTTAACGACATTGTGATCGAATCTGATGAGCACGACTTTACCATTTAGATCGGCATCCTGAATGAGCGGGAGATTGTTTTTTCGATGTAGATTTTGCATTAGACATTCTAACAGAACTGAAATAATTTGAAAAGTTTCAGGGTAGCATAATAAGAATGTTCAGTTGAAAATGATTTGCCGAACGGTGCAGAAATAATGGATTGGTTTCTGATATATAATTCTGATATATAATATTGATATGTCATGGGTAATATGGATTACAGGTCTGCCAGGTTGCGGGAAAAGCACGGTTGCCTTGAGTGTTAAAGACAGGCTTCCCGATACGGTGATCTTGAATATGGACAGGCTTAGAGAAGTGGTGACTCCTGAGCCTAATTATTCAGGGTCTGAACGGGACTATGTATACAGGTCGCTTACGTATCTCGCTAAGACGGTTAGCGAATTGGGACATAATGTTATTTTGGATGCTACGGGTAACAGAAAGGTATGGCGAAGTGTCGCGAGAAAGCTGATTCCCGAGTTCTTTGAGGTGTATCTTGCCTGCCCGCTTCAGTTGTGCATGGAAAGAGAGCGTGCAAGGCGGGATACCCATGGTGCTCCGGCGGATATTTACGATAAGGCAGGGCAAGGCGCTTCCGTGCCGGGGGTCAATGTTGAGTATGAGGTACCTGAGGACCCGGAGTTGATTATTGATACAGAAAAACTGGGACCGGATGAGGCTGCTGTTATGATTATTAAGATGCTTCAAAAAAGGGGGGGGTTAGGTGTTAGGGGGAAGGAGGGTTTATAAAAACTTATAGAAAAGAACTCTGGTTTAATGTGCCGACCAGGAGGGCCTTTATCAATATTACGTCTGATGTCGAGGCATGTCTCAGGGAGAGCGGTATACAAGAGGGGCTCTTGCTTTGTAATGCAATGCATATTACGGCTTCTGTATTTATAAATGACAATGAATCAGGCCTTCATAAAGATTATGAGGCATGGCTTGAAAGGCTTGCCCCCCATGAGCCGATAACTCAATATCAGCACAACAGGACTGGCGAAGATAATGGGGATGCACATCTTAAGCGCCAGGTGATGGGCAGAGAGGTGATGGTTGCGGTAACGGAAGGAAGGCTGGATTTCGGGACATGGGAGCAGATATTTTATGGAGAATTTGACGGGCGGCGTAAGAAAAGGGTACTGGTCAAGATAATAGGGACATAGCCCCTATATCACAATTGTCGGAATTTGTTATAGCTGATATAATCAGACGAATCTTTAAATAATGGAGGTGTATATGGCTGTAAAACAGGAACTACTCGATATCATTGCCTGTCCGAAGTGCAAGGGCACCGTTAAACTTAATGAGACAGGCGATGGTCTTGCATGCGGTAACTGCAGACTTTTATACCGAATTACAGATGATATTCCAGTGATGCTCATAGACGAAGCAGAGACTATCGATAGCTGAGCTTTTTTCACACTCATGATTTAGGTATCTCTCCGGCATTTGACTGCATAAGTCTTCGAGTGAGGTAGGATCCTGTAAGGGCATCTATCTGAGCTGTTAATTCCTGTAATCGCAGTTCATCTTCCAACTGTTCTTTAAGGTGCTCTGAGGGGAGAATCTTCATATTGATTTTAAGGCGTTTTCTCTCAAAATAAAGTCTTGTTACCTCATTGAGAATTTCATCTCGGAGCTGCACCATATATCGTGATCTGGAATCAATGGAGGTCTGGTCACTGTTCCAGATCAATTCTCCAAGCTGCCATGTCATTGAGACGGACCAGCCATGATCATTTCCTTTTGTTATATCATCATCATTGTATTTCTCTTTGGCAGTGCTGTAGAAATATTTACTGCTCTGCCAGTCTTTATTTTTATCATAGGCAAACCTGAGATCAGGGAGCCATGCGCTTTTGGCGGCTGACTTACGCCATTTGCTGATTTTTTGCGGTGAGACCTCGGCATAGCGGATTGCGGCATCTCTGATCTCTGCAATCGAGGGTTCGTGCTGAACTTCTGCAAGGGCTTCCTGAGCATTGACATGCCCGGCAGTTTGATACTCCGGATACATTGCGGACTTATAGATACCGCCTTCAGCGGCGGCCCATAAAGCAGGAGGAGTATTGCTCGATATTACCAGACTGTGTAAATCTTCTGGAGAGTTTTCCATGAAAAACTTCTCCCATGTTTCAGTCTTTATGAGATAAGTGAAGACACCCTTGTTAGTTGCGGCAAAAATCCTTTTATCTCCTGTGGTATCAAATACCAGATCCCTGATCTGCAGACCGGTTAGGCCGGAGTTTGATGTAAGAGACCATGATTTTCCGCTGTCGCCGGAGTAGAGCATACCATAAGATGTACCGGCGAAGAGACGTTTGCTATCATCAGGGTCTGCAGTAATGCAGTAGAATTGACGTATAGACATCTCACTTTCATACTCTGGTGCGGCCTCAGGATCATCGAGGTTCTCATCATTGGACTGCACGCTGTTACCGGCCAAGAGGATCCATGTCTGCCCGCTGTCAATACTTTTGTGTAGCCCCGTAGAGGTTACAGCATAAACCGTGCCGCTTTTTATACCGTCTGTTTTAAGACGTATAATATGTGAAGAAGACAAATTAATGCTTCTATGCCACATTTTCCCTCTATCTTCAGTCCAATAAATGCCCGATTCTGTACCCACCGCTATTTTACTGTTATCTCCGGGCTGAACATATACTGATAGGACGCTTTTCTCTGAAGCGCTTCTTCCGGCAAAAATCCTTGTCCATATACCTGTTTTTATATTTCCTGCAAAAAGTCCTCTGCCTGAGCCGATATACAGCACTTCCGGATCATCAGGGTCTACATGAATTGTCTTAATGTAGCTGTGAGGATTTTCTTCAGAATAAACTTTTTCCCAACGATTTTCAGAATGCTGCAGGATGTACACTGATCTTGATGACGCAGCATATATCGCTGAGTGGTTGCTGCTGGTTATAACACTCAGGATATCTCTTTCCTGAATGCCGTTATTAATTTGCCCGGACCGTGCGACTGCCTCTGTATATACAGGCAAATAAATACCTGATACAATTGTGAATACCAGAAACAATAATACTGCAAACGTAACTTTCCCCATTCGAGCCCCCTCGGTGCTTTAAAAAATAAGTTTAAATTTTAGATTGGAATGTGCTTTTCACTTCAATCCATGTCCCGAAGTTATTATAGGGAGATTGATTTTTCAGGTCAACTCTCCATTCAGATTAAAATCTATCGCCTAAACGATGAAGACATAATTGTATGTTTAGACGAGACATGTAAGTTGCCGACCCTTATTGTCATAGGCTCATTAGTAGATAAATAATGAAAAGATCATTAAAATAAGGCGGTTAATTGTTTCTTTGGGTCTTTTACTATGAAACCGTATTGACAAAATCGTACCGCTATGTTAATTTTCCTTAATTTAGCCGTACTTAACTCTCAAATGCGACCTGTGCGTGTGGAGCTTAAATGCTTGAACTCAACAACTGGTTTTTTGTTCAGCTTGCTAATTTCCTGATTCTTCTGTTTCTTCTGAATATAATTTTATTTAAACCTATGCTGGCCCTGTTTAAAGAGAGGGACAGCCGTACGCGTGGAGCCCTTGAAGCCTCAAAGGCTTTGTATGCTGACAAAGATGAAGCGCTTATCCAGTATGAAGTCATGCTGGTTGAGGCTCGTTCTAAGGCACAGTCTGCTTATGAAGAAATGAGAAATGCAGGGGTAGATGCACATAAAGAAATGCTTGAATCAGCCTATGCTGAGTCTGCCAAAATCAGCAGTGCTGCCGGGGCCGAGCTTGATGCGGCGGTCAGGGATGCACGGGCCTCACTTTCAAAAGACATTGAAAAGTTTTCAACACAGATAATGAATAAACTGGTAGGGGCATGAGCATACGGATCAGTAAAACATATAGAGTCTTTGCGAGTCTGACTTTTATGGCATTACTGCTGATAACGGCCTCAGTTGCTTTTGCAGCAACAGGTGGCGGGCATGAGTCCGGCGGCTTTACATGGAAGGACTGGGTATGGCCTGTAATTAATTTTGCGATCTTATTTTTCATCCTATATCACTATGGACGCAGGCCTGCTGCAGAATATTTCAGGAAGCGGACCGAGATGATAGAAAAATCTCTTCGAGAGGCTTCAATTGCAAGGGAGACGGCCCAGAAGGCTCTGGATGAGGTTAGAGAAAAATTAAAAAGCAGTGATTCAGAAATAGAGCAGATTGTCGAGGCAGCCAGGAAGTCGGGCCACAGGGAAAAAGAGGCGCTGATAGAGGAAGGGCATAGACTGAGAGATAAGATAATTCAGCAGGCAAAAGACAATATAGACTTTGAGCTTCAGAAGGCCAAGGAAAATTTAAAGTCAGAGGCTGCCCTGCTCGCGCTTGAGGCCGCTGAAAAACAGATAAAGGAAAAGCTCGGACATAAAGAACAAGAGGGGATTATCAGCGATTACATTAAACAGCTGGAGTCTGGAAATTGAAATTTTCTTGTCTAAGCATAAAATATGACCAATAACCAGATCGCAAAAAAATACAGCCATGCACTTATGAGTATGACAATTGCGGATATGCCTTTAGTGCTTAAGGAACTTCAATCATTTAGTAAGCTTCTGGAAATACACCGGCAGCTTAAACTGTTGTTTGCGGGCAGGATATTTACGGACGATGAGCAGCTCGCTGCGCTGGACTCACTGCTTCAGAGACTGGAATTTGGGTCTGCTTCTGGAAAATTTATTAAGCTGGTTATTGCTCACGGTCAGCTGGCAGCGTTTAAAGAGATTGTACATGCGTCGGAGGCAGCTTTTAACAGACAACAAAACAGGGTTGTAGCAACAGTGACAGCGCCTGTGAAACTGGACATACAATATATTGACAAACTCAAGATAGTGATTGAAAATATGACGAGTAAAGAAGTGGACATCGAAAGCAGGATCGACCCGGATTTATTGGGCGGCTTTGTTGTAAATGTAGGCAGTACAACTTATGACAGCAGTGTAAAAGGCCAGCTCAGGCTTTTGCGTGATAGACTTGTGAAAAGCGGGTAGATTGGAATTTAGAGCTGATAATTAGGCGAAGCGCTTTGTTTGGCTCTTAAGTTTTGGTTATATACCGGGGGTGAATTGATGGATGTAACAGATCTAAAATCGGAAGAGATAAGTGAACTTATAAAAAAGCAGATTGCTGATTTTGAAAAACGTGTAGATGTCAGCGAAGTGGGAACAGTAGTAAAGGTAGGCGATGGTATTGCCAAGATTTATGGACTGGACAATGTCATGGCCTCTGAACTTCTGGAGTTCCCTAATAATGTCTTTGGAATGGCACTTAACCTTGAGCAGGACTCAGTGGGCGCCGTACTTTTTGGTGAAGATACGCTTATTAAAGAAGGCAATATAGTAAAGCGTACGGGAAAAATTATGGAGGTGCCGGTCGGTGAGGCATTGCTTGGAAGGACGGTCAATGCAATCGGACAGCCTATTGATGGAAAGGGCCCCATTAATTCCAGTGAATCCCGGATGGTTGATGTCATAGCCCCGGGTATAATTGACAGGCAGCCGGTGGGAGAGCCGCTTCAGACCGGGTTGAAGGCGGTTGATGCCATGATCCCTATAGGACGGGGGCAGCGTGAGTTAATAATCGGTGACCGTCAGACCGGCAAGACAGCTATAGCCCTTGATGCCATTATTAACCAAAAGGGCAGTGGCGTAATTTGCATTTACGTTGCAATCGGTCAGAAACGCTCGAATGTTGTACGTACAGTCAAAAAGCTTGAAGAGGCAGGGGCGCTTGAACATACCATCATTGTTTCCTCAACCGCGAGTGAGCCGGCCCCGCTTCAGTACATTGCGCCTTATACAGGATGCGCTATAGGCGAGTATTTCCGTGACAATGGAAAACATGCGCTTATTATATATGATGATCTGAGTAAGCAGGCTACAGCCTACAGGCAGTTGTCACTGCTTCTGAGGCGTCCGCCGGGACGTGAGGCCTATCCCGGTGATGTTTTTTATCTTCATTCCAGGCTTCTTGAGAGGTCGGCCAAACTTTCTGATGAGCTTGGCGGTGGATCGCTTACAGCTATTCCTATCATTGAGACACAGGCCGGTGATGTATCCGGCTATATTCCCACAAATGTTATTTCTATTACGGATGGACAGATATATCTTGAGCCGGAGCTTTTTTATGCAGGTGTTCGTCCTGCCGTCAATGTTGGCCTTTCTGTCAGCAGGGTCGGCGGAGCAGCGCAGACCAAGGCAATGAAGCAGGTTGCTGGCACCTTGAGACTTGACCTTGCTCAGTTCAGAGAGATGGCCGCATTTGCACAGTTTGGATCTGACCTTGATAAGACCACATTAGCCCAGATCGAGAGAGGGCGCAGGATGGTTGAGCTTTTAAAGCAGGATCAGTATGTGCCACTCCCTGTTGAGGATCAGATAATAGCTCTCTTTGCCGGTACCAGAGGGTTCCTTGATGATGTGCCTGTTGAGTCCGTGCAAAAGTTTGAGAAAGGGCTTTTAAGCTTTATGCACGGTACCAAAGATGACATAAGGCAGGACATACGGGAGAAGAAAAAGCTGGATGATGAATTAATAGACAGACTGACAAAGGCGATAGAAGAATTTAAGAAAGGTTTTCAGGCATAAGACAGATGCTATATATCGAATGTTAATTGATGGTGTTTCAAAATAATATATGCCAACACTGAGTGATATAAAAAGGCGAATCAACGCCGTAAAGAATACCCGGCAGATTACCAAGGCCATGAAGATGGTTGCGGCGTCAAAGCTCCGTAAGGCTCAGTCACGCATGCTGGATATGAGGCCTTATGCTGATAAAATGGCCCAGGTAATTGCCGGTCTATCCGGTGATGCTGAAGACCTGCATCCAATGCTTGTCCAGCGCCCGAGGAATAATATTGAGGTATTTGTCCTTACCAGTGACAGGGGTTTGTGCGGGGCCTTTAATACTAATGTGATGAAGGCTGCTGAGCGGCTGATTCTTGAGCGTAGGGCGGAGAGTTTTAATGTCAGCGTATGTACGGTTGGGAAAAAGGCCGCTGAGTATTTTAAGCGCCGTAATATAAAAGTTCGTCAGGCTTGGACCGGCATGTCGGGTAATCTTGTATATGCAGATGTCCGGAAGATTGCTGCTGATATTGCGAACCATTATATGAATGAGGAATCAGATGAGGTCATGATAGTGTATAACACCTTCAGATCGGTCATGATTCAGGATGTGACGGTTGCCGGACTTATGCCTCTGGCCGCTTCAGAGGAGCAGGTTAAGACTGATGAACCTGTCCCGATCTACTTATATGAACCGTCACAGCAGGCGATCCTTGATCAGCTTCTACCTAAAAATGTGGAGGTCCAGATTTACAGGGCACTGCTGGAGTCTCAGGCCTCTGAAGAGGCCGCACGCATGACGGCTATGGAGAATGCAACCCAGAACGCGGATGAAATGATCGGCACTCTTACCCTTGATTACAACAAGGCAAGACAGGCTACGATTACAAGAGAGTTAATGGATATTGTCGGGGGTGTAGAGGCCTTAAAGGATTAGAAAAGTAATATGGAAAAATATGCTGGAGGATATAGATAATGAATGAAGGCAGTGTAGCACAGGTCATAGGCGCAGTTGTTGATGTAGCGTTTGAGAATGATTTGCCGGAGATACTTAATGCGCTGACCATTGCTCAGCCGGCTGATCCGGAAAAGGGCACTCCGGAAATAAAGCTGACGCTGGAAGTCGCCAGTCATCTAGGGGAAGGTCTTGTAAGGACGATCGCCATGTCTACTACAGACGGACTTGTGCGTGGTATGAAAGTGATGGATATGGGAAGTCCGATAACTGTCCCGGTTGGGGAAAATGTCCTTGGAAGAATAATGAATGTTATAGGCGAACCGGTTGACCAGTTAGGTCCGATAGAAGCCGCCGGCAGATTGCCTATTCACAGGGAGGCTCCGGCCTTTACCGATCAGGACACTTCTACGCAGGTATTTGAGACTGGGGTTAAGGTCTTTGACCTTCTGGTTCCCTTTGTAAAAGGCGGCAAGATGGGTATGTTCGGAGGTGCTGGAGTTGGCAAGACGGTTGTTATTATGGAGATGATAAATAATATTGCACTGGTTCATGGAGGTGTTTCGGTCTTCGCTGGTGTTGGTGAGAGGACAAGAGAAGGTAATGATTTATACCTTGAGATGAAAGAGTCAGGTGTTTTAAATAAGACCGCTCTAGTGTACGGACAGATGAATGAACCTCCCGGTGCAAGGGCTCGTGTTGCTCTTTCAGCTCTTACTGTTGCAGAAAACTTCAGAGATGATGGGCAGGACGTGCTGATCTTTCTGGACAACATATTCAGATATACACTTGCCGGCGCAGAGCTTTCAGCATTGTTAGGCAGAATGCCCTCAGCAGTTGGATATCAGCCTACGCTCGGGACGGATATGGGTATATTGCAGGAAAGGATTACCTCCACGAATAAGGGGGCTATTACCTCTATGCAGGCCATTTATGTCCCTGCAGATGACCTTACTGACCCTGCAGTTGCAACGGCTTTTACCCATCTGGACGGCACGGTTGTTCTTTCAAGACAGATTGCGGAGCTGGGAATATACCCTGCGGTGGATCCTCTTGATTCAACCTCAAGAATTCTTGATCCTCTGGTGCTAGGAGAAGAACATTACAATGTAGCCAGGCAGGTGCAGATGGTACTTCAGCGATACAAGGAATTGCAGGATATAATCGCAATACTTGGAATGGAGGAACTTTCTGAAGATGATAAATTGACAGTTTCCAGGGCTCGGAAATTACAGCGTTTTTTGAGCCAGCCTTTCCATGTAGCCGAGACTTTTACCGGTACTCCGGGCAAGTATGTGAAACTGCCTGATACCATCAAGGGATTTAAGGCCATTGTTGAAGGCAAATATGATGATGCTCCCGAGCAGGCCTTTTATATGGTGGGACCTATAGAGGAAGTTGAGGAAAAGGCGCGAAAGCTCGGTTGGACCGGCTAACACTATTTTGGGAATAACATAATATGGCGAATAAATTAATACTGGATATTGTAACGCCTGACGGGCATATTTTCACTGACGAGGTTGATGAGGTAACGGCCGAAGGTACCGAGGGTGAATTCGGTGTCCTGCCTGAACACATACCGTTTCTTGCTACCCTGAACATTGGCATGCTCAGTTATAAAAAAGGATCTGAGACAGGCTACTTCTTTATCAACTGGGGATATGCAGAGGTTGGTCCGGATAAGGTTGTTATTCTTGCTGACAGCGCTGAGAAATCCGATGATATCGATATAGAGCGGGCCATGGCATCAATGAAAAGAGCAGAAGACCGCCTGCATAAAACCGGGAAATATGATGAGGCACGCTCAACTGCTGCCCTTGAAAGAGCTCTTCAGCGGGTTCAGATAGCTGAGAAACGCCAGTCATAATGATTTGCTGCAGATAGCCCGGTTCATATGATTAAGCTTATAATATTTGACCTTGACGGCACGCTTGCTGATACATCAATTGATATAACCAATGCAATTAATTATGCACTTGAGCCCTTTGCAGTAACCCCCTATTCGGTGCAGCAGACAATGGCAATGGTAGGGTCGGGTATATCAAAACTCCTTGAGTCCCTGCTTCCTCCCGAAAGCTCTAACCCACAGGCCATTAAGATAGTGACGGATAGATTCCTGAAGTATTATGATCACCATCTTGTTGATAATACCGTTGCGTATCCGGGTGTGACAGCCACTCTTGCGAAATTAAGCGATTATAAAATGGCAGTAGTCTCAAATAAACGGGAGGTTTATTCTAAAAGGGTCATCGCGCATCTTGGCCTGCAGGGATATTTCGATCTCGTGTACGGAAGTGACAGTGTGACAAAGAAAAAGCCATCACCGGTACCAATCCAAATGCTTCTAAAAAAATATGAGATTCGGCCTGAGCAGGCGGTTATGGTTGGCGACAGTGAATTTGATGTCGAGGCGGGACTAGCCGCAGGGGTCAATGTGATAGCCGTGACTTATGGATTCAGGCCTCGGGAAATGCTTATGAATGCGACTTACGTGCTTGACCGGTTCGATGCAATTTCAGAGATCATAAATCAACTGTGAGAAGTCTTTTATTAGCGTGCAAGCGCATTTCAATATAAAAAATAATGAAAAGGGAAACGCTTGATACAATAAAGGGTGCCGAAATATACCAGGCAAGAAGCGGATACCGGTTCAGTATTGATGCGGTCCTGCTTGAGAACTTTATAAGGGTGCGTAAAGATGCCAGAGGAATAGAGTTCGGAACTGGTTCAGGGGTAATATCAATACTTCTTGCACGAAGACTCAAGGGTGTCAGGTTGACAGCCATTGAGCTTCAGGATGCCCTTGCCGAGCGAGCATCTCGCAATATATGCCTGAATGGACTTGAGAGTCGCATAGAGGTTCTAAGGAAAAACATAAAAGATCTCAGGGATTTATATCCCACAAACAGTTTTGATTTTGTTTATTCAAACCCGCCTTTCAGACAAGTTACAACAGGTCGTATAAGTGTGGGCAGTGAAAGATCTATCGCAAGACATGAGATTGAGATTACGCTTGCTGAACTGGTAGAGAGTGCTGCATATCTCTTGAATCATTCCGGAAGGTTTTTTATAGTATATCATCCGTTCAGGCTTGCAGAGCTAATCACTGAGCTGCGAAGCGTAAACCTGGAGCCGAAAAGAATGCAGTTTATTCATTCAAGGGCGGGGGAAGAGGCCAAAATGGTTTTAGTTGAGGCTGTAAAGGGTTCAGGTGTATGGTTAAAGATTATCAGTCCTCTTTGCATATATAATAGTAACGATCAATATACGGATGAAGTGCTGGGAATATTAGCGAAGTAACTAATCTAGATGTACAAGCATATTATATGTACAGTATGCGTTAGCAAAACCCATCGTGTGTAATGATTATCGACAAACAAAGCATGGTGTCGAATTTATTTACACTTTTATGCGCCGTATAAAAAGCAGAATCGTTAAAATACATGCACTTGATGTCTGGCAAAGAAATTGCATACTATATAGCTGTAAGCAATTTGATTCATAAATGGAAACTGGAGGTTACAAGTGAAAAAATATAAAATGTTAATGATAGCCGCTATGATACTTTTGATGGCCACTGGAGCTGATGCAGCTTTATTTCTGGATGACTGGGGGGTAAGACCTGGTGCCTGGTCACCCACATCCGCACCGGCTGGTACTCAGTATGTTGAAGAAGATTATTTGCTGAACGATGCCGGGCAGGTTGGTCCTGGTTATGGCGGCCAGGCGTTTGATGCTGAGGCCGCATATATGTCCATAGTCACTACGGGTGGCAGCAGCAAGTTGTATGCGGCTATAGTGACAGGCCTTTCTCAGGCCGGTTCAAAAGATCCCTGGAGATACAACAACAGCTCATACGGCTACGATGACTGGAATCAGAGTAAGGAAAAATACTGGTATGATTCTGGAGATGTCGGTTTTGATATAGGCGGTGACGGCACCTATGAGTATGCCGTGACAACACGTAACACCGATGTGCATAGTACTTATAATCCGACTCCCGGTGCCGGGCTTCTTGTCAGCGGCAACCTGCAGTGGGAAGACCCGCTTACCTGGAATTACAATGATGTGACAGAAGACTGGAACCATGTGTCAGATCCATGGGCTGTAAAATCATATGATGATTCAGTGGATCTCGGTTCGAACTTCAGCTATTCCGAATTTCAGGGTCGCTATGCAATAGAGATGATTATTGATTTATCCTTAATGGATTTAAATGAATGGGACGCGCTGCATATGGTTTGGACAATGGAATGCGGTAATGACCAAATAACTCTTGATATGGTTATTCCTGCAATTAATGGCGGCAGCAGCGTAAACCCTGTGCCGGAGCCGGGCACAATTATACTGCTCGGTGCAGGACTGGCAGGACTGGGCGTGCTTAGAAGAAGTCGTAGAAGCTGATTTACTTTTGTATTGATTCAGGATTTTCAATTCAATTCATTTCAAACCCCCTGCAAATTAGCAGGGGTTTTTTTTATTAGTGACGGGCAATATTTTTTCATCTCGTTTAAAATTAAAGACCTGTCGTGATTAACTTGCTAACTCAGTACTTTATGATCAACTGCAGAAGCGGCCTGGTACGAGAGTCACACAATTTAGAAGGAAGGGATAAGTAATGCTGAAATATATACGGAAACTGCCTGAACCTGAAGAGATTAAAAAAACGTTGCCTCTTTCGCAGAAGGGCATTGCAGTCAAGAAAAAAATTGATGACGAAGTCAAGATGGTCTTTGATGGAAGGAGCGAAAAATTTATTCTTGTTATAGGCCCCTGTTCCGCTGATAATGAAGAGGCTATAATGGAATATGTTAAGAGACTCTCGGCATTGCAGGCAGAGGTCAAAGACAGGCTGATATTAATGGCCCGCATATATACCAATAAACCAAGAACTACAGGTAAGGGCTACAAGGGAATGCTGTATCAGCCTGATCCGCAGCAGAAGCCTGATATGTGTGAGGGAATCAAGGCCATCAGGCATCTTCATATAAGGGTTCTGGAGGAATGCGGACTGCCGATTGCTGATGAAATGCTTTACCCCGGCAATTATCCATATGTGGATGATGTTCTGAGTTATGTTGCAGTAGGGGCCAGGTCGGTTGAAAACCAGCAGCATCGCCTTACATGCAGCGGAGCTGCTGTGCCCGTAGGCATGAAAAACCCTACAGGTGGAGATTTCAGTGTAATGCTTAATGCGGTTGAGGCGGCTCAGTCCTCGCATGTGTTTGCATATAATGGTTTTGAGGTAGAAACATCAGGCAATGCTTATACGCATTGTATACTTAGAGGTGCTGTAGATTATCAAGGAAACAACATATCCAATTATGATGAGAAAAATATTATGGCAGTCATAAGGAGATACGAAAAACGCGGTCTTGAGAATCCTGCAATCATTATTGATACAAATCATGCCAATTCCGGCAAAGACTACCATAAACAGCCGAGTATCGCCATGCATGTCTTGAAGTTAATGAAAGATAATAAGGAAATCGGTAAGATTGTAAAGGGCTTTATGATTGAGAGTTATCTTGTGGAGGGACGGCAGGATATAGCCGGCGGTGTTTTCGGGCAGTCAATCACTGATCCTTGTCTCGGGTGGGAAGATACTGAAAAACTGGTAAAAGAGATCGCTGAAAACATCTGACCGTCAATCTTTTTCTTGTGCCTCCCCGGCAATATCCGGATAGTGAATCTCCATGCAGGAGGGGCAGATGCTGTGGCTGAATTCTGCTTTTGAGTGTTCAGAAATGAAAGCTTCCAGTTGATTCCAGTAGCCTTTATCATCTCTAATCTGCTTGCAGTACATACAGATAGGAACTATACCGCTTAAGGCTTTGATCTTTTCAACGGCAAGCGTAAGGTCCTCAATGATCAAGGATTTTTCCGCTTCAACCTTTTTTCTTTCTTCGATCTCATAATTCAGTTTTTTGTTTGTCTGAATTAAACGAGTATGTTTTTTATCAATGATGCCCCCTCCTAGCCCTATAAGCAATATGCCGCTTAGAAGAACTATGCTGTAGCTTGCAGACAGGTTCGCAAGTCCTGACGGAGCAATATAAGGTAACGTTACACTAATGCCGCCTCTGACATCTCCGGACTTATAGCCCTGTTTCGCATGGCACTTCATACATGCATCCTTAACAAACAGTGGCGCCATATATCTAAACTCATGACCCTTTTCAGTATTGAAGAATGCGCCCTGCTCTAATTTACCATCTTCAAATGACCTGAGCCACTCTGCTTCCCACTCCATAGCCCTGTTTTCCGGCCTGATGGGGTTAAGACTAGTTATATGAAATTTAACTCCGTCGCTGACAGCCGCTATTTCTGCTATTAATCGGGTCATATAGGCAGGGTTTATCTTGGTAAGGCGCAGGCCCTGCATAGTAGAGAGATCCCTCAAAGGATCGTCTGTGAGGTAGGGATTTGGTTTTAGCGTATCAGTAACAGGAACATATACCCCGCCATGATTGGCATTCCATAGTCTTGTATGAACTAGTTGCTGAAAAAATGCATGTGCAGTATCATGTGCAAGTGTTTCACGTTCCTGCTTTTTTTCCAGCTGAATCCAGAAATAAGTACTGCTCACTACAGTAGTCCACAAGATTATTACCAGTATTATTGGCTTTTTCACTGATTCTTTTGCCCATTTAAATAGTAACCACTCATGTAATAAAATAGTACTCTTGATTTTGATAAGTAAATCTTCTCTGAGATCAGCAGGTGTTTCTGCCCATTGAGATAGTCGTTCAGATGAGGTTGGGAAGAGTTAGGGATGCTGAATTAAATGCTAAAGCTCCGTACGAAATCCAGAAATTCCTCCGGTGGATTCAGGATCTCAACTCCGATAGAGTCATTATAGTCCGGGGAGATAATAAATTTATTAAGCTTTACTGGTATCGACATAGTGCTGTCTCTGTTAGCTATGACTATGTCCATCTCAAGGTCAAGCGGAAGTACATTGTCATGTGTCTTTATAAGCATGCCGTTTTCTGAAATGTTCATTATACTTCCTACATGAGTTTTATCACGATGTCTAAAATGTACATCCTGATTTATATTTATTCTTTTGTGGGCTCGTGTTTTCACAGGTGATAATTTACCTGATTTAGCGGGGAAAAAGATACGCCAAAAAAATAGCGCTGCTAGAGGAGATTCTAAATAAGAGCGTTAAAAAAATCCCGGTAAGAGGACGATGGCTCTATAATCTCCATGGAAACACTGCTAGTAATGCCGTAAGGAGGTATGCGATAGGCATTTGTGACTCTACAGTTCAGATCCATTTTTTCTCCTGAATCAGGCTGAAACTCAAGCTTAAATTCAGTAGCATTCATTATTTCCTGAATATTGGAAGCGGTGTTGAGATAGATGTTTTTTGCAGATAGATTTTCTATGGTTCCTCTGCAGCATTTATCATTTAAAACTATACTTGCCTGATATTTTACTATCTTTTTTGAAAGTGGACTCATAATATTCCCCCCCTCCGTTAATGGACTTTGTACAGGTTTATAACATGATTAATAACTGGTGTCAATAAAATAAATCTTATATCCATATTTTTCTACACAGAATTCAAGACCTAAAGAGCATATTATTGAGGATATCAGGAAATCCTGTGTTATAATTCATGAAATTTAATTAAGGTTAATTAAGATGAAATCAGCATCAGGTATTCTTAAGTCGATTGGCAATACTCCGCTTGTAAGGTTAAGGCATCTGCCAGGATCTGAAAGTGCATGGGTATGGGCCAAAATTGAGGGTTTCAATCCCGGGGGTTCAGTGAAAGACCGTATTGCCCTCAACATGATTGAGGTCGCGGAACTTCAGGGTACTCTGAAATCCGGGGGTACAATAATAGAACCAACCAGCGGGAATACCGGCATAGGACTTGCTCTGGTGGCTGCATTGAAGGGTTACCGTCTGATTCTGACTATGTCGGAGACAATGTCCATTGAGAGGCGTCAACTGCTCTGCGCTTATGGGGCCGAACTCGTGCTTACTCCCGGAGAAAGGGGAATGCTGGGCGCAGTGGAGGAAGCCGAGCGAATATTGAAAAAACATCCTGATTATTATATGCCGATGCAGTTTGAAAATCCTGCTAATCCGGATATGCACAGAAAAACAACCGCGCTGGAGATTATCAATGATCGGGGCAATGCAATTGACAGCTTTGTAGCAGGTGTCGGTACAGGTGGTACTATTACCGGTGTTGGAGAAGTGTTGAGGCAGCATAATCCCGGGATCTGGATTACCGCGGTCGAGCCTGAGGGGTCACCAGTTCTTTCCGGTGGAGATCCGGGCCCGCATCAACTTGCCGGGCTTGGAGCCGGTTTTTATCCTGGGATATTAAATACAAAAATATATGATGAAGTAATTCCGATAAGCGATGAAGCCGCGTTTACAATGGCCCGCAGACTGGCCAAAGAAGAGAGTCTGCTAGTCGGCATCTCTTCAGGTGCCGCCGCTGTAGCAGCACTGCAGGTAGCCGCAAGACTGGGCAGTGGAAAAAACGTCGTTGTTATATTTCCTGATCGTGGAGATAGATATTTGAGTACAGGAATTTATTCTGAGTCATCTACAGCCAGTTTATCATAGGCCAAATCCCTGATAAATTTCTGATATGCTGCAGTCATTCTTGTAATTTTAATGCCCATCCCGTCTTTGATATTGTCTGCCCCGGATTGTATAACCCGTATAACCTTGCCCAGCGTGTATATCTTATCATTGGCTGATACCTCAAGCAACATACTAATATCTGTGCCAGCCTTGAAAGGTTTCTTTGTAATAATAAACAGGCCTTCATGCGAAAAGTCAGAGGACATTCCCTGCACCTTTATGATGCCATCTGAAAAAGTCAGGGGAATGTCTACAGATATTCGGCCTGATTGACGTCTTTCCATCTTACATGCCTCTCCTAATATTTTAAGTTTCAGGATACTGCTATTGCTTGATAGAATAACATTTTTGGGACTTTTTGAAGTGTTTAGGAAAAGTGAGTTAAGCTGAAAAAAGTGGACACCAAAATTAAGTACAATAACTTAATGGAGGTGAAAGAATGGAAAGGATACCATATGGGAAGCACACGAAGGAGTTCAGGGTGGAAGCTGTAAAGCTGGAAGCAGTGGGTAAAAATCACCGTCAATTGAGTGATCGGGAACTAAAGCTGCACAGGCTAAAGCGCGAGTTGGCAGAGACACCTGCTAACCCTAACGGACTCCCGGAGCGGCACGGCGGTCATCATTGTTAAAGGTATCATAAAGATACACTTCGCCTAACAGATTTCCAGGCCCGTCTCAATATTGAGTCGACTCGACCTGGTCTTCACGGATCGAATCAGAATATTGGTTATATTGTAATGCAAGTAAGCGTAGATCTGAAGACTTAAGAAACGGGATTTCCGTTCCGGCATTGAAGCCTTACTCCTGAATCAACAGGATACCTACGTCTCGCTACTGCAATATCATAGGTTGATTTGCAAATATTTTGATAATATTTAAGTGATATTTTTTGGATCTAGCTTGTTTTTTACTTGACATCATGGGAAGTAGGCGAGTTGAGTGACGAGTACCAGCAATAATATCACCTGCAAAATCTGATTTGTACTCCCTAGAATATCCAGAGCAAAAAAGGTCTCCACTGGTACTCGTTTAATCTCCATCGTCTTGTTATAACTCAGTAGTGATATCGTAACTGTACAATTAGCACTTGGTTATCGTTAATTTTATAGACTATTCTGAGTTCAGTTGTTATTCGCCTTGACCAATATCCGGCTAAGCTATGTTTTAATGGCTCTGGTTTTCCAATGCCCTGATATTTATTTTTCTGAATGTCCTTCATTAATTCGTTTATTCTTTTTAAAGTTTTTTTATCAGTAAGTTGCCAGTAAATATAGTCTTCCCATGCATGTTCAGAAAATATCAGTTTCATCCGGCCAACTTCCGTTCTATTCCCTTACCTTTTTCAAGTTCCTCTATTGATTCAAGTAGTCGTTTTGTGTTCTTAGGACTGTGCAATAAGTACGCTGTTTCATTTAATGCTTCGTAGTCCTCCAGCGACATCATGACAACAGCATCGTTTTGTTTCCGTTTGATAATCACAGGATCATGGTCATCACATACGTCTTTCATTATTTTTGCCAGGTTGCTACGCACTGCGGTATAAGTAAGTGCTTTCATTTCCAATCCTCCTCAATGCTGTACACGTACTTATTACTGTACAGTCAAGGAGGAATGTCAATTACTTTCTTTTTTAGTTATAACGCCTGAGTCAGTGATGCAGACCATTATGCATATTAAAAAGGCACCGCTGGTCTGCATTCACTGCACTCTGCTGTTAGGCTGTTTTACTGTCAATATTCAAATAGCTTTAAATGTGACAGTATAATTAAAGCTCTTTGAGTCGAGATAATCAAGAGGCTTTCCATCTACTTCTGCATACGGGTACATAAGATAATTTAAAGGGCCGCTTTTCTGCAATGGTAATAGCTTTATTCCCCTCCCGCTTCTCTCAAGGGCAATCCTGAACTCATCAACTGCACCAAAATAGTATTCTCTGTATTTTTTTGCTTCTTTCAAATTCAAATTTTCAACTAACATCAGCTTTCTTACATCGGCTGGATCTACTGGTATCCAGCCAGTACCAGGGAGAAAGAACTCCGCCCAACAATGATAACCACCAGTTATGTCCTGTTCAGCCTTTTTACCGAGCCTTATGCCAAACACTTCCCTCGCAGGAACTCCGGCAGCCCTTGCAAGTGCAATGTATACTGAACTTATATCAACACATTTCCCGCCGCGCTTAACCAGCATCTGTTCAACTATGCCATGACCGCATCCTTTTACTCTCGGGTCTCTATGTGTATTTTCAACAACCCAATCATATACTGCTCTGGATTTCTGAAGGATGCCAGTTTTGTCTTTTGTTATTGTGTTAGCAATCTCTTTGATATCGCCATCTGTCGGTATCCAGAAGTTCGATTTAAGATACTTTTTGACTTCGTCCGGCACCGGGTCCTTTGTATCTTTCAAATCCTTTACAATTCTTTCTTCTGCCTTCACCTTGAAACTCATCTCCAGAATTTTACTGTCTGAATTACCCTGCCATTCGCTAAAGTGATAGATAGCTCCACTTTCTTGCTCACGATATATTGATGAATTATCAAAGTTGCCTTCAATCTTTAAATTATCAATCCTCTGATGTTCCTCTGATAGTGGGTATGGGAGCCACAACCTGGTATTGCTTGAACCTGCTTGAGCATCTAAGTTGATTTTGAATGTTACGATCCCTTGCCTATCCTTAGCATATGATAGACCTGATACTAGTAAAAGAATTAATATTAAGATGGTTATTTTTATTTTCATTTTCTCTCCATTTTATTTTTTAATGAAAAGAGGTAGTGACAATCGAATTCAGCAGAGCATTTCCTTTGCCACTGAGCACGGTTTTGCAGACTATGCGGAATAGTCAGTTCAGCACCTCTCAAACAGTAAGCGTTCTATTGCAGGGTATAATAAATCAATTTCCCTGCCTTATGTTTGTAATTCAGATATGGTTATTGCCAGCTGATAGAAAATATACGATGAGATAAATATCTGTGAGGAAATCAGAAGTTCTGCGAAGAATTAAAGAGCATGAACAACAGATAGCACAGTCCCATCAGCCGGAAAACCTCGACCAGGCTTTTTGCGCTTCCTCAGCCAAATCCCATTTTATAACTTCTCGCATCTAAGACTGTATTCAATCTGGTTCACCTCCCTTCAATTATTTTTGTGCTCAACTATATCAAACAATATAGCTTACTTGCAAGCAGAGTCGGTTATTCTTTGAGTCTAACGATCAGGATCACCGATGAGTGCCATGAATGACACTTACAAGCAATACAGCAGTCTGAATACGAAAACTGTTCAAAACCAAAAAGAGCACCGCTGGCACTCATTCGAGTGCATCCGTTTGTTTGAGGTAAGCTGAAAAAAGTGGACACCAAAATTAAGTACAATAACTTAATGGAGGTGAAAGAATGGAAAAGATACCATATGGGAAGCACACGAAGGAGTTCAGGGTGGAAGCAGTGATACTGGTAACAGAAGGCGGGTTAAGTGTGCTTGAAGCGAGCAAGCGATTATCATTGGCTCCGTCAACATTAAGCACCTGGGTAAAAAAGAATAAAGCCGGGGAGTTGGAGTCAGTTGGCAAAAATCACCGTCAATTGAGTGATCAGGAACTAGAGCTGCATAAGCTAAAGCGCGAGTTGGCAGAGGTGAAGATGGAGCGTGATATATTAAAAAAAGCAACAGCGTACTTTGCGAAGGGCTCTCTGTGAGGTGCGCGATGATAAAGCAAATGAGGCCCACATATCCATTGCCATTTTTAAAGAATATATTGAATGTATCATCAAGTAGTTACTATGCATGGCTAAGCAGAAAGCCGTCTAAAGGTTTATAAAAATAAAAGAATAAACAAAAGCTAACAAACCGATGCATTCGAATGCAGACCAGCGATATCTTTTTAGGCTGTGTATATTTTACAGTGTGCAAATTACCTTTATTGCTCTTGGTTGTGCTTCATGGTCTATTATGAAGGCAGCATAAACAAGGCTGTAAAAAAAGGGGCTCTACCCAAAGATATTTTCAAGAGATTCAATAATGTATTTATATCATTAGATACCACACATGACTTGGGGTTGTTTGATGTTAAGAGATTAAAAACAAGCGATGAGCGATCATATTATCGATTGCGTAAGGGGAAATTAAGAGCTATATTTTATATAGAGAATGATGATTATTATGTCATCTCAATTGCTAAGCGAGAGGAGGTTTACCAGAAATGGGAGTGATATCAGTAAATTCAACAAAGACGAAGAGAAAATATTGAAAAAATTGTCAGATCATTTTCATGAAGATAAATCGACACTGATAAAAAAATCACTGATTGACTTGTATGAGAACGTACAAGATCTAAATGAAATAAGTAAATTTGAAGCAAAGGAAAAGAAAGGTAAAGTTTCTTTTTCATCAGCTGATGATATCTTGGATGTCTGACAAGGAAGTTTATAATTATCTGTCTATTTCCAGGCAGGAATAACTTTTTACGTAGTATAGATATCTAAATGAAAGATAAAAGATAACATGGATGGATTAAAGATTCGTTGGCGAAGACTTATAAGTGAATCGGGAAGGACATGCGCGCGATGTAGCAATACCGGAGAGTCTGTTGAAGCCGCATTTAAGAAACTTCAAAAAGCACTATCGGAATTAAGTGTTAAGGTAAGTTTAGAAAAAGAGGACATTGATTATGAATCATTCAAAAGTGATCCCCTTCAGTCAAATCAAGTCTGGATAAATGGAAAGCTTTTGGAAGAATGGATTGGAGGTACTATTGGTCAGAGTCAGTGTTGCGATGTTTGTGGTGATAGTGATTGCAGAACTATATTAATCGGTAGAAACACATTTGAAGCAGTACCAGAAAAATTAATTATAAGAGCCGGGCTTCTTGCTGCATCGGATCTTTATAAGAAATAGAATAAAAAAAGAATCATCTAACACGACGCTGCACTTGAACGAGTACCGCAGGTCGCTTTTTGAGCATGCCGTGTTTTGAGATGTGCAAATCAGTTTCGGCGCACGCTGACGTACTTCAGCGGCACTCGTCAGTGAGCTCGAATACTTCCCGCATGTCAAGCAAAAAATCAAGACGGTTGACCCTCTTGCAATGTACAGTATCATGAGTTATGCTAAATGTACAATTGTACAATAGATGAGGGAGTATGAATTTAATTATAGACACATCAATAATCATAGCAGTAATAACAAATGAGAAGCATAAGAAATCATTGATTAAAGCAACTACAGGTGTTGACTTAATTGCACCTTCGTCTCTTCATTGGGAAATTGGCAATGCCTTCTCGGCAATGTTTAAGCGAAAAAAAATTAATATAAATCAGGCAATTGCTGCATTGGAAGCTTATCATCAAATCCCTATTCGCTTTAGCGATATAGAGCTTGGCATTGCTTTAGAACTGTCTCACAACTTAAATATTTATGCCTATGATGCATATGTAATTGGCTGTGCATTAAAGCATAATGCTGCTTTGATATCACTTGATGAAGGATTGTTAAAAGCAGCAAAAAAAGCTGGGGTAAAAACCAGAGAGGTATAGAGATGACAACATATACTTTTTCGGAAGCACGACAGAAATTATCATCCGTTCTTGAACAGGCTAAAGATCATGGAGAAGTTTTGATAAAACGAAAAGATGGATCATTATTTGTAGTTAAACCAGTTTCATCAAAGCGATCACCATTGGATGTTTCCGGAGTTAATATTAATCTTAAAGCTGATGAAATTGTTGATATAATTCGAGAAGTTCGAGAAAGATAAAAAAACAGCAGATAACCAGACGCTGCACATAAACGAGTACCGCAGGGCACTTTTTCAGCATGCAGTGTTTTGAGATGTGCAAAACAGTTTGAGGGCATACCGACATACTTCATCGGCACTCGTCATTGATCCCCCGATATGCATAAAAATAAATAAATCAGATATGTCGAGTTCCAGCATAAATCCCCAGGTAGTTTCAAATTAATTCCCCAGTAGGAATCAGAAGAATTACCCAGTTAGTTTCAGAGTAATTCCCCACTTTATCCACAATGCTGTAATATGCCAGACGAAATCATTAAGCCTGGAGGTATTATGGCAAGAAAGGAGATACGGATGGAGGAATTAGTAGAAGTACTGTACCAGTGGCAGAAGTGGCGTAACATCAGCTAGATTAAGCGTGCGGTAGGATTAACCCGCAAAACAATCCGGAAATACATAACATTGGCACAGAAGCAGGGATTTCAGCGGGAGCAGCCTGAGCAGCCGTACACGTATTATCTGGAGCTGGCGGGAAAGATTCAGCGGGGACTGAAAACTCCACTTGATATCTCACCGTCATACAAAAGCACATCGGGATATCAAAACATTATAGAGAAACTTATGCCGAAAGAGCATATGAATCCTAAGCAGATATACCGGATATTGAAGCGGCAGTATGAATATCCATTAAGTTACAGCAGTTTTAATCGGTATATGAATGTGAAATATCCGAAGCCGCCGCGCAATTGTCTGCGTATGGAAGTATTGGCAGCGGATGAGGCACAGGTGGATTTCGGATCGGCCGGATTAATGTACGATCCTGAGCAAAAGAGGATGAGTAGAGCCCATGCCTTTGTTATAACCCTGTCATACAGTCGTGTCCATTACGTGGAGTTTGTATTTGATCAGGGGCAGGCAACATGGGTGAAGTGTCACATCAATGCCTTTGAGTGTTTCGGTGGTGTGCCGAAGAGGATAATACTGGATAACCTGAAGTCCGGCATATTAAAACCTCATACA
>JADHUV010000045.1 GCA_016784355.1 Nitrospira sp. | reverse complement strand
AGCTATGATATGGCAAAGTTTGACGATTTTATTGCCCTATTGAGAGATGATGAGGAGAGTCATCGTCCCTTGAGTAATGATGTTGAAAAATTTTTGAAACGGCATGAGGTCAATAGCATAATTCATGGAACAAATGGGAATGTCATTGATGCATATCTCGGAGTCGATATCGGATCAATAAGTACAAACCTTGCTGTTATAGATTCGGAAGGCAGACTTCTGGCTAAGCGTTATCTTATGACAGCGGGCAGACCGATAAATGCGGTCATGACCGGCCTTGAAGAGATTGGAAATGAAGTCGGTGCCCGCGTGAGGATATGCGGTGTAGGCACCACCGGATCCGGGCGTTATATGATTGCCGATTTTATAGGAGCGGATGTAGTAAAGAATGAGATAACGGCCCAGGCTAGAGCTGCTGTTGAGATTGATCCTGAGGTTGATACTATTTTGGAGATAGGCGGGCAGGACTCCAAGTATATATCTATAAAAGACGGCGCAATAGTGGACTTTGAGATGAATAAGGCCTGTGCCGCCGGTACCGGGTCTTTCTTAGAGGAGCAGGCTGAAAAACTCGATCTGTGTGTAAAGACTGAATTTGCCGAGACCGCATTCAGGTCGTCCAACCCCTGTTCACTTGGAGAACGGTGTACAGTTTTTATGGAAAATTCACTTTTATCGAGACAGCAGAAGGGGTCTGCAAAAGAGGATCTGACCGCCGGCTTGGCATATTCTATAGTTCAGAATTATTTGAACAGAGTAGTTGATGGCAGGCCGATCGGGAAAAAGGTGTTTTTTCAGGGTGGCGTAGCCTTTAACAGAACGGTCGTTGCTGCTTTTGAAAAACATCTGGACAGACATATAATTATTCCGCCGCATCATGATGTTACCGGGGCTATCGGCATGGCTCTTATAGCCAGAAGCACGGCAAATGAAAAGGCTTCCTCCGATAGCGGATTTAAGGGTTTTGATCTTTCAAAAAGGCAATACGATATCAGTTCCTTTGAATGTAAGAGCTGTGATAATTTATGCGAGATCAACAGAGTCAGGATGGAGGGAGAGGAGAAACCTCTTTTTTATGGAAGCAGGTGTGAAAAGTATGATGTTGTACAGGCTAAGGACAGTAAGACAGCGGCGAAAATGCCGGACCTGTTTGCTGAGAGAGATGCCATGCTTCTGCATTCGCATAACGAATATCGTCAGCAGTTTGAGTCAGTTCGTGAGGGCTTAAACGGTAACAGACCTTTGAGAATAGGCCTGCCGAGAATATTCTTTTTTCATGACCTCCTGCCTTACTGGAGCACCCTGCTATGGGAACTGGGTTTTGAGGTAGAGCTTTCTTCGGCTACCAACAGAAGTGTTATCAATAAAGGCGTGGAGAGTATACTTTCTGAGAGTTGCTTCCCTCATAAAGTGGCTCACGGGCATATAAAAGATTTGCTGGATAAGGATGTGGATGCTGTATTTATTCCCAGTTTCATAAGCTTCAGCACCAGCGGAGATGTCGGCAGGAGTTTTGCATGTCCGTATGCGCAGACGATGCCGTATATCGGCAGGGCCGCATTTCCATCCTCAAATATTATCAGTCCCGTAATTAATTATGAAGGCGGCCGAAGCTACATGATCACGCAGCTTTACAAGACGCTTAAACCCCTCGGAATTACAAAGCCTATGCTGAAAAAGGCCATAGATAAGGCCGATCTGATGCAGAAGAACTTTATGACATCAGTGAAGAGGCGAGGCCGTGAAGTTCTTGGTAATCTTCCCGGAAAGACCATGGTCATAGTCGGCCGGGCGTACAATGCCTTTGACCCGGGGATAAATCTGGAGATTCCGAAAAAGCTCGCTATGCTGGGGGTGTTTTCCATACCCATGGATTTTCTTCCGCTTGAGGCAATCGATATTTCTGAAAAATGGGAAAATATGTACTGGCGGTCAGGGCAGAATATATTGAAGGCTGCTGAGATCATCAGGGGTAACCCGGACTTGTATGCATTATTTATAGGTAACTTTTCCTGTGGTCCAGACTCTTTTATACAGAGATTCTTTTCTGAGACAATGGGGGCTAAGTCCTGGCTTTATCTTGAGATAGACGAACACAGTGCCGATGCCGGTGCTATAACGAGATGCGAGGCCTTCCTTGACAGTATAGAAGGAAGGGGCGATAATTTGCCTGATGAAGAAAAACGTTCCCTGCCTGTTCAACTGAACAAGGATGAAAAAGACAGATTAGTATATATCCCCAGGATGTCTGATCATGCATTCGGCATAGCAGCGGCCTTTGAGACATGCGGACTGAAGGCTGAGGTCATGGCTATCCCCGATAATGAATCGGTCAGGATGGGTCGGAAATTTTTATCCGGTAAGGAGTGTTACCCCTGTGCGATAACAACAGGCGATATGGTCAGGCAGACTACAACGAAGGATTTTGATCCGAAAAAAGCGGTCTTTTTCATACCGTCCGGTGCCGGGCCCTGTAGATTCGGGCAGTACAATGTAATGCAGAGGCGTGTGCTTGATGAGCTAGGCTACAAGAATGTCCCTATTTTTGCTCCAAACCAGGACGAGTCATTTTACCGTGACCTTGGTCTGGTGGGTAATGAGTTTGCCAAGAAGGCCTGGAAGGGTATTGTGGTAGTGGATCTTCTGATTAAATGTCTTCATGAGACTCGGCCTTATGAGAAATCCAAGGGCGAGACAGAGGCGCTTTATAATAATTATCTTCAAAATCTGGTATCTGTACTTAATGGTGGTAAAGGTGCAGTAGAGGCAATGTTAAAGGATGCCAGGAAAACCTTTTCTGCTATTCCAAGGTATGAGGGTAAGAGACCTCTTATCGGGGTTGTTGGAGAGATATTTGTTCGTCTTAACAGTTTTGCAAACGAGCAGCTGATTAAAAAGGTAGAGGAACTTGGCGGTGAGGTATGGATGGCGCCGCTTGAAGAGTGGATATCCTATATCAATCTTACGGCATTTCAAAAGTCTGTCTTCAGATATAAGGTTGGAGCGAGAACATCTGATGTGATGAGCAATATTGTGACAAACTATATTAAGGGGCATGTACAGAGCGGCATAGAAAAGAAGTATGCTGCTAATTTTAAAGGGTTTCTCAAGTCTGCGCATGAACCTTCAAGTCGCACATTGATGAAATATGCGACACCATACATTGATGGATCATTTGAGGGAGAGACAGTACTGAGTATTGGTAAATCTGTGGACTTTGTAAAAAATAACGCTTCTGGTATACTTAGTGCCATACCGTTTGGCTGTATGCCCGGTACGATAGTGGAGGCGCTTCTTAAAGGCCTTAAAAATGACACAGGAATTCCATGTCTCAGCAGAGCATATGACGGCTTAGATACTGCCGGATCTGATATTCAGCTTGAGGCCTTTATGCATCAGGCTCATGAATATATGGGTGCCGGTAAGAATAGTATAAAAAAATAGAAAGGAGGAGATAATCTTATATGGGTAATGTAGTTAAGTGGCGTAAGAAGAAGATGAGTAAGCACAAACACAGAAAACTTCTTAAAAAGACAAGACACCAGAGGAAGTAATAGACTTTTATTACAATTTATTTCTGCTTTATCGAGTATATTGCTTTGGATAATAGCAATATTCGGTCAAAGTTATTCATAAAATAAATCTTCACGGAAACTGCCTGAACAGTAATAATCTAGCTTAGCTTTGAGCTGGTAATGTCCTGATATAAAAGGATGTTATCTGTAAATGGATTGTTGCGTTCAGTCGCGGGAAATACCGCTTGATAGAAATTTAGTAATTGTTTATAGTATTGAAAATCAGAAAAACCTAAAACAATTCAAGATCTCGATAAACGGATCAGTGTAGAAATATTCCGAATCCGGCTATCGGGCGGCCAGAGTTAAACAATATGCGTGTCGAGAGAATTGAAGTAAACGGATTCAAGTCATTTGCGGATAAGACAGTTTTTAAGCTGCATCCGGGAACTACTGCAATTGTGGGTCCGAACGGCTGCGGCAAGAGTAATATCGTTGATGCCTTTAAGTGGGTCCTGGGAGAGCAGAGTGCAAAGAGTCTCAGAGGCGGAAACATGGCCGATGTCATCTTTGCAGGCTCCGCTACAAAAAAGACCAAGGGCATGGCAGAGGTTACTCTGGTACTCTCGGATATCGTTTCAAAAAATGATGAGAAGGACGAAGATGCATCTCCTGCCAAAGACTCTGAGAGTTCTTCAGAAATAAAAAAGCCTTCCGTAATCGCGGTCACGCGCCGTCTCTTCCGTTCAGGTGAGAGCGAGTATCTGATGAATAAGGTTCCCTGCAGGTTAAAGGATGTTCGAGATATGTTCCTTGATACCGGACTGGAGCTTAAGGCGTATTCGATACTTGAGCAGGGCAGAATAGGCGATATTGTCAACTCCAAGCCCCAGGATCGCAGGTTTCTTATAGAAGAAGTGGCCGGGGTCATGAAATATAAGGCCAGGAAAAATGAGGCTACAACCAAGCTGGAGTCTTCCAAGCGTAACCTGCAGCGAGTTCATGACATCATAGCCGAGGTCAAGAGGCAGATCAATACGATTGATCGTCATGCTAAAAAGGCCGAAAAATACAAGAAAATATTTGATGAACTAAAAAGTATAGATCTCAGGGTTTCCCGAAGAGATTATGTACAGCTCAGTACAGATGTCTCAGAGCTTACCACTTCAGAGGAAAGTCTGAAATTAAAAGACGCTGAAATTATCACCCGCTATCACTCTGCTGAGGCCATGCATGAAGAGAAAAAACGTCTGAGTGTAGAGCAGGAGCGCAAGCTTGCCGGTCTAAGGGAAAGACTTTATGCCTTTCAGAGACAGACCACTGAGGATGAAGGTAAAATCGCGCTCTTGAAAAGTGATTGTGAAAACCTGCGGGAGCGGATGAAGGCGCTTGACCGGCAGGACAGCGAACTTGATATGCAGAAGGAAAATGCGCTTGTCAATCGAAGGGAAGCCGGGCATAGCGGTACTGCACTGCAAGAGAGTCTTCAGGAGTTTGAACGTGTTTTGCAGGAAAAAAAGGAAGCCTTTGCCGGTTCCGAGAGTGAGATTAATGAGCTTGAGCAGGATCTTGAGGAAAGTCGGAGGTCTTTGTTTCTGAAGGCCGAAGAGATCAGTAATATCCGCAATGAGATTAGCCATATCAATCTTAATATAGAAAATATTAATAGAAAGACAGCGAAGAGTTCCCAGGATATTAATACTATTGGTGATGATATCACAAACCTGAACACTGAGCTTCAGCGCGCAGCGAGCGAGCTTGAGCAGGCGAAGCAGGAACTGACAGCGGCAGGTGCGGCAAAAGAGGAACTGATAGAAAACCTGAAAAACAGAAAGAGTACCCGCGCTTCTTTAGAGGAAGCCCTGTACAGGGACAGAGAAAATCTGGCCGCTATGAATTCCAAGCTTGAGTCGCTTCGCGAGATCGATCGGAGTCAGATGGTCTCAGTTGATGAAAATGTAAAGACCCTCTGCCGTATAGCGGATATATTGGAGACCCCGAAGGAATATGAGACCGCTGTTGAGGCGATCATGGGGGATAAGCTCAATGCCGCCGTGGTAGAAGATATTGATGAGGTAAAGAAGGCGCTTCGTCTTATTAAGGAGCAAAAGACAAAACGAAGCGGATTTATTACTGTGTCGTCGACGTCCCCTTCAGGAATGAAGGATTTTGTGGAACGTTACTCTGCCTCTGTAAGCGGAATACTCGGGGATGCCCTGAAGTTTATTTCAGTCAAAGAAGAATTTAAAGGGGTGGCCAACTGCATACTTAGTGATGTCGTACTGGTGGATACAATAGATACTGCGTTTTTACTTATGGAAAAATCAGCAGGAGAGCCGACACGGCCTTATATAGTCACTCTGGAAGGAGACGTGGTTGAACCTTCAGGCCTGGTCTTCGGCGGCAGTGACAGGGGTGTTCTTAAGGTTAAGAGACAGATTAAGGAGCTGGAGCAGTCTACCGGAGAATGCAGTTCAAGAATAGCGGAGACAGAAAGAAATATTAATGAAGTTCGTGATGAGATTTCTTATTTTGAGAATGAACAGATATCCGTTAACGCAATGATATCAAGCAAGGAAAAATACGTGCATGAGCTGGAAGTGCGCGTAGCTAATATGGGCAGTGAGGATGAGCGCCTGAAGAAAAAACAGGAATATATTTCTCTTGAGATCCATGATGATCAGAAGGAGATTGAAAGCTTTCAAAAGGCATTTCAGGAAAAAGAGGCTAATGTCAGAATTCTGGAAAATGACAAATTTGTTATTGAAGAAAAGATAATGGTCGGGCAGAGATTAATCTCTGAAAAGAAGACGTCCGTGGAGTCAGTGCGTTCTGAATTGACCGATGTAAAAATGCAGCTTACATCCGTCAGAGAAAAGATGGCTTCCCTGGTCCGGGAAACAGAAAGGCTGAATTCTGAGATTGCCGGAGTAGAGCGTAAAAAGCAGGAAATAGTCAATGAGCGCAGGCGTAATGATGAGGGCATCACTAACCGCGAGCAGCAGATCATTGATATGGAGGAGGCTCTTAAGACAAAGATTATACAGGTAAGCGCATTACAGACCGAGGCCTCCGAGGCCAATGACATACTGGAGGCCAAAAATGCTGAGCTTGCCCTTATGGAAAAAAAGCAGAAGGAGCATGCTGCGGAGCTTGAGGCATTAAGAAGTCAGCTCAATGCGGTTGAGATGCAGAAGATGGAGAAATCCATGAAGCTTAAGTATCTTCTGGAGGATATAGCCAAAACGTATTCTATTGACCTAGAGGTTCCAATGCTCAGGGATGATGTACTGGCTGAAGAAGAAGCCCGTCTGCCGGAGTTAAAGAATAGAATCCAGGCTATGGGTCCTGTCAGTCTTGGTGCCCTTGATGAGTATGAGGAATTAAAAGAGCGGTACGAATTTTTGACTAGTCAGCGTGATGATCTGCTTGATGCCATATCCGCTTTGGAAGATACTATTCAAAAAATAAACAAGACCTCGAAAAAGAGACTGGAAGAGGCGTTTGAAATGCTCAATGCAAAATTTAAGATTGTATTTAAGCAGCTCTTCGGAGATGGACGGGCGGAACTGCAGCTTACCGAGGGCAGTATCCTGGATGCCGGCATAGAAATTATAGCCCAGCCCCCGGGTAAGAGGCTTCAGAATCTGACACTCCTGTCCGGAGGAGAAAAGGCCCTGACAGCACTGTCTGTTTTGTTTGCCGGTTTTATGATAAAACCCACACCTATCTGTATTTTAGATGAGGTGGATGCCCCGCTTGATGAGTCTAATACAGTGAGGTTTACAGACCTCATGATAAAGCTCTCAAAAGAGATCCAGTTTCTTACTATCACACACAACCGCCGCACCATGGAGGCCGCTGATTTTATATATGGCATAACCATGGAAGAACCAGGCTCATCCAAGGTTATCTCTGTGCATCTTACAGAAGCGGAAGCGGTTTAGTCTTAACAAACTTTTATACTTCCGGATACATTCTTAAAATTATATTAAATGGGCAAGGGGAAATGCACCGACTCATAATATCCTTGGTTTTGCTGCTGTCACTCATAGGATGCACTAATTACTTTGTCAGGCCCTACGGCTTTTCCGCACCTGATGCAGAGAGCGTGCGGGGTCCGAGGCGGGGCAATGTGGTGCCTGATAATGCCCCCTCCGTATCCCAGGGATTTCATCCTGAAAAAGAAGATATTAATTCAAAAGAAGAAGCCGGTCATGAGGGTATAGATATCCTGGGTAAGACCGGTACGCCTGTCATTTCTCCGGCCGATGGTGTAGTGATAAAGTCGCACTATGCACCTTTTTTTGGTAACCGGATAGTAATTAGTCACGGTATTGATGAAAGGGGCAGGTACATACAGAGCAGACTGGTTCATCTTGATAAACGTCATGTTAAAGTTGGTGAAACCGTTGTGCGGGGTCAGCAAATAGGGGAGTTGGGAAGTACCGGAATGCTTGCTCATTTCCCGCATCTGCATTTTGAGATCAGGGCCGGAAATAGATCTGATCAGGCAGTATCTGAGCCGGTAAACCCGCATATTTACTGGGTAAAGGGAGCTGGTTTAGTCACATGCTTTGACCGTGCAGTAAAATGGGCGAAGGAGCCGCTTAGACTGACGTATCCGGTACCCTGTAAGGGAGTTCAGTGGCAACTAGATTAAGGATATGAGATTATTAGCCGTATTATATTAATATGATATATAATGTAAGAATAAATTCTATTTTCCGGAGGTTTTTTGGATATGAAATATATTAACTATGCTCTTCTTTTGATAATACTGACAGGATGTTCTCTTGCCATGCCTTTTTATGATAAGGCCTCTTTTGAAATAAAGGATCGCGGCTATATCGCCTTTTCACCTGAGAAAACTATATATGTTGAATCAGATTCTGAGGTCGTTAAACTTTCAAGCACTTTGAAACAGAATATGATAAACGAAGGTTTTAAATTGTCTCGTCATAAGAGGGATTCCGATTATGTGCTGGAGTTTAATTATGATGCAAGGCTGAATTCTACTCCATGGGTATTTGAATTTTTCAATGTAACCGTAAAAGACCGTGAAAATGGAGACGTGTTGTACAGTGCTGTTATGGATAAGCTGAGTTCCGAGCCGGTTCAGTCGGTCATGAAGCGTATAGCACAGGATATGAATAAGAGGCTTACAAGTGCAAAGAAGATGCCCGAAGATGACCTGATTATAGCCCAGGCTAAACAGCCTGTTAAGGCAGTTCCGGGACTCGTAGATGTGCCCTTTATGCTTATAATTGCAGATCCTACTCCAACCGAGACAACTCAGGTAATGTCGAAACACGAGACATCTGTTCAGCCGCAGCAGATGTACGCCGATATTAGTAAGAGTCCTGTCAGCGATGCCAGACGGGACCCCTTGACCGTTGAAGAAAAAGATATGTTTGAACAATATGAAGTAGCCAGTTTATCACCTGATGTTGAGCAATACATACCGGACCCGATTATTGAAGTAGAACCGGTGAAGGTTACTGTTGAAAAAGAAGTCATGGAAAAGACGGAAGCAATAGTACCTGATTCAAAATATTTCATACAGGCCGGTTCATGGAAACGCCTCAACGCAGCCCTTTCTGTAGCTGAAAGGTTAAAGGGAATTTACTCTGAGATATACGTTGTATATCAGAATAATTTTCATAAGGTAAGGATCGCAGGAATCGAAAACTGGTCTGACGGTAAGGCGATGATAGATGATATTGAGAAGAATTTTCGGCTTAAGCCTCTTCTGGTTGTGAATAAGGCTAGGGTTGCTGATAGGGATTAGGGGTTAGTTAAGGTGATAATTATATAACTTTTTACCCCTTTTAGATTATACTATATATGTAATTACAATGTAATCATGTGTAAGGAGTCAAGTTATGCCGACGGTGAAGACAAAGATAGTGCGTATTGGAAATTCTCAAGGTATAAGAATACCTAAAGTAGTACTCGATCAGTGCCATATTTATGATGATGTCGAGATGGAGACAAAAGAGGATTGTATCATTATCAAATCATCACATGCCGCCAGAGATGGATGGGCCGCGGCTTTTCAGAAGATGCATGAAAATATGGATGATACATTATTGATTGATGACGGTCTTGAGACTGTGTGGGATGGGGATGAGTGGGAGTGGTAATAAATAGATATGAAATTTATATTGTAGCTTTAGACCCAACACTCGGAAGTGAAATAAAGAAGTCGAGGCCATGCGTTGTTATATCTCCAGATGAAATGAACCATAATATTAATACTGTAATAATAGCTCCTATGACATCTACAGTAAAAAGATATCCTACGAGAATATCATTAGAATTCCAAGGGAAAAAGGGACAAGTTGTACTAGACCAGATTAGAACAGTTGATAAGCGTAGATTAATGAAGAAAATTGGTGTTCTGAAAAAAGGGACATCTGAAAAAATATCCATAACACTTCAGGATATGTTTACGATTTAGCGGCCCCTAACAAGGCATCGGAGTGAATGCGGATTTTTTATATTTGATCGGCTATCAGTGCTTTAAGATGCTTGATCGTTTTATGGGCTTGATGTCCACATCACTCAATTTTGCCATATGTAAAAAATTAATTATCCGCTCGTATATCGATATAGATTGAAAATGGTATCATATAGTGGTATCATAATATATGAATAAAAAACATAGGAAAACTCTTGATGCTATATTTGACACTCCAGTTAGATCAGATATTGCATGGAAGGAAATAGAATTATTATTTAAAGCATTAGGAGGTGAAGTTTCTGAAGGTAAGGGGTCTCGTGTACGTGTTGCTTTAAACGGAGTTCGTGCTGTATTTCATAGGCCACATCCGAAGAAAGAAACAGATAAAGGTGCTTTGAAGTCTGTTCATAGATTACTGAAAGAATCGGAGGTGATGTAATGCTGGAATATAAGGGATATGTAGGTAGGGTCGACTTTGACGATGAAGCAGAGATATTTCATGGAGAGGTACTCAACCTTAAGGATGTGATTACATTTCAGGGGAGAAGTGTAAAAGAATTGCAAAAGGCGTTCAAGGATTCAATAAATGATTATTTAGAATTTTGTGCAGAAAGACATGAGAGTCCAGAGAAACCATTATCGGGCAATTTTACGTTAAGGATTGACCCGGAACTGCATCGCAAAGTTTATCTTAAAGCCAGGATTTTAAATAAAAGCTTAAATTCATGGGTGACTGAACTGCTCAAGTCTACGGTTGAGTCTGAGGTTGATGCATCAGTGGATAAAAAGGCATTGAACAAGTAGGTGCAGTGAATGCGGACCGCACCTAGCTTTTTGATGTTTGCTCAGCTATCTGAGTTTTAAGGTGATTGATCGTCTGAAGTGAATGCGCATCACCGTACGCTCTTTATTTGATTCACCCATTACCTTATTCCCTCATACACTGTCATACTGCTGGCAGTCAGCTTCTGTTATACTGTTTGATCAACAACATTTCATATAGGGGGCTATTATGTTTCGATTTATTCACGCGGCAGATATTCATTTAGACAGTCCGTTAAGGGGGCTTGAACTTCCCGAAGAGGCGCCGCTTGAGGAGATCAGGGCGGCTAGTCGGCGTGCATTGGAAAATTTGGTAGAGTTGGCTGTGAGTAAAGAGGTTGCTTTTGTTGTTATTGCAGGGGATTTATATGATGGAGATTGGCGTGACTTTCACACCGGGCTTTTCTTTAATGCATGTATGCTTAAACTCAAGGAGACCGGGATACGCGTCTTTGTCGTATCGGGTAATCATGATGCTGCCAATCAGATGACCAGGACTCTGCAACTTCCGGACAATGTCCATATGTTCTCTTCCCGCAAACCTAAGACTGAAATTATTGATGCCATAAATGTAGCCGTTCACGGGCAGAGCTTTGCCAACAGGGCTGTCTCTGATAATCTGAGTTTAGAGTACCCTGCAGCCAAAAGCGGGTACTTTAATATCGGGTTACTGCACACCGCACTTTCCGGTCGTGAAGGTCATGAACCGTATGCCCCCTGCAGCATTGGGGATCTCAGTGCCAGGGGTTATCAATACTGGGCTTTGGGTCATGTGCATAATCGTGAAGAAGTCAGTAAAGATCCCTGGATAGTATTCCCGGGGAATATTCAGGGCAGACATATCCGAGAGACCGGGGCGAAGGGTTGTACCCTGGTTACTGTTGAGGACAATATAGTAAGTGAAACAGAACATATAGATCTCGATGTCCTGCGCTGGCAGGTCCGAAAGGTTGATCTTGCCGGTTGCTCGAACATAGATGAAGTATATGATCAAGTGCAGAAAGGTTTTGAGGAAGCACTGTCAGAGGCAGAGGGACGGCCGATGGTCGTACGCCTGGAGTTGACGGGCGCAACAAAGGCACACCAGAAACTGCATTCACAGGCTGCTCACCTGGCAGATGAGTTTGGAGCCATTGCCATGAATCTTGGCGGCTCAGGACTATGGCTGGAGAAAGTAAAATTAAGAACTAAGGATCATATAGATACAGCAGCGCCGATAGATTCTGATACACCCATTGGAATGCTGCTTGGCAGTCTTCAATCACTGGCTGTGGATATAGAGAAGCTAAATGAAATTGATCCCGAGTTGACGACCTTCATTAATAAACTGCCTTCAGAGCTTTGCACAGGAGAAGATACTTTTAATCCGCGAGACCCTGAGCAACTGGCTGAAATAATCGCTGATGTTAAGGATATGCTGACAGCACGCCTCATAAGCGAAGGACAGATACAATGAAAATAAAACGACTCGATATAAAGGCTTATGGTCACTTTACTGATTATTCCCTAAACCTGTCCTCGGAACTGCCCGGGCTTCATATAATATACGGACCAAACGGGACAGGTAAGAGTACCTCCTTAAGAGCACTGAAAGGACTGCTTTACGGAATAGATTCCAGAACTCCTGATAATTTCCTGCATGAGTATAAAAAATTACTTATCGGGGGAGAGCTGGAAAATGGGAAAGGAAAATCTTTATCCTTCTGGCGCAGAAAAAAACCGTCTGGAGATCTGCTGGCCTATGATGACTCACTTATGGATGCCTCTGTACTGAATGATTTCCTTGCAGGCGTGGGTGCGCCTCTGTTTGATTCCCTGTTTGGTATTACTCATGAAACTCTGGTTTCAGGCGGACAGGATATACTTGAACAAAAGGGAGATGTAGGGCAGGCCTTATTTTCAGCCGGCGCCGGACTTTCATCACTTCACGGGATAATTGAGTCCCTGGATAATGAAGGCACAGAGCTATTTAAACCTGGGGGCAGTAAGCCTGAAATTAATAAAACAGCGATACAGTTTTCAAAATTAAATAAGGAGATTCGCGATCTCTCTTTATCAGGCAATAAATGGAAAGAACAGATGAAACTCCTGGAGACTATTACTGAAGAACTTGATAAGGTAGAACAGGACAGGGCTGCAAGTCGAGCAGAATTGGAGCGGTTAAAGCGAGTGCAGAGAGCTATGTCCAATTTATTTGTAAGACGAGAGTTATCGGAAAAGCTTAATACATTGGGTTCTATGGCACATCTGCCAGGTAATTTTCTTGCCCTTTTGTCTGAGATTCGCGGTGATCTGGCGATCTTCGGCAAAAAGCATAACGATGCCGTTCGGTTCAGAAATAATTTGTCTGAGAAAATATCATCCTGTTCTGTGCGAGAGGACTTATTAGAGCAGGCAGAAACAATCGAAGCACTGTATCAGCGCCTTGGGGCAAGACTGCAGGCGAAGAATGACCGCCCGGGTATAAATGATAAGGTGATAACCGGACGCGCTGAGGCAGAAATGCTTTTGAAGCAGGCTGTCCCGGATCTGGAAGTATCAAATATAAATGATGTCCGGCCTCATATTGATAAAAAGCAGGTTATATTCGTGCTTGGACACAGTTATACCGGACATAAGGCTAAGCTGGATCGTGACCGTATGAGTGTCGAGAATTTACAAAGGTCTATTGATCGAACCGCGAAAACTTTAAGCACGTTACCTGAACATATAGAACTATCCGGACTTATATCGACTGTGAAGATTGCACGTAAAGCAGGTGATATAGATCAGCAGATCAGGAGTCTGGATATGGAAATAGATAAAGACAGAAGTGCTGCTGAGATCGAGGCCTCCAGACTTGTCTCCTGGAACAAGCCTGCGAATGATCTTCTCTCTCTTCCCGTGCCTTCTGTGGATACAGTGAATAAGTTTGATGAAAATTTACGGAAGGCATCTGATTCACTCAGAAAAGAGGCAGAGGCCATAAGCCGCATTCAGGAAAAGCTCTCCGGTATCAATGCAGAACTGAAAGAGATGGAAAAAAACGGAACTATACCTACCTTAAAGGATATAAGCCAGGCACGTGAGAGTCGAGATCAGTTATGGCAGCTTGTCAGAAAAGAGTGGCTGGAAAAAGCAGATATTAAGCAGGACCTTATTGAGCGTGGATTAATAAAGGCTCTGCCGGAAGCATATGAAGATGATGTAAAGAAAGCAGATGAAGTATCAGATAACCTTCATACTGAATCAAAGCGTGCACATAAGTATGCTTCTTTGTCAGACCAGGCAGATGAGTATGGAAAAGAGCTTATCCTCTTAGGAGAGAATAAAGAAGCTGCTGCTAAGCATCTGATCGAGATTGAGAAGGGCTGGGTCGAGACCTGGCAGGTTTGTGGAATAAATCCTCTTACTCCACCTGAGATGAGGGGCTGGCTTGAAAGAGCTCAGGAAATCAGGAGAATATTAAAGGTCAGGGGCGAGAATGAACAAAAGCGACTGAATCTGATTGAACAGCGTCAACTCCTTCTGAACCTTCTAACCTCTGAACTGCAGAATATAGGTAAAGACCGGAAGTTTCAGGGGCAGGATATAGAACCAGTTATTGCCTATGCTGAAGAGATGCTGCTGACCTTGAAGGATAACAATGATAATAGAAGAAAATTAGATCAGGAAAATGAGAACGCACAGGGAGAATTACAGCCTGCCGGACAGATGCTGCTGGAAAGCGAAAGCATAATGGCACATTGGCAGGAAGAATGGAAAAACGCTATGGCGGGAATCCATCTTTCAGATAAGACCAGTCCGGAAGAGGCAGTTGAAGTCTTAAATAAGTTAGGCCAGTGCATGGAAACGCTTAGAGAAGTTGAGAAACTTCAGGAAAGGCTTGATAATATTGATCAGAGTGCAAAAGACTTCGAGGCCGATGTAAAGATAATGGTTGATGCCGTTGCCCCGGAAATTAAAGACCTCCCTCTGGAAAATGCTGTAGCCAGACTCTCCTCATTTCTTAAGGAGGCGCGAGATCAGCGCATCAAACGAGATGGAATCCATGAACAGATGGAAACGGTTGAAGAAGAGATACGTCTGGCACAGGTAGAGCTTGAGCGGGCGAATAATGAGATGGACAGGCTGAAAAAGACCGCCCTCTGCGAAACCGATGAACAGCTTGATAAGGTGGAAAGTGTTTATCGCGAATTTGAGGAATTAAGGGCAAAGAAAACACGAGTGGAAGATACCCTGACAGATAATGCCGATGGGGTGTCTCTTGAAGAGCTGGACAGGCAGAGTCAGGAAATAGAGCCTGATAAACTCCCCGGTCATATTGAGACCTTGGAAAGGCGTTTGGAACTGGAACTTGATCCGGAGATAAATGCACTTTCGGAGAGCAAAGGAGAGACGCGCAATATCCTTAAACAGATGGACGGCAGCGGTAAGGCCGCAGAAAAAGAGGAAGAGGCCCAGCAGGCCTTAAGTAAAGTCAGACGCCTCGCCGATCACTATATCCGCCTCAGACTTGCCTCCCTGATCCTCAAAAGAGAGGTCGATCAATACCGGCAGCAAAATCAGGACCCGATCCTGAAAATTGCCGCCCGTTACTTTTCTGAACTGACTCTAGGCGCATATTCCGGGCTTAAGACAGATACAGATGATAATGACAAGCCGATTTTAGTCGGCATTTGCCCTGATAATACACATAAGTTGGTAGAGCAGATGAGTTCAGGAACAAGAGATCAGCTGTTCCTGGCCTTACGTTTAGCGACATTGGAATGGCGTCTGGAAAAACACGAGGCCATGCCCTTCATTGCAGATGATATTCTGGTTAATTTCGATGATAACCGATCAAGCGCCACACTCCAGGCGCTTTCAACGCTAGCCGAGAAGAATCAGGTTATACTCTTTACGCATCATAAGCAGGTGGTTGAAAGTGCGAAGGCATTGAATATGAATGGAAGGGTGCATGTGCATAGTTTGCCGGTTATTGGTGCGGGGGCTTTGGAGTTAGCATCAGCATAAAAACAGATCATAAGGATATCGAGTAATGACTGATTACTATCAGCAGCATTCAGAAGAGTATCATAGGAAAACATTCACACTGGATCCGGCTTCTTTTCTTGAGCCCCTTATCCGTTATATTGAACCCGGCTCCTCAATACTCGATATAGGCTGCGGATCAGGACGGGATATTGGGTGGTTAAAGCAGCATGGGTATCAATCTAAGGGGCTTGAACGGGCTTCTGGGTTAATCGCTTTGGCACGAGAAGAAACGGGATGCGAAGTATTTGAGGAAGATTTTGATACTTATAATTTTGAATCTACTAAGTATGATGCCCTTATCATGATAGGCTCTCTGGTGCATGTCAGACACGAGGATATGGAAAGAACTTTGAGAAGAATTTTAGGTGCTCTTTCCCAAGGCGGTCATGTACTGCTTACTCTTAAAGAAGGGATGGGCTTTAAACAGGCAGATGATGGTCGGTTGTTCGTTCTTTGGGATAGTGAAGCCGCAGAGAATATTTTTGAGCGATTGAATCTGAAGGTTGTTGAGCTGAAACGGCAGGTGTCTAAGTTGGATGCAGAGGATGTCTGGCTTAGTTATGTTTTGAGGTATATGCCGCCTGGTGCGAAATGAGTGTGCATGATGACATTGTTTCAGAAATGGCAGATATTGGAATGTCTCTTTTCTCGAGTGAGCGATCCGGACTACTCTTTCATGATTCATTGAAAAATACCTGTATTGTGATAGATGTCGGCATATGCGATGCTGTGAATTACCAGTATGTAGATTATACAAGCAGGCAAAATGACCTGTTTAATCGTTATCAGCAGGTCTATCGCTTTTTACATAACCAGAATGATTCATTAACTACACTAATGAATGAAGTTCGTGAATTTATAAATAATGATGCAGATCCGGAAGGTTTAAGATGCTTCGGAAGAAACCGTACTGAGCAGGATATTGATCCTACCATGCCGGAGGCTGTATTTGAAGATTGTTTCATTGATGCCTTTGGCTACAACAAGTTGTCCTCTCTCCATAAAGAATTTGAATATTACGATCTGGACGGTAAAAGACGTTTTATTGACTATGCACTATTTTCAGATAATTATAAAATCGCAATCGAACTAAACGGCGAGCAATTTCATCATCCCTGTTCAATAGGCGCTAAGAAGTATAGTTCACAACTTTTTAAGCAAAATTCTTTGGTAGTAGACGGCTTCAAAGTTTTCCGCTGGTCTTTACGCGGGATGCAGGATAGAGAGAAGATTGTTCAGGAACTTAGGCTGTTTTTGGGGGATTCCTCAGGTTTCATCCCCAAAGCATCCTTGAAAGGGAAAAGGTCGGTTTCCAGCTTTACACTGTACGAGCATCAAAAAGATTCTCTGGCTTATTTGGATAAGGAAAGGGGAAAAGGGCGAAAAACCTTTCTTATAGTGTTACCTACCGGAACCGGGAAGACTGAAATTTTTATAGAGGACTTTAAACGTCTTTATGCGGAGGATGCTAAGCTCTCTGCATTGGTCATTGTTCCTACTAGAAAATTAAGGGAACAGACAATTAAACGATTTAAAGAACGTACTCCGCAATTAGTTTGTTCTGAAAGTATTTTTTCCTCTGAGGATGCGGATGTGCATGTTCAGACCAGTGCCTATTTTCATCGTCATTACTTCAAACTTAAAAGTAATGCTTATGATTATATAGTTGTTGATGAAGCTCACCATGCTGTGGCAAGCGGATTGAGAAGTGTTCTGGAACATTTTCAACCTGACAATATGATTGGATTGACTGCAACTCCTGACAGGTTAGATCAGTTGAAGCTTGAAGAAGTATTTGGAGAATATGAAACTGCTTTAACTCTTCAGGAAGCTATTGAACAGGGAATTGTTCCCCCTGTCAGATGTTTTCGCATCAAATCAAATATAGATCTTACTGAAGTGCGTTTCAATGGTAAGGAGTATGTTAAAAGTGATCTAAATCGTACTTTTATTGTTTCATCCCGAGATGAACTGGTTGCAAAAGTAATGGTTAGATTTTTTTCAGGAGAATTCCGTAATAAACAAGGTGTTATCTTTTGTGTTGATATTAACCATACACAAAGAATGGCGCAGATGCTTTGCAAGTATAACTTGTCTGCCATGCCTATTAGCGGCCGTGATGCAACTGCAGCAAAAAAAGCTATCGATGATTATCACACCGGCAAAGTTCGCTTTCTATGTGCATGCGATCTGTTAAGCGAAGGTTGGGATGCCCCTCAAACCAGTATCATAGTAATGGCTCGTCCGACATTCTCCAGAGTTCTGTATACGCAGCAACTTGGCAGGGGGACGAGAACTTATCCCGGAAAGGAGGCATTATATATTCTTGATGTGGTGGATAATTACGGAGCTAAACTGCAGCCTCTCTCACTTCATGCATTGTTTGGTATTAATTTGTACAAGCCGTTTGATAATGTAGTTGCGCCTAAACAAAGTGCATCAGAGGAAATAATTGTACTGGATGGATTATTCGAGGACTCCCGCAGGGTAGAACCCGTAGATATTTTCAACTATGACGAACTTTATGGAAATTATTTAAATGAGGAACAGTTAGCTCGTGAACTATTTGTATCTACGGGCACGGTAAAGGCATGGTTGAAAAAAGGTGAAATAAAGTCTGACATCCAACATCCATTTGGTAGACGTAATCTGCACTTTTTTGATCCACAACAGGCTTATGTTATAAGAGAGAAAAAAGGGCTCAAATCACACTCAGATGACTCCAGAAAGGAAGATTTTATGGAATTTCTGAAAGAAAGAAATTATACTTTTTCATTTAAAATGATATTTCTTTTGAGTTATCTGAAAGTTCGTAACGAACGTGATGAAGCAGCTCTTCCAGATGTCCTGCAACTTTATCAGCAATTTTACAGGGGTTTATTGAATAAATATAATCTCAATGATAAAAAGCATTGTCCATATAATAGGCTTGAGTATCTAGATGATTCAGCTTTAATTCAGCGTAGTATACTTGACAACCCCTTTGAAAAGTTTGAAAGGAAACGTTTTTTTTATCATTGTACAGACCTTAATTATATTGCAATGGATGCAGTGCTTCATGAGAAGCTTATGGAGAAAGATTTTGAAAACATTCAGAGTCAGATGATAGAAGACCTTAAGAATTATTATGAAAAGCTTGGCATCAGTCTTCAGGAAGATGATTTCAGATTTTTGATTGATGAGAATTATAGTACGTCTATTGAGAAAGTTGTATTTATTGAAGACCCGACTGATGAGGAGAAGTTTAAATCTGCGTTGCCGTATTACCCGCTTTCTATCGCAGCAGGAGATTTTAGCCATTCTGAAACTTGGGAAGATCCTGAGCAATGGATCTCAGCAGGAGACCTGTTTGCAAGAAATACTTTTAATGAATCAATGTTTATAGCACAGATACATGGACACTCAATGGAGCCTACTATTCCAGATGGTAGTTATTGTCTATTTACTCGTGATGTTTTAGGGTCGAGAAACAATGAAATTGTCCTTGCCCGCAAACTCGGAATTGCTGATGCGGATACCGGTGGCAATTTTACATTGAAACGATATGTGAGTACAAAGTCCGCAGATCCCGATACAGATTGGGTTCATGAGAGTATCACGTTAAAACCGGATAATCCAAAATATCAAGATATTGTAATTCTCCCGGAAGATGCTGAAGATTTTGCAGTAGTTGCTTTTATGCTGGAAGTCTTGAATTTGAAGTAATCAGCATCCGGCAAATGCTTCCCGATCTTTACCTGCCTGACAGTGGGTGGTGTCAGTGCTTCATTCTTCAGTGAAAATGCCAATCAAAATGGAGGGTATAAAACATTTTGTGTAAATAGCCGTCAGAGGATAGGCTAAGAGACCTATCACACTGAAGGAGGAAAAATAGAAATCAAAGAAGAGCTTATCGACGAGTTGATAAAGGGGTACCAGAATAATGCGATTGAATCTCTGAACATGTCTCTGCGGAAGGTAAGAAAAAATCGCGAATCATTTCCCAACGATGAATCCGCCTTTAAGTTGCTGTACCTGGCCTTACGGAATATCTCGAAAAAATGGACGATGCCTAAGCCGGTGCTACAACAAAACAGTTATCAACTGAAAGAATTGCAAACATGAAAACCGGACATTTCTATTTTGGCTTGATAATCTGCTTATATTTATTGATTATTTATAGCATATTAGGTAAAATTCAAGACCTGCACAGTAGACGCGTAATTCACGTAAGGGATTTTCGCAGGGCTCGACTTAAATGCTGTTTAATTAAGTATCTATTCCTAGTAGACAGGACGGTTATCTCAAAACGGGGGTTAAGTTTGCTGTTAAGTGCTCGTGACAGGATAGGTATTACCACTCTCTTTAGCGCTGTCGCTCGAATTCTCTCCGGTGCTTACTTTTCTTTCAATGCGAGTTGCTCACTCAGGAGACTCATGAAATCATGACCGGCCAACTGTCTTTCGACGATTCGTCACATTATTATGCTGAGAAGGTGCTGAAGAATGGAGTCTTGACATCACCTACTGTGGAATTACGCTTATATGTATGGTCTAATATTCTATATGCGGACTCGTGGGCGGGTTCTTTGTCTGAGTCTCGTTCTAAGTTGGCTATATAATCTAACATCTTCCCTGCCTCTATCTTCCAAAACTACAGCAAGTGCATATGGTTCTGGCCCTTCAATTAATCCTTCCGCCCAATCTTTAAGCTGGTGCGTTATAACAACAAATAGTCGTTTCCCATTTATAAGGCTGGAATTACTTGATACCATTTTTATGGACTTTGTAGATGTCATTGCAGACCCTCGGCCCCTTAGTTGGCCACCAGGAGAGAATCCTTGGAACTCTGAAATATTATCTAAATCTGACCCTTGGCGAAATCGATTTGCCAAAATGTCGAGATCATCTTCTAAAACAATCTTAAAGGTGATATTTGAGCCTTTGTATGATTTACGAGTTGACCGACAAATAGGTGTATGGGCAAGGGAAACACGAATAGACCTATCGCATCGAGCAACGGTCAGAAAATCTTCAGGAAGAGGAATTTCGTAAAAATGACTTTGGTTGGAATCAATGCTCTCTTCGGCTATGAGAGTGGCGCAATTTTCAAGTGAATATAGAGTCTTATTCAAATCAGGCTGACCATATCCATAGCTATAAAAGGCGGCTTCGTTTGCAGACTCCCCAACATCTTCTAAGAGTGTTTGCACATTTTCGGGATGACTAGCGTGCAGTAGTAACAATGCGCGAACTAAATTTGCTGATGCATCTGGATACTCATTTAATAACCTTCCGGCAATATGAGCCACTTTGGGGGCCGCAAAGCTTGTCCCGATAAGTGGGAGAAACAACCTGTCTCCGACATATGTGTGTTTAAGGGCAATCTCTGCAATATTGGGGTCAACTGGATTAAATCTAGGTTCACCACCCGTTCTTAAATCAATACTAACATTGCCGCCGTAATCTACTAAATCTGGCTTGATTGCCCTGTTTGGTCCAGGGCCAGTTCTAGTAAAGGGAGATAACTCATTGACACGAGCTATCGGTTGATGATTAATATCTCGAGGATAACGGGTTGAGTAACTGTCTTTGTCATATCTTGCAATGCTTCCGACAGTGATAGAATTGAGAGAAGGGGCGGGGTCAATGATACGTGCTTCCTGATCAAACAAATATCCTGGATAGTCAGCTAACCAATCTGCCGGGAGAGTGTCTGAGCCTCTATAATTGCCAGCAGATACGACAAAAAGAATGTTGTGCTTGCGAGCTAGTTCATCAAGGACTACCGCCAATCCTTTAACGTGCTTACCATCATAAGGCTGTTGGGCATCACCAAATGAGATATTAAATATCCTACATCCTAGTTCACCGTTAAAATAATTTACGGCTTCAATTACCTGTGATGCAATGAGCTTTCTGTCATACTCAGCACCATCCCCGGACAACACTTTGCCACTCAGAAGTTTAAGCGTTGGGGTGAAAACTCTTTGAGTTACACACTTTTCTAGGTCTCCATAAAGAGCAAACCCTGAGACAGCAGTCCCATGACCTGAGTCATCCGCAGGATCAATACCGTCAATAAAAGACTCTTCTTCAGCAAGAGTTTCAGAAATTAGAGGGTGTCCACCAATAACCCCTGAATCAAGCACAGCTATAGCCGTAGCATTATCGTGATCAAGACTTTCTACTGTTAGATCAGGTA
>JADHUV010000044.1 GCA_016784355.1 Nitrospira sp. | reverse complement strand
CATGCATTACGATGTTTAGCCAGGCAAGTTATAAAAGTACTTTTTAAAATGCTTAAAGAAGATCGTGACTACGTTATGAAGGAGGAAGTAAAGAAGGCTGCTTAAAATTTTACTTGAATTTTTAAATGGGAAGTTCAGGCCTCCATTTTTCAGATTTCAAGTTCTTGCCGAATGGTAATCGCCTGATTTTCAAGAATATAATGACGGTGGATTCCGGTCGGTTTTTGACCGTTACAACATTGCAAACGAAGATGACCTCATGCGCGCGTCTGAAAAGGTGTCTCAGATGCACTCAGATACGTCTGAGAAGCTGAAAGAAGCTCAGGATGGTTACAATATGGTTACAATGCGAAAATCAGAGGAGAGCAAGGCAACTGCTCAAATCCTGTAAGTCTTTGTAAATAATGGTACCGGAGGGGGGATTTGAACCCCCACGTCCCGAAGGACAGTGGATTTTGAGTCCACCGCGTCTGCCATTCCACCACTCCGGCTACAAATCATTTATATCAAGATTAAATCAAGGACATTAAGTGTGAGACTTAATGAAAAATTTTATTGATCGGTCGTATGTACGTTCCTGCTCCGCAGTAAAAAAACATGCGGGAAGTTCACTATTGCCCCGGTGATAAGTAATACACTCACAACACTTATGTTTTCTGGGACATGGTTCATACGTACAATTGCAATTTTTCTTATTTATCTCTGTTTTACATTCCATTTTAACATCTCCTGTTGAATACGATAAATAAAGACCGTCGTAATAATCAAGTAACCGTCTAAAAGTTCCGATTTAAAGCAAATGCATTTAATGCTCCTAAAATGTGCTTAAATATAATGCATATTACAAATCTTCTTTAATTATTTCAAAAGGTTAAGACATTTCTGGAGTTAAAGTTTCCTGACGTATCTGCCGACTATATTAATAGATAAAAAGCCCATTGGCATGTGCGCTGTTACAAGTAAATATATGCTGAACTTGTACATATAAATCAGCAACACACACATAGATGGGTAATTGAAAACCATATGAAGAGAGAGGAGCATATGAATAGCCTGATCAGTAATCCGGCCTTTCATATCAGAAATATACCATGTTTGCAATAATCGGGATAATAGTAGTTCTTGCTTCGGTAATAGGTGGATATGTATTGGGCCATGGTAACCTGCACGTATTATGGCAGCCGGCTGAGCTTATAATCATTGGTGGTGCCGCAGTGGGATCAATGTTAATATCGAATCCAACCAAGGTTCTCATGGATGTAGTTAAAAAACTACCTCTCATCTTTACGGGTAAAGCCCCGAGTAAAGAGGAGTACCTTGAAGCTCTGGGCTTAATGAATGCATTGTTTTCAAAGATGAGAAAAGAAGGTCTGATAGCAATTGAGTCGGATATTGAAAATCCTGCGGAGAGCGCAATTTTCGCTAAGTACCCGAAAATATCAGCAAACCACCATGCGGTCGGATATATTGCAGATAACCTGAAGGTTGTTATATCGACCAATGTCACTCCTTTTGAACTTGATAGCGTTATGGAGATGGAGGCCGAGGTGCACCATACAGAGTCTCTTTCAGCGTCTCAGAGTATTACCAGAGTAGGCGATGCTCTTCCTGCACTCGGTATTGTTGCAGCTGTTCTCGGTGTTATTCTTACAATGGGCAAAATTGCTGAACCACCCGAGGTACTGGGACATCATATCGGAGCTGCACTGGTTGGAACATTCCTTGGAATCTTAATGGCATACGGCTTTGTTTCTCCCTTCGGAACGAACCTTGAACACAATGCCAATGAAGGCTCAATCATTTTCCTGGTTATCAAGGTTGCTCTAGTATCTTTTGTAGGCGGAGCAGCTCCTCAAATAGCAGTGGAATTTGCAAGAAGGGCTATACCATCCACTGAGAAACCAACTTTCAATGAACTTGAAGAGTCGCTAAGATCATGAGCAAGCAAAAAGCTATTATCATAAAGAAGGTCAAAAAAGGTGGTCATGCAGCCCATCACGGCGGCGCCTGGAAAGTTGCGTATGCTGACTTTGTTACGGCTATGATGGCATTTTTTCTGCTGCTTTGGCTATTGAGTATGTCATCACCTGAGAAAAGAATACGTGTATCTGCATATTTCAAACAATTCAGCATTTACACCGAAGGCGGTAACTCTTTCATGGGGAAAACCAGCCAGATTTTCGACGATGCAGGTACTACACAGGAACTCGTTTTTCGTGAAACGTATGGAGACAACTACAATATTGATGAAGTAAATAAAAAACAGGGTGTAAAGGCGATAGGTGCGATACTAAATTATGACGGCACAACAGCAGGTGCTGCAAAACAAAATAGTGATAATAACCCCGCAAATGTTGACCCTAAAGATGAAGGTGTGAAAATTGAAATAGTTGATCAAAAAGGGGTCGCTATATTCAAAAGTGGAAGCAGCGAGATGACACCTAAAGGCAAGGAGGTTTTCAGCCTGCTCAGTAGGTTTATAGCAGACCTGCCAAACAAAATCATACTGGAGGGACACACTGACTCTACAAAGTATGCAGGTAAAGATTATAGTAATTGGGAACTCTCGATCGATAGGGCTGCAGCTGCAAGAAGGGCATTGCAGGCTAATGGAGTAGAGTCATCTCGCATTATTAGAATTGCAGGTTTTGCTGACACACAACCATACCTCAAGGATGCTCCGGCAGATCCCCGTAACAGGCGCATAACAGTAATTCTTAAGAACGCTCAGTCAGATGACAGGCAGATTGGAATTGAGAAAAAACTAGCTGGCATTGCTGCACCAAAATACTCAAAGATATATGCGCATATAAAACTTCCTGACCTGAAACTTGAGGATTATGTATCTTTAGATGCAATAAAGAAAGAACGACTTGGCAAGGAAATACTTACGCCTAAATCACAGGAAGAAAGAGATATGCCGGCTATAAGCGGCCCTGTTATCACGGCTGACAACAATACAATTGTCATGGATGAATCCTCTACTCAGGTTATAGATGCTGATAATACTCAGCCGATAATCGACAAAAAATGGGGTCCTGTAGTGCTCAGAAATGGCATTGAGGGACTGCCGGCACCCATTCCTATGTCAGAGGATGACAACTTCCCTGAAGTTAAATACGCTACTATTCTGGATGACGGAGAAACGATTAACGCTGACGGAATGCAAGATCTCCCATCATTAAGCATAGGGTCATCGAATACAGAAGATATTAGCTACAAAAATCAAGAAGGATCCATATCAAAGATTATTAAGGATTCCTTCAAGTAATTGCCTTATCCTGCGAGACCGGTAAAGTTATGGTAAAAGTAGTACTCTCTCCTTCTATACTTTCGACATGCATCGCCCCCCCCAACTCGGCAATGATTCCATGAGCGATGGAGAGTCCCAGACCAGTACCTACATTGACAGGTTTAGTGGTGAAAAAAGGATCGAATACTTTTTGCATAACATCAGAAGATATGCCTTTGCCATTATCTATCACCTTAATAAATATATAGTCTGACGTTTCATCTATTCCTGTAATAAAAGTTATGCTACCCTTTCTTAAGGTATCTGAAATAGCATGTTCTGCATTGATAATCAAATTTAAAATAACCTGCTGTACCTGCTGTCGGTCAAGCGCTATCGCGGGTATTTTACCGTAATCTTTTACTACCTCAACATTAGCTGATTTCAGCCAATACTCGTGAATGTCAATAGTACTGTCTATGATTTCATTTAGATTCTCAATGCTTTTCTGATGCGGAGTCTGCCGGGAAAAGGTAAGCATATTGGCAACTATTTTTTTGCACCTGATTGCAGACTGATATACCTTGCTTAAATATTCTTTCATGGTATCATCCAGAGGTCTCATAAGAAGCATCTCTGTATATCCGATAATGCCGGTTAACGGGTTATTGATCTCATGCGCAACTCCAGAGGTCAGGGTTCCAAGGGAAGACAATTTATCCAAATGATACACCTGGTCCTTGAGTCTCCTGTTTTCCGTTATGTCCTTAATTATGTAGACAACAGATTCGCTTTCATCAAAGAATATGGGAAAATAACTGATTAAATACAAATTGTCATTAATTTCCTTCTCAACGGAACCAGGTCTTAGCACCGAACCTGGTTCTGGTACAACACACCAGTCATGAGGTTTTTCAATACCAAACAACTTGAAATACGGAACCATAATAATATCAGCCGGTTCTTTTTGGAAAAGGTTTGCAAAAGATTTATTTGTTCTAAGAATACTGTAATTTCTATCTATCACAAACAGGTAATCCGTTATGGCATCAATAATATTTTGCCACCACTTTTGACTTTTATGTATTTGCTGAAATAACTGCGACTGTAACTCATACTCCTCACACACGTGTGCGGCGCCAGCAGCATTCAGATTATCAAGATTATCAAGTATCTTTTTCAAAGCCATTTTCATGCCGCGCCCCTTAACAATACATCCCGCAGCATATTTATAGTCACCCTGATTCTTACATGTACCAGCGCCAATCTCTTTTACTATTATTACCTTTGCTTTCAAGCCATTATCAAAAAGTTTGGTGAAGAATTTTCGATCAACTTTGACAATTAACTCACTTGCAAAAACAATATCGAGCTGACTTAATGATACAAGCTCGAGGGCATAATTAATATTGGCTGATGCGATGAAGCTTGAGGAAGGGATAAGTGCTTTTAAAGATCTTGCAAATGCCTCGCAGTCTTTACTGTTTTCGTCTATTAAAAGAACTTTAATGCTATCTAATTTCACAGTTTTACTTATTGAGACTCTCTTTGTTTTCTTATACTTTCTCGTTCAAGGTCCATTGTATACTGTATTATTTTATCCTTTGCAGACTCGCCCATATTCAAGTATTCCAACGCAACTTCGTATGTATTATCATTAATTTTATCAGCCCTTATAACTTCGCCATATGCCAAAACAGCAACAGGTGGATGAGTAGGAAGCAGTAGCTTTACCTCCATAATATCATTCACTTTCACCGGATAATCAACAGTAAACCTCACACCCGAAGCGCTGATATTAACAGGCTTTTTTTCAGGTGATAAAAGCCCCTCTCGCTCCAGTATGAAATGGTTAATAATAAAATCAAGCTTAGACTTCATTTCAGATATAATTTCAAAAAGCATCCTGTTTTCAGCAGTAATAGAGGTATATTCAATTTCTTCATGAGAAGCTGATTCGTCCCGTGCTTCCCCAAGAGGCAAAACTTTGGATCCCATAGCAGCCTTAAACTGTTCAGGATTACCCATTTTTCCGGCATTGATCGGAGATGCTACAACCGAAATAATATCATCAACCCTGAAGTATTCGCGCTTTTCTGAATCCGTTAATTTCATATTTTTATCCTTCGCCACCATTCCTCCTTATCAAATAACTAATAAAATCTCTTTTCTACTTTATTGTTTAGTTTTCAAACCATTAACAATAGAGCTATATTTTTTCATATCGCTATTAGAACTAAGGGGGTGCAGTCTTTCCATAAATAACCTGACCTCACCCTCATCAATTACATTTAATTCTTTAAGCTTTAAAATATATTGTTCAGGGTCAGAACTTGCATTGTCCAATGACCTGCTTTCAGAACCCGCTGGATTTACAGCCTCAAGTTTATGATAAGTCTCACGCAGGTCACGCGACAGGCTTTCATTCTGCTCAATTAAGCCGGCCATTCTGTACGCATTACGTACGACCAATAGAAGTTGCTGCATAACAAAAGGCTTAACGATATAATCATAAGCCCCCTCTTTCATGGCTTCCAAAGCGGTATCCAAAGTTCCATATGCAGTCATCATGACAACACAAATTTTAGGATCATGCTGTATCGCCATTCTTAAGACTTCCATGCCATCCGCCCCGGGCATCCTCAAGTCTGTGAGTATTAACTTGATATCCTCACGCCTGCAGATCTTAATTGCCTCGAGTCCATCGCTGGCAGCATGCAAAGAATATCCATCTCCTGCGAGGAATTTTACTACCACGTCACGGACAATTTCATCATCATCAGCTACAAGTATTTTAAAAGCAGACTTATCCAATGCAACCCCTAAAGTAATTAGTAACAGGTCATTATATGCCTGCACATTATTTATAATCTATAAAATTAAAAAAATCACATCAAACATATAAGTGAGTGAGTAGAGGCACTACTTTGAATAAGCCTTATACGCTTTGATCGCCCGATGCCCCTTGTCCATGTCAGTGAGTTCACTCTTCATCTTATCTTGAATGAGTCTGACTTTTTCTTCATTTGACTTATTTATCTCCATAATTTGCTTTATAAGCCCCTCAATCTCATTACGTTGAAATTTTGTCAAATCAGGCGGGGGATCAGTATTAGTTTTGCGAAGTTCCTCAAGAATACTATCCTTTTCAGTTAGAAAATGTGTTAGTTCCTCAATCCGGTCTTCACATAGTGCCTTTTGCTCCTGCTGAGACACCGTAAGCAACTGCCGATACAAAGCTATTATTTGATCGCTATCATATTTCATACTTGCTGCCTTTGTAATTTCATCAATATAAACATGCCCTATATTATCTGAAAATCAGACTTTTATGGCAAGTTTTTTTGTTTGCTGAGCACCTGCGGCATAAGGTTGTCCTTGATGCCCTGCTGTTGATACGGAAGCAGAAGGCCCTGTGTTACAAATACCGCTCCAACCCTCTCTAACAGTCGATAACAGCTCAATCACCTGCTCCATTTTTGCGACATCATTCCTAAGATTAGCCTCAGTAAGCCTAATGAGCATATAGTGATAAAGTCGTTCAAGATTTTCCGCAATCTCTCCGCCCTTTTCCAAGTCAAGACATGACTGCAGATATTCTATAATCTTGGCAGTTTTTTCTATCAGAATTGCTTTTTCAGGGATATTATTTTCAGCTACCTCACTGACCGCCTTTTTCAGGAAACGTATTCCGCCATCAAACAGCATTAGTACGGTTTTCTCCGGAGATGCTGACGACATTTCACTTTCCCTGTACTGAGCAAATGTGTTCATATTTTACTATCCTCCTTGACAGTGTTTTACAGTGTTATTTAAATTCAATTCCGTTTGAATTTATCTTCCGATTTTCGGGAGTGATGACAGGGCAGTGGCCATAAAATTAGCTAAACTGTCATACTGCGCAAGCGTTGATTCCAGTCTTGTAAACTCCCGAAGCAACCGTTGTTCCTGATCCTGAAGCCGTCCACCCATAATATCAATTCTATTTTTCAGATCATCCACAGAAGACTGTAAAGAATCTTCCTTATTTTTCAAAATTCCGGTCTCCAAATTAACATATGAATCCAGTATGGAGGGCAGACGATCCGCCATTCCTAATGAAACCGTGATACTTCCAAACAGACCTGTTTGATTGGATGTGGTACTGACTTGAAGACCTGCCTCTGGAAAACCGGCTGTACCTGTCAAAATATTACCATCAGCAGAGGCAACATGATTATTAATAGTACCGGCAATATCCACTCCCTGATCTGTATACGACCCTGAAGTGTCAAATACCTGATCACTGGCGGCACCCTGGTCACTCGTAATTTGCAGGTGAATATCCTCTCCATAGTTATCTGAAGTAATCTTTAACTTTCCACTGCTATTTGAGGCTGTAAGGGCCAAGCCCTGAGTTGCAAATTTACTGTTTATATCATTAACTATAGTATTAATTTTTGAACCAGCACTCAAGGTGACTGATGTAGAAGTGAACGAGGCGTTAGTATCTGTATAGTTATCAGAAAACTTAAAGATCAGCGTTTCCTCACTTCCGAGACCGGTTGAAGATAAATCGTTATCACCACTGAGTGTAGCCTGTTCAGGAGCGACTGAGATAGTCATATTATAGGTTCCGCCCTCAGTTGAAGAGGTCTTACCCTCATACCTGATTGATGTATTCGTCGGTGTTCCGGTCCCAACAAAGAGTTTAGATACCGCTTCAGGATTAGTACCAAGGGCACCACTCAGCACAGAACTATCAAGCTTAAGTTCCCCGGTCAGATAATCCGTTGTAATTCCGATCTGCGACAAGTTTGTATAAGAGTTTGAAGGAAGCCCAGGAATCACTCCAGAGACCGTATTAGTTATTTTCCGTTTAATCTCCAGCAATGTCGGATCGCCTAAAAGAGGGTTTGCTATTTCTTCATCAGGATCGAAACTTAACTGTTCCTCTACAAAACTGAAGAGTTCATTATAGGCGGATACAAATTCTTCAATCGCACTTTTTGCGGAGGCACTGCTCGATGAAACAGTGAGAGTTAAATTTTCTGTAGAGTCAGCTTTAAGGAGATTAATCGTAATACCCTGAATAGAGTCAGTAATTACGTTACTACTCTTTACAATGGTCGCATTATCAATCTCAATAACGGCATCCTGTGCTGCCTGCATTTGAGGATTAAAAACATCTATTGTAAATTTGTCATTTACAACAAGATCACTGCCAGCAGTAAACGATGCGGTTACGCCTTCATTCGTGCTTGCATTCCCATCAATTGCTTTTAATGATGTACTGGTAGTAATAGCTCCACCGCTTGTGTCAGCAGTTGCAGAAGAACTGAAAGCTGCACCACCATATCCTAGCCAATTAATACCACCATCTACAGAATACTTATATGTAGCCGTTGCAGAAGCACCTCCGGTCACAACCTGCATCATGACAGTCTTGTTCGTTGTACCCGTATAGTTATTCCCATCATTCGAGGCAAATGTTCCTGAATAAGTATTGGTAGTGTAAGCATATCCAGCCTCCACCTTCTTATTCGTAAAATCAAGACTTGTGTCATTCTGCGTTATAGTAATAGCATTAGCAGATCCGGAATTGTCTGCTGTCATAATAAGCCGGTATGGAGTCGAACCTGTCCCATCATCAACAATTGTTGCTGTTACACCGGCATCAGCATCATTTATTTTATCCATCAGGCCCTCAAGAGTCATTGAGGTCGTCACGCCTATGCTTGTTTCAGCACCATCACTGCCAATCTTAAACTTAAGGCTACCCGAAGATGATGCCACTACTGTAGAGTTCTTATCCAACCAACCCTGAGAGGCAAGTTTATGTGATGCAGCCAACTGATTTATATCTATAGAATATGTGCCGTTCGCAGCAGTATTATCCGTAGAAACCGTTGCCAGTTCCACATTATTGGATGTCGTAGTGATAGATGCTGATTTAGTGTTGAACTTTTCAACATTATTCAGTGATTCCATTGTTGATTTGTATGAGGATAGCTTTGATGAAAGGCTTAATACTGATGCAATCTGCAAACGGTAGTCATTTTGCCTTGTCTCCAGCAACTGCATTGGACGAGCTTCCTGCTGGATTATTGATGAAACGATTTCTGAGACGTTAAGGCCGGAAATAAGTCCGGATGATGCGATTCCTGATATAGCCATTTACTACCTCCTTGTAGTGGTAAGCTAAATTTTATATATTCTATATAATTATATCGGTTCCTTACTGGAAAAACTTTAGCTTTTTTATGTATTTTATTGATATTTCTCGTAATGTTTTTAACTATATGATTTTAAACATTATTTAGACAGTAAATAAGCTATAAAAAATAAGAAACAAAATTAAACAGCTCTGGCATTACTTAACCTGGCTGTTTCAAATAACAAACTGGCTATGTCAATAGGGCGTTCTAACCCTTAATTTAAAGCGTAAATGTCCTTGCCTGCGCTTTTGCCTACCCCTCAATATCAAGAATTATTGATTTTGCAGCGCTCAATACCTGGTCATTCATATCACGCAACTGATTAAGATGTGCAGATATACGCATCATTTCGTCTGCCGGAATCTGTCTTACTACATCACCAGATTCCTTATCTATAATCTTCACTACTACTTCTTCACTCTCTTTATCAACAGAAAAATTGAGTTCCCGTTTCAGCATTTGCCCAGCTTCATTGGCATCTTCAACTGCTTTTTCAAGCTTTTCCAAAGGTATCTCAACTGTGGCCTTATTAGTAACAACGTCATCATCTAATTTCTTTCCGCTCTGTTGCTGCACATGCTCAATATTCTTTGCCTGCTTAACCTTAGCGGTAGTATTATTCGGGTTAGTACGTTCTATTTCAGGCCTTACCGAATTTATACTATTTATATTCATTTCAACAACCTCCTATCCCTCGGCAACTATAATAAGATATTGGACAGCGAGGGCAAAGCCCCCGCTATCCGCGATCTTAAACTTCTTATCCAAGCAACTGCAGAGCCAGCTGAGGCAGTGTGTTTGCCTGAGCGAGAATGGCCGTTGCTGCCTGAGTCAGAATCTGACTTCTGGTAAAAGTTGCTGTCTCACTTGCAAAGTCAGCATCCCTGATCCGGCTTTCAGATGCCAGGGTGTTTTCATTTGCAATTTCAAGGTTTGCAACCGTGAACTCCAGCCTGTTCTGAATAGCACCGATTTCAGCACGAGCACTGTTTACATCATCAAGAGCCGCATCAATAGTCAGAATCGCAGCTTCAGCATCGGCCTGCGTGTTGATAGACATTGAAGCAATATTGAAGCTACTCTGATCAACTGCAACAGACTTACTTGCATCTCCCGTCTCTGTGTAAGCATTGGTGGTGCTTGCATAGAGGTCTCCGAGAGAGCCTGTGATCTCAAATGACTGGTCATCATTAAGCTGAATAGCAGACCTGAATACTGCAGTATTGTTCGTAAACTGGGCAGCAGTCATACCTAAGGTAGTCGCGGAGATCGTAGAGTTCTTCGTGGACAAAGATATATTTCTGCCGTCTGCAGCTGTAAGAACAAGCTTGCCGTTTGCGTCCGTAGTACCGGTAACACCAGTAGATGAAGATACATCATTAATAGCACTTACAAGGGCGCCGGTAGAATCACTTGCTGTAACCGAAACACCTCCAATGTTCACACCATTAATATAAATCTCACCTGAGTTAATTGTAGCTGCTGCAACAGCTGTATCAGCAGTTACAACGTTTGACTGAGCTGTTGCGGTAACTCCTGAACTATTCTTAACTGCATTAATAGCAACAGACTTTGCGATAGCGCTTGACGCGCCGTTTGAGTTGAGAACATCACTGCCTGAAACAGCAGCAGAGCCGAACATAGTACTAGCATTGTTCATTCCGATCAATGAGATACCATCTGCAAATGTGCCACTTGTTGCTGCGGCAGAAAGTCCAAGTTCCAGATCAGCACCTTTAGTTGCCTTAAGAACGTAGACACTTCCCATTGCATAAGCAGAAACATTGGTGATCTTGGCACCGTTAATAGCACTAACAATCGTATCGGCGAGCCTTGCTGCACTCATACCCTCACCAGCAACGCTTGCTACGGTAATTACAACTTCAGTGTTATTAATTGTGAGACTGACCGTACCGGATATGTTTGAAACATCAGCACTACTTGCGAGACCTCCAGCTTGGATTTCCAGAACTGAGAACTGGTCATCTGTTGAACTTGTTGACTCAACACCATAAGTATTCAGCTTTACTTCACTTGCACCAAAGTTGCCATTAGTTGCATTTGTAACACCATCAGCAATATTGGCAGAGAACTCTGCACGTCCACCGATTGACTTACCACGTGCGTCACTAATAGTGAATGTGATTTTCTGGCCAAAGTTAGCACCAACCTGGAAATTAGAGTCCTTAAAAGAACCATCCAGCAGTGAATTGGTGTTGTACTCTGAAGCGTTCGCCTGCCTGGTAAGCTCAGCGGTGAGTGTGCTGGCTTCCTGAGACAAGTTGCTACGGTCAGAAGAGGTGTTATCATCTGATGCTGACTGAACAGCAAGTTCTCTAAGTCTCTGAAGTATGTTGTCGACTGTGTTAAGTCCGCCTTCAGCAGTCTGTACCAGAGTGATAGCATTGTTTGAATTTCGGGCTGCCTGCTGCAGACCTTTTGCCTGAGCACTAAGCTTTGTTGCAATAGCAAGACCAGCAGCGTCATCTGATGCCCTGTTGATTCTCAAACCTGATGAGAGTCTTTCCAGAGATTTATTCAGTTTACTTTGACTTGTACCCAGATTTTTTTGTGCGTTTGTTGAGGCGATGTTTGAATTAACTACGAGAGCCATTGTTTCCTCCTTGAAATGTTAAAAAGTCAGTCACTTCTTGTAACCAACTTGCGGGCATCCTTGCCCTGTACTAAGCAGGCCTATACCTGCATTCATTTGTAATGATTTTCCTGAACTCTAAAGTATCAAAAAATATGATTCTATATGTTCAGATTACTTCTACACCTCCTTTCTTAACCATTACTCCTTTTTTATTTCTATATATCTATACGGATGTTTCAAGGAAAACTTTAGACTTTTATTTAATTTTATCAAAATAAATTGAAATATCGCTCTTTTCAAATCAGTTAAACTTAATGTATTATCATGATTATTGTACTTATCTATTTATTTATTAACTACTTTTTTAATATAGACTCCCTGTAAAATAAAAAACACTTTATTTTGAAAAATGCGTAAATATATAAAAAAATAGCCGCCCAAACATGCATGGCGGCTATTTTTTCATTTATGTTACAAAAAAATCATCTAGTAACTTAGGCGTTCACTTACATCTTTTAATTAAATTCATATAAATCATGGCCAGATCATGCTGTATAGACAAGTTTGGCGGAGAATGCTTTAAAAAATCCTCATACAGAAAAATCGCTTTATCACTTTGATTAGTCGCAATATATAAATCTGCCAGGAGCTTAATCATTCCTTGATTACCGCTATCAAGATCCACTGCTTTTTCTAAAAATAATTGTGCATGCTCCATATTATCGTTCTTAAATGCAATCAGCGAAAGATCTCGATAAAAAATAGGATTTTCCGAATCATTTTCTATTGCCTTTTCAAGTAGTTCAACTGCTGCATCCAGTTCATCCAGTGCAATATGTGAATGGGCGATGCCATAATATGCAATAGCAATGCTCTTTTTATCATATTGCTTCTCGGCTAGAATCCCCTCCAGCAGTTTCTGATAGGATTTTTTAGCCCTCGCATAATCTTTAACCCGGAAATAAAAATATCCGGATTCCTTATCACTCCCGTATTTGATTTCTGCCGCTGTCAGCAGACTGGACATGCTGGACTTACGGCCCTCCCACTCTCTTACTTTTTTCTGTATTTCTTTTTGTATACTACTGATTTTCCCTTTTAAATTAATGGCTGCAGCACTTCTAATTGCTGTTAAACCTATTGAGAGTTTTTCGATAATTTGTTCGGCATCATAGTATCTGAACTGCTTCATATAGGTTTCTACCAGAGCAAAGTAAAGCTTACTATTTTCTTCAGATAATGCCGTATCATCTCCGATCATCTGTATAGCTTTATAAAGATACTTTTCCGCACCTGCTGCTATTCCGGCATTGCGGTACATCAGACCAGTCTTGCGATACCGCATTTCAAGAGTCTGACTATCATCTGCCAGCAAAATATCAATACTCTTCTCAAACTCTATTGAGGTAATAAGTTTATCAAGCTGCTTGTTGAAAAGCTTCAAGGCCGTAAGAATTTCCTTGTAATAAAATTCACCCCTCTTAAGCTGACTATCAAGCATCTCCCATTTATCCTCAATATCATCAATACCCACAACTGACTGTTTTCTAAGGTGAAGTTCCAGTCCATAGTGGTAACCGACTATAATATTTAATGCGGGATCCTTTATTTTCTCAGTCAATTTCTCTATTTTGTTCAGCACATTATTCAATTCCGGTGAATCACGGTTTTCCTCGACCTTTAATTTTTTTACCGATTTGATGTGCTTTAATATAATTTTGGAATTTCTGGATATCTCTGTGTATTTATCCCTAATATACTTAACCTCATTCAGAATCGTCTCAATACTGTATATATTGGGCTGGTTTGCCAGATCATTCAAGATCGCAAAAGTATCAATCGCTTCTAGATCGTCGCAATATTCTGACAGAAAATCTGTGAGCCGCATAGTTTCCGCTCCGTTTATAGCAAGGCCGCGTTCGGTAGCATTGACAACATTCAAACTACGTTCCCTGATCCGGCTTTCAAATGATGTCTTGAAAGTCAAAAACTGAGGAATAGTAGATACCTCTTCTCCAAATATGTCCAGCACGGGAACCGCATTTCCTATAGAATCATTTTCATCTGCCAGTTTTCTGTCCAGATCATCCGTATACCCTATTGTATGGACACGATTACCGGAATAAGATAAATCCTGTCCAACCATCGCTATCGTGCTCGCACCAATTACCTCAGCAGTCGCAAATGCAATATGAGCCACAGATCCTCCAAATAGTTCAACAAAACCTTTTGGCTCCCATGCCGATTGCAGCCAAACATTTGCGACATTGGCAGAAACCTCATTTATAAACAGAGGCCCAGGATACAAATCTATCAACTCAGGGGTATACTGCGAAAGACATACAAGCGGAACCTGAGAAAGTACAGGGACATCCTTAAACTTATCTTCAATATTAGTTACAGTCGGGTCAATCTCAACTACCATATCAGGCAGAATATCTGCTGCTAACAATGTCGGAAGCGCCCCTCCGGTGGCAATAATAACGGCTTTCCCTTTTGCCCGCTTCAACAAATGTAAATTATGATCAAGCGAAGGCCCTGCTGATATAATTATCGCCGGACGGCCTTTAAAGATGTCTTTCAGTTTATTTACTCCGGGCTTTCTTATAATGGAATGAACATTCTGGAGAAAAGCATTCACAAACTCCCGCCCTCGATTAACCATTGTCGCAATGCCGAGATCACTTATCTTCTTTTCCTCTTGAACTCTTGTCAAAAACTGCTCATAAGCACCAGGATTCACCTTAACAGAGGGTTCATGTTTTACTACCCAGAATCTTCCATTAATAATGAGATCATGCTGATTGGAAATAACGCTAAAATTTTCTGCGTCTTCTCCTAATATAAATTTCACATGTTTAGACTGAAAAACATTACGCAAGTCTCGTACATGCATAGCAAACTTAAACAATTCAGGTGAGGCCTCGTAAACAACAATCAGATACCCTTTATCAATAAGTTTTGATAACTCTTCGGTAAAATAACCAAGACCAAAACCGAACAGGACTATGATCCCTTCATTATCAAGTGTACCTAACAGTTCTATTCCCTGTTTTGCACAATCCTTAGGATCTTCGGCGTTGTGTATAAACAGTTTCTCTCCATTATCCTGATTATAAATAATTCGAGGCAACCCGCTTTCAGACTCAGCGAGTTGTATCCGCTCTTCATCAATTTCAGCAGCTTCAATAATCTCAATCAGCTCGGGGTGATTTTCTGCAAGAACCTCAATATTATTAAGATATCTTGCTCGTGTTTCTGAGTCAGCGGTATTAAGCGACTTCTGCCTCTGAATGGGGATAAACTCATTCAGATTCAGCATATCCATATTAAAATCCATATCATTACTCATTGAGCACTCCTTTCCATTGTGGGTAGTTGTTTAATCTCATTGGTCATTGAATCGATCACTCCCCTCCAGTTACCAAACTCAATCTGCCGAAAAAGGCGCATCGAACTGTACCAGTATGTAGTATTTCCCTTATTCATCCAGCGCCAGTCAGGTACGTAAGGAATCATCGTCCAGACTCGAATACCAAGTGCCCCGGCAAGGTGTGCTATTGCCGTATCTACCGTTATGACTAAATCCATACAAGATATTGCCGCTGCGGTATCATAAAAATCCGTGAACCTGTCTCCAAGCACAGGAATCCCATATTCTCTAAGCGTCGCCCTGTCTCCATATTCTACTTCTTTCTGAAAGCTGTAAAAACTTACACCTGGATGATCGAAAAGTTTAGCAAAATTATTTAGACGGCATGATCTCTGATTGTCACGACGATGCGACGGATTTCCAGACCATATGACCCCGACCTTAAGAAAGTCGCCTCGTACTATCGACTGCCATTTATTATGGTCACCTGACATCACGCTTAGATATGGTTCAGCTGAAATATCTTTTCTACTATTAACATTCAAAAGAGCAGGAAGGCTCAATAAATTTACCTGCAAATCAGGCACAACACAGGAGTTCTCTTTATATACACCTTCAAGCAGTTCATCTACGCCGTTAAATAGTTGCATCAAACGCCTTAACTCCTCCCTGCATTCCAATAACACCGTAGCACCCATTGATTTCAGGATCGGCAGAAAACGAGCAAATTGGATACTATCGCCAATACCCTGTTCCGCAATGACCAGCAAGGTCTTTCCCTGTAAAGATGAGCCCTCCCATGAAGGAAATCCGGCATCACGAATACCGGCCAGTGTACTGATCTCGCTACATCTCAAGCGCCATTCATATTCAGACCATCCTTCCTTAAAATTTCCCTGAAGTAATAGTGCCAAACCCCGGTTATAGTGTGCGTCAGAATAATCCTGTTTAAGTTCAATAGCTTTATCATAATTAGCAACGGCCATTTTCATGTCACCAAAATCATAATAGATATTGCCGCTATTGACATAAAATTGTTCATTGTAAGGCTCCAGTTTAACAGCCTTTTTACACAGAGTAATCGCATCAGCATAACGTCCTGAAATCCGGCAGACATCTGCCATATTATTATAAGGGGGAGCAAAGTCAGAGTTAAGCTCAATTGAACGGGTATAGCTAGACTCAGCCTCTTTTAATTTATTCTGACATTTATAAACATTCCCCATATCATTGAATGCCGCATAAAAATCAGGCCGCAGTGAAACACATATCCGGTACTGTTCCAGCGCCTCATCCAGCTTGTCAAGTTCAGCCAGAGCGAAAGCCAAATTATAATACGCTACCGCAAGACCTGGTGCCAGAGCAATGGCCTTCCTGTAAGCTGTCACAGCTTCATCAAATCGCTTCATATCTTTCAGGAGATTGCCATAATTATTGTAGACAATCGCATATTCTGGATTATGTATGATAGCTTTTTCATAGGAAGCTATTGCACCATCATTGTCTCCCTTAACTCGAAGAGCATTACCAATATTATTGTAAGCCTCAGCATTTCCAGGATCAATCCTTATAGCTTCACGAAAACACTCCATTGCCCTATCATGCTCTCCCGTATTGGTGTAGACATTGCCTAGATTAAAATAATATGCTGAGGCATCAGGTTTAATACTAATCGCGCGTTCAATATAATCTTTTGCTTTTGTGTTATCCCCTTCTTGGTAAAAAGTTACACCAATGAGGTGCAGCACTTCAGGATTATCAGGCGATGATTCAAGTATATGCATGTATATGACTGCAGCCCTTTTAATATCGCCTGCCTGATGATACTTTATTGCTTCAGCCAGTGCATTGTCGGAATCACGCTTGTTAAACCTGCCATATACTGTTTTCCCTGCTTTCCTTACCATCAATAATCCTTAAGCAAGGCGTTTAAATCCGCTATGAGCAACAGGACCTTTCAGACTATCCTCAGCCCGGCCTTGCTGAATAATCAAAGATATCATTCCAAATACCGTGTCAATTGCAGCTTCATATTTAGCCAGATGATCTTCTCTGTGGGCATATGTTGCATAAAATGCCTTAGATGCCAGAAATCCCAGTTCAAGCATTTCCTGTGTGAATATAGTATGCAAAAGCGGTGTCTGTTCTCCATAATCAAATACAAATATGCTCAATGGCGGTATGCCGTGAACTTTTATATTAAGACCATATTTAACAGCATATTGTGTCCAGATATTTCTAACGCTCTGCCCGATTTTTCCTAAGTGAGCAGGCACATTATGTTCCTTCATCTTTTTAATAGTAGCTATGGCAGCAACCGGCCCGATTCTTTCAGTCCAGTATGTGCTGCTTATAAATGTTTCCTGGGCCGCCTCCATTACACTTCGTTTGCCTATAACAGCAGCCATGGGATATCCGTTACTGATTCCTTTAGCAAAAACGGCAATATCAGGTTCAACGCCAAGCACAAGATGCACCCCGCCAGTATTAAGCCTCCAAGCTGATGTTACCTCATCAAAAATAAGGACAACCCCGAGTTTATCAGCGGTCTTCCTGACATGAGCGAGAAATCCCTCCTCAGGCTCATCATGCCTAACAGGCTCCATTACTATAGCAGCGATTCTGTCACCATGCTCGCTCACTATAGCATCAAGAGTTTCAGGCCGGTTATACAGGAAAGGAATAGAACTTCCAGCAAGAGCTCTGGGGACGCCTGCCGGGTTAAGACCTGGCAGCAATTGCCCATCCAGATTAGAATCATCAGAAAGATTAGCAGAAAGATACCAGTCATGCCATCCATGATAACCGCAAAAAACTATAAGGTCTTTCCTGGAAGAGGCCCTTGCAATTCTCACAGCAAGTGTCATAGCCTCTCCTCCGCATCTTGCATACCTGACCATATCGGCCCATGGATGTATATCAAGCATTAATTCGGCAAGCTCTATTTCCTCCGGACAATTCAGAGTACTCATGCTTCCGTTTGTAATGGCTTCTTTCACTGCATTATCAACATCAGGATCCGCATAACCGAGAATGCAGGCACCAACCCCGTTAATGCTCATATCTATAAAGGTATTACCATCAAGGTCAACGACTTCCGCCCCTGAACACTTTTTGTAATAAGAAGGCCACAGATCGGGAAGGAATAATTCCGGCCTTTTTGAGAGCAGCTGAGTCCCTCCTGGAATTATCCTTTTTGCCTTTTCATATAGCTCTATGCCTCTTTTGCAATTCATATTATCTGATTTTTCATATAGCTATTCCTTTATTCGACTGCTCGGCTTTTTCAAGCACATTAAGAATACGCATATCCTCTGCAAGTGAATTGGGGAAAACAGCTTTCCCTTTAACCGCGTCTAGAAATGCCCGCATTTCCTCTATATACATTTCCTCAACAATATTTACGTTATACTCTGATTCTGCACTGCCCTCAGGATCCTTAAATATCTCCCATTCACCAGTTTCGGCATCATATAACTTAACTGCTTTTTCTTCCCAGCTCCACCTTATCTGCGCCTTTTCAAGGTTCAAAGTCAGACTTCTCGTTGAAAATCTTGAGACTACATCCACTATCAGGCTGCCCAGAAAACCCTGAAACTTCATATTGACGTTATAAGTATCATCTATATCAACACCCATATCATGCGTCTTTCCGTAAAATGAAAATACTTCTTCCGGATAACCCGTAATATCTAATATCCATGTAAGCTCAAATGGAACCATCTCCCTGCTTGCACTTGTCTCACGCTTGCCGGCATAAAATTCTCTGATATCTTCCCAGGGATGCCAATCCGGCAGATACTGTCCCATTACATATACAAAGTTGCAGATCTTACCATATTTACCGCTCTGAACCAAGTCCTTAATTTTTCTGACGCCAGGATGAAACCTGAATGTACAGGACGGGGCAATAAGAACATCTGCCTGCTTTGCATCCGCTGCAAGCTCTGCCATTCCCTTGCTTATCACACTAGCCTCAACAAAGGCAGGCTTGCGGTGCTCGACGGCCAGTTTCATATAATCGTGGTGCCAGTCTGGCGGGGTAGAAATGATATATATATCACTCTCATCCAGCATATCAGCACTTAGTGAGTCCGTAGTTCTGATAGAATATTTTTCTTCTGATTCCCTTCTCCGGTCAGCTCTCATATCAAAACCAATAATATTTTCAATACCGAGCGCACGCAAGTTGCGAATCCTTCTTTTGCCCATCGAGCCGAGTCCAATCTGCAGGGCCTTCATAACGTTACCTCCTTAATTTTTTGTCTCATTATAGCTTCTATGCAGACAAAATCATATATATCATCCACCTCATAATTTTGCCATCGTTCGATAAAATACGGTATAGTTTTTTCCTGATAAAATGAGCGCGTCTCTAAAAGCCGGTCTGTCTTTATCATGTATATAACACCATATGGAAAATAAATCACACCGAGGTCCTGTCGCCGCGTAACAGAAGCAGCCTCAACCGCATACGGCCTAACACGATCATTAACTACCTGTTTCATAATAGATGGATGTTCCAGATGCACCTCTCCAACACTGACTATTCCGTCAGCACCCTCCTCTGCATCAATCATCTTCATAATGGCATTATCAATATCACCTGCCTTACGAAGGGGAGATGTCGGCTCAAAGAGTGCCAGATAATCATAACTGTCTCCGGCATTACGCAGTATCTCAATTGCATGAGAGACTACATCTATCATAGGGGTTGCATCTCCGGCTAGATCTGCAGGGCGCATAAACGGAATTTCTGCTCCAAAATCACGGGCAACGCCGGCTATTTCTTCATCGTCTGTATTTACAACCGCCCTATCAAGAAGTTTTGATGCGAGCACGGCTTCTATTGTCCAGGCTATTAACGGTTTACCTGCCATAGGCCTTATATTTTTATGGGGAAGTCCTTTAGACCCTCCCCTGGCAGGAATCAGACCAAGAACCCTTTTCCCCTTATACATCCCTGAATCCCCTGAATGAAGCATCACCCTCAAGATATAGTTTCTCTGCGGCCTTCAGTCCGTTCTGAAGGTTACTATCATAATAACGCTTCAGTAAGGTCTTATTTGCAACAAGCAGCGCCTTATGAAAATCTTCATCGGTCATATCCGTAAAGTTAACCGCCAGCAGGTCTGAATTTAAATGTTTATGCTCATAGAAATCCTCAACATCTTTAAGCAGGCCCTTTTCAATCGCATGATAATAAAGCGGCGATCCGGGATACGGAGTTACAGGGCGGACAGTCCTGAGCTGAGAAAGATCATCATACTTCAAAAGGAAATCAACCCCCTTCTGAAGAGTCTCCCGATTGTCCCCGATATTACCGAATATAATATTAAGCCCGGGACTTATGCCTGCTGCTATGGTATTTTCCACCCCTATAATAATCTGTTTCATCGTTAGTGCCTTGTTCATGTTCCTCAGTACAGTATCATCAGCCGCTTCAATGCCATAGTTAATAAATACACAGCCAGCCTGTTTCATAAGTCTCAGCACATCCGGCTTTGCATAATTAAGACGACCGTTACAGTCCCATGTGATATTGAGACGGGCCTTAATAAAAGCGTTACAGAGTTCTTCCGTTCTCTTTATCGAATTCATAAGCAGCTCATCCCCGAAAGCAATATAATGAATATTATAATCCTTTTTCAGCAGCTGTATTTCCTCTATTATACTTTCAGCAGATCTGGGCCTGAAACCAGTATCCATTCTGTAACAGAAATTACAGGTAAAGGTGCAGCCACGTCCGGATAGAATAGGCATACACCTCTCAGCAGCCTTAATATTCGGCAATCTGAGCAAAGCATAGTGATCCATGGGAAACATCTCATATGCCGGCATCGGTATGGTGTCAATATTTTCAATAAGAGGCTGACGCTCCGTCTGAACCAACTTATCATTATCGAGATATGCAATGCCTTTTACGTCTGCCATTTTTTTATTGCCCTCAATAGCATCAATAAGCTGCAGGATTGTTACCTCGCCCTCACCTATCACAACAGCATCCGCGCCAGTTTTTCTGAGAAAATACTCCGGCTCTGGAGACGGACCATGACCGCCTATAACATAGTATGGCCGGTTCGGCACCTCATTAATTGCCCTGGATAAGGATAAAAGTTTTCGATACTGATAATATCCAGCGATAATACTGATCCCGAGCATGTCATATTTATTTCTTTTCAGATGCTCGGTCAGGTGTTCGTCTGAGTAGTGATATACATCCTGATTATAAATCTCAACATCATGCCCCGCTTTTTTCAGGACTGCCGCTATATAGGCGAGTCCCTGCGGAAACCAGCTTATGTAAGATCCATTATCGTAAACTACCAGCAATATTCTCACTGATCATCTCCTGATAAAAACATCCCCACAAGGATATGTTTTTCCATTAACTTCTTCAGCATAAGCAAACTGTTGCTGCACTTTATGAACCTTTCTTTTTCCTCCTGCATTACATAGCATGTTGTTGTGTCCATAAAATAGACATCTCCTTTCTGATATGTATTTACAGCCTTGCACGAATCTTTTGCGGGTTTCATATTAACCTTATTACCTTTCTTTTCTGAGACAATGCTTGTTTTCATAAGAGACATACCTTTCTCCTTGAATGTTAG
>JADHUV010000043.1 GCA_016784355.1 Nitrospira sp. | reverse complement strand
GAGAAAACAAAAATCCGCTTTCATGATTATGATACCCTTTATAATAAACCCGGATTATATGAGCAGCTATTCTATGATCGTTTAAAATGTCAATCTCCAGCAAAAGTATCAGAGATTCTCAAACACAGTCTCAGTCAATCTGATTGCAACCTCAGCGAGTTACGCGTTTTAGATCTTGGAGCAGGCAATGGAATGATGGGAGAGGCATTAAAGAAACATGGTGTTTCCAGATTAATTGGTGTAGACATTATCGAGGAAGCACAGAATGCAACTGAACGGGACAGACCAGGCATTTATGATGCATATTATGTTGCAGACTTTTGTAATAACGATGAAGCTCTTAATGAGGAAATAGCATCCTGGATGCCGGACTGTCTGACAACTGTTGCTGCACTTGGTTTTGGTGATATTCCGCCTAAGGCATTTTTCACGGCTTTCAATCTGATTCAGAGTGAAGGATGGGTATCTTTTAATATTAAGGAGTCTTTTTTAGATCATACCGATAACTCAGGATTTTCACGAATGATTCGAGAATTGATATTTTCCAAGTATTTGACTATTTACCATTTAGAACGCTACCGTCACAGGATGTCAATGGATGGAAAGCCCTTATATTATTTTGGTCTTGCAGGAAGAAAAACTTCTGATATTCCTGCTGATTTCCTGGAAAAGTATAACCTGACCAATTGCTAAGATTAAGATGAGATAATAATATAATTTCCAGGCAATGACTGTACCTATATTAAGCTGGTGCTAACAGTCGATTGCCTGGATTCATAAGGTACTAATTCAGGGAACTTCGCGCATGTTCAGCGACACAACACGTGGCCGTATAAATTGCGAATAACCCTCAGATATTCATAGAAGTCAGACCTACAAAGACGCTCCCGCCGACACTGTATTAATACTTCCTTGGTTACAAAATAACATTAATATTAAATAGTAGTTAGCTATTAAGGAATAAAATCAGCATATGATATCGAACACTAAGGGCAGTATTCAAAGTGATATTTTTTCAGGACTTACCGTTGCTTTGGCACTAGTTCCTGAGGCAGTTGCATTCTCATTCGTAGCGGGTGTTTCGCCCATTGTAGGTCTTTACGGGGCCTTTATGATGTGCCTTATCACCGCCATCGCCGGCGGGAGACCCGGTATGATATCAGGTGCCACAGGCGCCATGGCTGTCGTGATGGTCAATTTGGTCAGAGAAGGCAATGCGCTCGGTGCAGAAGGTGCTGAAGCCGGCCTGCAGTATTTATTTTTCACTCTCTTACTTGTAGGAATTTTTCAAAGTCTGGCCGGAATATTTCGTTTAGGTAAGTTTATTCGCATGGTTCCCCGCTCCGTTATGATGGGATTCGTAAATGGACTGGCTATCGTTATCTTTTTATCTCAATTAAACATGTTTAAGGCACAGGGACTCTGGCTCGGGGGGCAGCCTCTTATGACTATGAGCGGTCTTGTTGCCTTAACAATGGGCATGCTTTTTATAATCCCTCTGATTCATAAAAAAGCACCTGCGGCGCTTATCGCTATTATCGCTGTTTCAATCCTGGTTATTTTTACCAAAATGGATACAGCAACAGTTCTATCCTTTGTACAATCCAATGGCGGCACCGGCATTCAGGCAGGGCTACCGAGTTTTGCCTTACCTGCTGTTCCTTTTACCTGGGCAACACTCACCTTTGTCGCACCCTATGCACTGATTTTATCTGCAATCGGACTTATTGAATCATTAATGACCTTAAACCTGATCGATGAACTTACCCAGAGTCATGGACATGGAAACCGGGAATGTGTCGCTCAGGGTGTTGCCAATTTCACCAACGGCTTATTTGGCGGCATGGGAGGATGTGCTATGATCGGCCAGAGTATCATTAATATCACCTCCGGCGGTCGCGGACGTCTCTCCGGTATCACTGCTGCTATAGCGCTCTTATTCTTTATATTATTTACTTCCTCTTATATAGAAGCTGTACCCATTGCCGCTTTGGTAGGGGTTATGTTTATAGTCGTTATTAAAACATTTGCCTGGAGTACCTTTAATATCATAAATAAAGTCCCTAAATGGGATGTGGCGGTAATAGTTCTGGTGACTGCTCTTACTGTAATGTTTGATCTGGCCATCGCCGTACTATGCGGGGTAATTCTTTCTGCTCTGATATTCGCCTGGCAGAATGCCCTGCGTATTCGTGCACGGAAATTCATTGATGAGCGCGGTAATAAGCATTATCAAATCTACGGCCCGCTGTTCTTTGCTTCTACTACTTTATTTCTAAGTAAGTTTGATGTGCAAAATGATCCGGAGGAAGTCATTATTGACTTTGAGGAATCCCGCATCATGGATCAATCGGCCATTGAGGTTATCAATAATCTTGCCGAATCGTATCACCGCTTAGGAAAGAATGTTCACCTCCGCCATCTTAGCAAAGACTGTATACACCTTATCAAAAAAGCAGAAAAAATCTGTGATGTAAATGTCCTGGAAGATCCTGATTATTTTGTCAGCATTGATAACTATCGTAAATACAGGGAAAGTTTGTAGCTTTTACCGCATACAGAATAGTCCTGATAATTTACTTAATTTCAGGCCTGAGCATGTAGACTGCTTAAACTTTATTTATACCTGGCATACACTCCACCTCAGCAGGATGTCCGCAAATGATATTGTTCTCTACTTTTACAGTTATATCGCCTGTCGCACCGCATTAATTATTTATAAATCCTGATTATAATACACGTTGTAAAACTCACATAGTATCGAGGTCGAACCTCGATATCTTTCTAAAACGAAGCATTCCCACTCCCAGCAGTCTGTGTCGTCACACCAAGATCAAAATCAGTAGTATTATCAGATGCCCTATTACGAATATAATAGTTGCCGTCAGCAGTAAACTTAATACCGCTGCCGGATCCTATAACCATATTCTCGTCTAAGACGTTATTAGTACCTGTCACATAAATATTATTAATCTGATTCCCGCTTACCAGGTTCGCTTTAACTATACTTCCACTGCCTACAGTAATGCCGCCTTGATTATTAAAGTTTCCGATGTTATTACCATTGACCGTGTTTTCAATAATATTTGCATCGCTGAATGCATCAATACCAGGTCCCGTATTGCCACCAATCGCATTATTACGGACCGTACTGCCTGAACCTGTATTAATACCCTCGCTGCCGTTATTGGTCACGGAATTATCTGCAATCACGCAATAGTTATCACAGTTCACTCCCATGCCGGCATTTTTATGAACATTGCTGTCTTTAAGAGCAGCGTTTCGTAACTGTATACCGGTACCCCCATTTTCATAGGCAGCAGAATTAGTCACCGTTGAACCTTTACCGACAGCTATTCCTCCACTTGTGTTTTTATACGCCGAAGTCTCAGATATGACAGTCTGCTCTTGGGCAAATATGCCAAATTCGTTATCATAAACAGTGCACTTATGAATAATAGTGTTCTGATCAACGCTTATACCGGTTGATCCGTTCCCGGAAACAATGGTATTATTGATACTCTGTGCAAAAGAGTTCAACACTATACCTTGAGCTACATTATCCAGTACATGCAATGAATCCAGAGTTATACCCCGTGCAGTACCATTGAAAAACTGTTGTGCATATATCCCCTGAGTGAATTTTTGAATGATACCATTACGAATAGAGACCTGAGAATGGCCGGATATATATATACCCCTTCCGGTACTGTCCCCGGTTATGGTAAAGCCCATCATGTCCAGACTTACATTATCAATATTAATATGAATACAATCGCCGGACCCGCTCAGATTACCGGTCAGATAATAAGAACCGGAATTGGTAATTACCGTACCGCAGGCAGATATAGGAGTCCTCACCTCATCAGCGGCCGCATCAATAATATCAGCAGATGTCAGGGTACCTAACCTGTCAGCATTATCAGCAGCGCCGTTACCGTCGGCATCATAAACCGATGCAGACATTGCAGCAGTTTCCTGACGTGATCCATCATTGAATACAATTCCCTTGCCGGCACCATTTATATGCACATCTCCATCAAACCCGGCTGCAGGGCCGCTTGAATTTATTCCGTACACACCATATAGAGCAGTCGCAAGGCTTCCCTGAGTTCCTGCTGAAGGGTTCTGCCCCATAACACCTTCCGTTGCAGAACCGATTCCACCCTGATTTCCAGATGCCTGATGAGCTCCATATAGTCCTACCCCGCCATTACCGAGACCACCCCAGTTCCCGGATGTTAAATCCTCTCCATATGCCCCATACTGCGCGACACCAAGAGCACCCCTTTTGTTCATTGTAGTTTCCTCACCGCTGACGACTCCCATTGTAAAGCCGTTTGAGAGACCGGTCAGGTTAAGCGGACCATCGACTGTATCGACTTTACCGTTTAAATCAACATCATAAGCAGAGACCGCCATTCCTGCAGAGGTCTGCCTTGATCCGTCATTAAATACAAGTCCCTTACCCGCACCATTTATATGTACATCTCCATCAAACCCGGCTGCAGGGCCGCTTGAATTTATTCCGTACACACCATATAGAGCAGTCGCAAGGCTTCCCTGAGTTCCTGCTGAAGGGTTCTGCCCCGTCACACCTTCCGTTGCCGAACCGATTCCACCCTGATTTCCTGATGCCTGATGAGCACCATATATACCCACACCTCCGTTACCGAGACCACCCCAGTTCCCGGATGTTAAATCCTCTCCATATGCTCCATACTGCGCGACACCGAGAGCACCTCTTTTGTTCATTGTAGTTTCCTCACCGCTGACAACTCCCGCTGTAAAGCCGTTTGAAAGGCCGGTCAGATTTAAGGGTGCATCAACAGTATCGGTGATACCATTTGAATCAACGTCGTAATCAGCTTTTTCCATAAATGCCGACGAATCCTTGCTATCCAGCAGATCCGCATCCAGCCCGGAGTTTGGACCGTCACCAAGAAGAACCTGTGAAACAACCTCATTATCACGGGTTATATTTGCCGGTATCCTTTCATCTGTAAAGACCCCAATGTTAATATCGCCCGTTGGATGCTCATGAATAACTCCCGCAAAATCAGACGCGGTCTTTCCATCAAGGGCCGCTGCATCTTTTGCCTGAAAGGCCAGCGGAACAACAGTAATGTCCGAGTCAGGAGAGAGCACTTCATTGCCTTCCATTACGCCATTGCCGTTTTCATCAATTGCCACCCTGAGTTTAAGACCATCACTGAAATCAATATTTAAAGGCGAGTTTGTTCCTAGCTGTACATTATATATCCCCTCTATGACCTCGACATTCTGAACCTCATTCCAGACCAGTACATTACTGAACTTTTCCCTGATCTCAAAGAAGACATCGAAAAAACCATTGACCGGCTGACCGGTGCTGTTATCCATCAGGTTACCCTGGTAATTGATTGTTTCTGATAGCTGGGCCTTCACACTCATGACAGATGCAATAATCATCAGGATCGATAGCAGAAATATCAGCATGTCTCTTCTCATTTTTAAAACCTCCAATAGTTTAAGTAAAACAATTTTTCATCCCGGGCGCACACATGGATACGCCTACATAGTTCAATAACAGATACTGCAGGTCTCCATTTTACAGGAGATCTGAAACTGCGCATTACTTCGGACAACTAGGACATCCATAACCCCATATCGCATCACCTGTATCTCTCATTAAATCATCCTGTAACTGCTGCTGTATTACACCTGAATAACTCACACCAGCAGCATCCCGATAAGCCTGCGAACCGCCTCCTGAATTCAGTCCAACTGCCTGAGCTGCCTGCGCTTCTCCTATCATAAGAGAAAGTACATTATAGCCAAACTGTTGCTTCTGCTGAAGAGGAAGAACTGCCCATGATGCAAGATGCTGATTAAGGATCATCCTGGAGCCGGCCAGATTCTGCTGCACATCTATCGGAAATGCCGGATAAGCCAGAGCTAAATTGGAAATGATCTGCTGGCGCTGTGGTGGCAGTATTACCGTGTGGTTTCCAAGCTGCTGAAGACAGAACTGTACCGCATCTACATATGCATTAGCTGCATCTGCTGTAAGTGTACCGCCTGCACCACTAATAGGAAGGGGCTGTTCCTGTTTGGCATTATTATTGCCTTCAGGAAGCTTAGCCTTACTCTTTCCCTCTGCCCTGTCAAATATAGTCTGTGTCGCCGTAGCAGGATTGGGCCTGCCGTTCATGTCCGGAGCCATTACGATCATTGAGAGCTTTTCTCCCTGCATGGTCGCATGAAAAAACATACCTCCTGCCTGAGGACTCTGCATCTGTCCAATAAATGATCCGTCCTCGGATCGGCTTCCCTGCATTACAAATTCAATACCTGTGCTAAACCTGAGATTGCCCTTAACAACACTTTGAGTATCAGGACTGCCGAGTTCAAGATTTATCATGCCGCCCGCGGCCTTTGCCTTCCAGGACCCTGATAAAACTGCATCAGATACCTGTGCAAACGAGACCATTAATAATAATGCAATAAACGTGATGACTGTTCTCATTACTTTCTCCCAGTTATTATCCTCAAGTTCATATCACGGTGTCGGACAATCATTTTCATACTCCCAGATTATTAATTACTTAATCAATTGATTTATAATTTAGCTAATAAAGCCTTAAATGATAAGGTAATATTCACATCTCTATCGAGGCTTAGCCTCATTAATTCATTAACCATCGTAACTGCCAGGTGTAAAACCTGCCCCTACGCTTAGTTTGATAATATATCTAACGCCTTACCCATCCGAAAGAATTACAAAAGGCACTTGGACACTTAAAGGTTCTCAGACTAATGCCGTCTTTATATACAATAAACGGTAGTCCATCAGCACCCATCGTAACGGCCAGGTTTGATACATCTGCATCTATAACCCTGTTACTTATTCCGGTTGTACAGTCGGGGGTACTGCACTTATATACGTTAAGGTCCATAACATACTGATATACAATTACCGGCAGTCCATCAGCAGAAATGGTCAGGCCATAATCGGAAGAGACGTGATAGGGTGCTATTTCTGTAGTCGTAGAGGTGGCACAGCTAAGATCATTACACTTAGCGACCTTCAAGAAATTATTCAGTCCGGCATAAAGAATCACCGGGAAACCATCATTCCCTATTGTCATGTGCACCTCGCCCTGTCCGCTGTCAATAAGATTTTTTTCGTTAGTCGTGCAGTCAGCATCTAGGCACCTGGCCAGACGTATCGTATTATTTGTCGAGCCATAGTAAGCAACAACAGGCAGACCGTCTGCACCGTATGCAACTGAGGAATATCGGCCTACATCACCGGCACTGGCGATCGTTCTCAGTGTAAATGTCGGACAGGCATATGATCCGCAGATAACCATCTTCAGATCCTGAGTACCCCCGTAATAGGAGGCTATGGTAATCCCTCCGCCGTCTATGATTGAAGGTGTACTGTTTGAGACTGATGTATCAACGAATTTCCTGATCGAATTGTTCGCGATACAGGGATGGTCTGCACAAGTAATAATATATAAACTGCTGTCGCTTCTAGTCTGCGCTATAACAGGATAGCCTTCTGCACCCATTACCACCGAGGACCTACTGCTGCCTCCAGGAAATACCACTTCCTGAACAGATGTACATCCTGCATCAAGACACTTTGCCGTGATAAAGGAATTAAAGTTCTTATATGTTATAAAGGGTAATCCATCAGCGCCGATAGTTACAGATGGTTCGTCAGTTCCAAGGGATATTTCCGACCGTACAGGTGACCTGGGAACTATACCAGTCGGCCCTGAGGCCGCAGTGGTCAAAAGAGTGCCATCAGGAAAACGTATCCCGCCCTGAGTCGTTTCAATCACACCATTGACAGACAGTTTATCAGATGGAAATGGATTACCAATTCCTACGTTTCCTGCGTTATCAACAAGAAGAGCATCCAGAATTTGCCCATCCGGAGAGTCTAAAGAATCCCGGGTATCATTATCCAGCTCACAACTTACGGTTCCATCCTGATTGATACCGCTTATACTGCTGCCTGCCGGACAACTGCCTGTTACCCTACTCTGAACTACCGATGTGTCTGCCCCTGTATCATTGTCAGGCTCGCAGGTAACTGTACCGTCAAGCATTACCTGCCTGATGCTGCTGCCGGGCAGACATGAGCCTGTCACAGTTTTTTGAAAAGAGGTGGAATGAAGTCCATCTACAGTATCTGCATTTACTGCCTGATCCGCAGAATCAGCGTTATCTACCTTGCCGTTTGCATTAACATCAAAGGCTGCTGAGCTGAGTCCTGCAGTTGTCTGTGTTGTACCATCGTTAAATGTCAGACCTGATCCGGAGCTTTGGAAAATAAGCTCTCCGCCTAATACCCTTACATCACCTGTAAAAGAACCGGCAAAGCCACCCGATGAATTCGTTCCGATCACTCCAGCTAAGCTATTCCCAAGTTCACCACTGGTTCCGAAAGCAGGATTCTCTCCCTTTACTCCCGTAGTTGTAGTAGCAAGTGAGGCTCTGGTTCCCTGAAAAACAGGCTGATTGAGCTCAAGAGGCACATCCACACTTAAGACAGTACCGTCAAGGGCAATACCATTGCCTGCGGTATACTCCGTATTATCATCACCATCTGCCAGGTCAGCAGGAATATTAGCCACACCCTGCCAATCAACTGAATCAGCACTCAGCGCATTCATGGCCTGAGGGACAGCGGTAAGTTTTTTCCTCGGTGAAAGTATCTCAGCGGGCTCAATCGTCCCTGAATTATCCTCATCCACCGCAATCTGCAGCCAGTACTGCTGGTCAAAGGGCAGCACATTTACAGGATTAACAGAACCGAGTTCAACATTCGCGATCCCTTCAATCACAGGCACGTTAAGGTGAAGTTCACTCCACAACTCATTGCCTAGTGCATCAGCATCATAAATTGAGAAATGCATTGTCGTTGCTCCATTAACCGCACCTGCCGCATCTGCTACATATCCCTGATAATTGATTGTCTGAGCCTCTGAACTTACTGAGATTAATATCATCACAGCTGTCATGGTCAGGGATGCTGCCCTTTTTTTCCAGTTTGCCAATTTTTTCAACTTGTACCTCCTGATATATGTTTAAATTGTCTTATTTATATGCAGAACAATTCTAATCTGTACGTCACACTGTAAATATTATTAACAATTTTCATGCCAGCAATAGGAATTACCCATATTCCTTAATTTTTCTTTTATTATTAAGATGTTAAGAAAAATCCAGAGATTAATCTCATATTGAATAGTCTGCATGGCACACTTAATAGTGTGCCATGAGTCAGGGATGGCACAATGGGAATTTTATAAACCGTCCTGAATGTTGAAAAAATTTAGCTCGGCAGAATAAGACAAAAGTATCTCTATCTTACGACATGACTTATTTATCTTGCTATTAAAGCAAAATAAGCTCACAATATAGAACCATGAACGAAAAAAAAATACTCAGGAAAAATATGAAAATATATTGTGATGATTTAGAAAAATCTATTGATAAAGACGGATGCTATAATGCAAAAGGATCTACTATCTGCAAGGCCTGCATAGTGAAACCGGTGCCTAAAAAAGCCGCTATTCTTAATAAGGACAAAAAACAGTAAAACTTCCAGTCGGGTATTTCTACTGACAATACCGCCTTTAATAGAAAGTAAGTCACGCCAGCGAGCAATACCATTGCTTCAGGAGGAAGATGTTTAACAGAAATAATCAGGCAAAAATAGACAGAAAACAGGAACGACTTGACTCCGGATTTATGGCCTCACATTTCCCTGACGTATCAAGCATTGTCATCAGTATGCTATACAAAGAAAAAGGAATAGCAAATCCTATATCCAGAGTAGTGAATTTTTCGCCCGCGAGTCATGCTTTCTTTAAAGTTGATTGTTTAAGTAAAGATTGTATTGATGGTGGATTTGATATGACACGACTGATAACTTCTATGATCAACAACCGTAGCGAGACTTCTTCCGGGGAACTGGGATGCGATGATAGCGGTCCCCGCCCCGATCACGCCAATATCACTTATGAAGTTGCCATACAATATAGTTAAAGATAATACCGCTCGTCATTCTCGGGCCTTGAGACTGTGTAACAATACGGGAAATAACAAGTTTATACATGTCTGTCATACTAAATGACTAAATTCAGAATGACTTATTTCTATAACATTTCAATTCAAATCACTTCCTAGCCATGCCTGTCATTCCGGACTTGATCCGGAATCCCCAGAAAAACGAGATTCTGAACTAAATTCAGAATGACAGTACGTTCTTTTTGTATTGCGACGCAGTCTCCGAGTCGTGGAATTACTGTTGAAATGAAAGTCAGATCGGGAGTAACTTGAGATGACAATTGTGATACAGCCTCCTGACCAGGAGATCCAAAACTAAATGCATACTTCTGTTTCAGCAATAAGATGTTATGTACTATCGGTATGCATCAGGGAAGGACCAGTCCCAACCATTTTTTAGAGTCTTACAGGAACACCGTGGGCTTTAAGATATTCTTTTGTTTCTTTTATAGAATATTCGCGATAATGAAATATTGAGGCTGCAAGGGCTGCATCTGCCTTGCCTTCTACGAGGCCTTCCCGCATATGATCAAGATTACCGACTCTGCAGGAAGCAACTACCGGTATCGTAACCGCCTCTGATATTTTTCTGGTGAGGTTAGGCATGAGCCACAAAAACCTGAGCCTTACTGACCAGAACAAGACGTATCGAAAATGTTACGTATCAGCCCTTAATCCTAATGGTATTGGAAACAGGGGAAGCATCGATGAATGTCCAGATGTGGTAAATTAACGTGGTCGAGTGGGAGAGCGGGTGGCATACACAGCAATTGGTAAAAGCGCCTACATTTATGACAGGCGCTTTTCCGTCAGCTATATCTCATTACTTTCAGGTGCCATAGAGGCGGCATCGTCCGGCTATAATTCTAGGGTATTGTTTGCGTTTACTGTAAAGCTGCTGTTTTGCTTCCCGCACTTTTAGCTGAAGGCATGTTCTGCACATCCATGGTCAGCTTAAATCCACTTACCAGATGCCGCAGTTCCTGAGCCAGATTGTCCAGACTCTGCGTGGCTTCTGAAGAAAGTTTCGCGGCCGCTGCTGTCATCTTTGTAGTCTCAGTTACTGATTCTATGTTCCCGGCGACTTCATCACCTGTCGCAGACTGCTCTTCAGCTGCAGTGGCTATGTTATCGATCATGTCAGTAACACTTTGGATTGATGTTACTATCTGATGGAGTGAGTCTGCGGCCTTACTTGCCAGATCAACACCTACCTCTACTTCTTTCGTGCCGTTCTGCATGGTCTTTACGGCAGATTCGGTGTCATTCTGTATGCCTTTGATCATCTCGCTGATTTCATAGGTTGCTGCAGTTGTTCTTTCTGCAAGTTTACGGACTTCATCTGCTACGACAGCGAATCCGCGGCCCTGTTCACCAGCCCTGGCTGCTTCAATAGCGGCATTAAGGGCGAGCAGGTTCGTCTGCCCGGCAATGTCGTTAATCACCTGAATGATCTGTCCGATCTGCTCGGACCTCTCCCCAAGAGCTTCAATCTTTCTTGCCGAATCCTTAACAGTATCAGCGATCTTGTTCATTCTACTTGTTGTCTGCTCTACGATGCTGCCGCCTTCGGTGGCCAGAGTTGTTGCATCTTTTGCCGATGTCGCTGCATTGACCGTATTCTGGGCAACGCTGAGGAATGATGAATTGAGCTCATCCATTGATGAGGCCGCAATGGTGGTTTTGTCTGATTGCTCATTCGAGTTATCGGCAATGTTTTTTGCAGAAGTGGAGAGCTGACTTGCTGCTGATGCCACATTCTCAGAATGAAGGGCAACGGAGTGAAGCATGTTGTTTAACTTTTGGGAAGTCTCATTAAAGGTATATGCAAGTTCACCCACTTCATCGTGAGACTTTGCGCTTACTTTCTGCGTCAGATCACCATTGGCCATCTTTCGGAATGCATCCAGAAGCTGATTCATGGGGGTGGCAATGTTGCTCGAGATTCTGCTTAGCACTACTATGGTAATGCCCAGTGTTATCACCAATATAAGTGACAATGATATGGTGATACGCTTCAAAAAGTCTTTGGCCTTAGACTGGCTCAGGTGGTAAACATGCTTCAGGTGTTCAGATGCCTTGGAGTGCTCAGCAGTCTTGCCCCTGTCCCTGGCGTGATCAGATCCGACTGCTGCCTCCGAACGCAGGATTAATGTCGCAAGAGCCGTAAGTTCTTCAGGAACTGTTATTTCAAATACGAGAAAACCGACGGGCGTTTCTACGTCAACTACAGTGGCGAATCCCAGCATCTTTGAGTCTAACACTGCTAAGTCAACGTGTCCACGAACTTTGTCGGCCTTACTTAGCAATGATTTGAACTCGCTGGACAGAAAGGCTTTGGGTGGATGAAGGACTTCACCCTTGAGGTTCGTGAAGTAAACATTATCCAGTCCCATGGAATGAGTCTGCTTGATTAGTTCATCTGCCATTCCGGGATCTTCACCTTCAAGGCCAAGGAATGCATCGCCCGGCGACTGTGATGCAGTGATAATGGACAGTCCTGAAATGAGCTGCTTTTTTTCTGTTTCAATAAGTGATGACAACTCATTATCAAGTACAGTTGAGGAGTTGGACACAGTCATTTTAATGAAAAATGAAGCAATCGCAAAGTAGCTGACCGCGATGATCGCGACAGGTATCCAGAGTGTCTTAGCTCTTAGTTTTAATTTGAGTGTTGTCCTGTTTATACCTGTCTCTATTTGAATACTTTGGCAGCATCAGGAGTTCTCAGGTAGTCAATGACTGTCTGAATATCCTGTGAGGGAGCACCCTTTGTAATGAAGCTTAGTGGTCTGGAGATTTCTTCTGTTTTGATAACGCTGACTTTGCCGGGGTTCATTTCTACGAAAGCTAAAGATACCGCTCCGATCCCGCCTTTGAACTTGGAAACCAGTCCAACTTCCTCTCTTGTTGATTGAACTTCACGAACGCCATCAATGTAAGGCTCTTTTTTCATGACTTTTTTCTGAAACACTTTACGTGTTGCTGATGTAGAAGAAGAAGTGATTACAATAATCTTCTGGTCCGGTCCGCCTACTTCTTTCCAGTTTTTGACTTTGCCTGTGTTGATGTCAGCAAGTTGCTGCCAGGTGAGTTCCGTAACTGGATTGGACTTGTGAACGATAGGGACGATTACGTCTTCAATGATCTTGTGTTCTTTATATGTACCGTCATCAGGAAGTCCGTTTTTATCAAGAAGAGATTTAAGGGAGCTTGATGCAACAGAAGCCGGTACTTTACCTTCCATTAATTCAATAAAACCTTCCCCTGAGCTTATGCCTCGTACTGTAACATCGATTCCTGTAGCTGCCTTGATTACATCGCGGGCTGGCTCCAGAATTCTTTTCTGTACGGTTGTTGATCCTGATACGGCTAGTTCAGCTGCAATTGCGTTTCCAACGAATGCTAGTGCCATAACAAGAGCAAAAGTAAATAGAAATATTTTTTTCATTCTTCATTCTCCTTAATATATTTTTTTATTTGAGTATAATGCCTATGTATAAGCCTTAAATCTTGATCCCCCCTTTTTTTAAAGTTTATTATTTTAATTATATTGCCATTCTATGTTTTACACTTGTGATGCATTTACAGACATTAGTAATACTTAACGGAAAAATTGGGAATAACTTTAGTTTTATTATTTTTTTTTAAAACATTGCCAGGCCATAGCATGCGCGGGAAAGGGGAGAGAATGAAAATGGGTTGCTTCATAAATACTTTTCCAAGTGAATGAACCTGCTTGCGGGTAAGTCTGTTACGGGTGCTCAGAGTCTCACAGGAACACCATGAGCCCTAAGGTATTCTTTTGTTTCTTTTATAGAATATTCACGATAATGAAATATTGATGCTGCAAGGGCAGCATCCGCCTTGCCTTCTACGAGGCCTTCCCGCATATGATCGAGATTACCTACCCCGCCGGATGCAACTACCGGAATGCTTACTGCCTCGGATATACTTCTGGTCAATTCGATATCAAATCCGATCTTGGTTCCGTCACGGTCCATACTCGTAAGCAGGATCTCTCCGGCCCCCAGGGCCTGCATCTTTTTTGCCCACCTAATCGCATCAAGGCTGCGCATCTTTCTGCCGCCGTGAGTTGAAAGCGCCCAAACAGGCTGCTCCTCTCTGAGATCCAGCTTAACATCGCTTAAAAAAGAATCCGTAAGCCAGGGCTCATCAGGTTCAAAGACCATGTCATCCCTGAGCCTTTTAGCATCTACCGCAACCACAATGCACTGACTGCCGAAACGCTCGGCGGCCTGCTGAATAAAATAAGGATCAACTACAGACGTTGTGTTAATTGATACTTTATCGCAACCTGCATTTAAGAGATCACGGATATCATCCAGTTTTTTTATTCCGCCTCCGACAGTAAGAGGCATAAATACATCCTCGGCTGTCCTGGCAACAACATCAAGGATAATTTTTCTTTTTTCATGAGAGGCAGTTATATCAAGAAAAACCAGTTCATCAGCACCCTCTTGATCATAAAACTTTGCATTTTCAACAGGGTCGCCGGCATCAACAATATTTTTGAAATTTACTCCTTTTACAACACGTCCATCGCGGACATCAAGGCAGGGAATTATTCTTTTGGCTAACATTATTTACCCTTAGTAACCGCTATTGCTTCCTTAAGATCCAGGGCCTCTGAATACAGGGCCTTACCTGTGATTACACCCCACAGGCCGGGAATTTCATTCAAAGCCTTTACATCATCAAGTTTAGAAACTCCACCGGATGCTATGACCGGGATATCCACTGCCTCGACCATCTTTGCCATTGCTTCTATATTAGGACCAGTCATCATTCCGTCCCTTGAAATATCAGTATAAATAATGCATGCCGCGCCAGCATCCTGCATCTGTTTTGCAAACTCAATAGCATCCAGTTCCATCACCTCAACCCAGCCCTTGACAGCGACCTTGCCATCCTTTGCATCGATCCCAACAATTACCTTACCGGGATGCTTTACGCAGGCATCCCGTATCATCTCAGGATTTTTGGCCGCAGACGTCCCTATAATGGTACGATCCACTCCCAGATTCACCAGAAGATCAATCCTCTCAATATCCCTGATCCCGCCGCCAAGTTCTATTGGAATTTTAATCGCTTCCCTTATTGCACGAATCTGCTTAAAGTTTTTCTGTTCACCGGTAAAGGCTCCATCAAGGTCTACAACATGCAGCAGTTCCGCACCAAGACTCTCCCAGTGACGGGCCATGGCTGCCGGATCTTCTGAATACACTGTCACATCCTCCTCTCTACCCTGAAGAAGTCTGACACATTTTCCGTCCTTAAGATCTATGGCTGGTATAACAATCATCCCGAGAGTATAGCAGAAGAAGGGGTAAAAAAACATGGAGAGGAGCAGCCTGTTTGCTTTTTATCACTGAAAAAGTTACCTTTATTTCATGACAAAAATCATATTCCTTGCGGCCGGAGGTGCAATTGGCACTGTGCTTCGCTATTCTCTTTCAGGATTTGCATATCGCCTTTTCAACGGTATATTCCCTATAGGGACATTGTTCGTTAACCTGACAGGATCATTTATGATCGGGCTGTTATGGGGGTTATTTGATATTGAAAACATCTCAGCCAATATGCGCAATTTTATCTTCATCGGCATATTAGGGGGGTTTACAACCTTCTCTACCTTTGCACTGGAGAGTTTCAACCTGATTCGGGATGGGGAAATCAAGATCGCTATGTTTAATATTTTTGCCAGCAATATTTTAGGAGTGCTTCTCGTTTTTGCCGGCTTTCTTATCTCGCGGCATTTGGTAAACCTTTTAAGGTAAGGTCCATATTATGAAAATTCAGGAAAAGGCAGTTCGCCTGAGCATAAAACTCAGTGAGACAGAAAAACTGGATGGCAAAGCTCTTTATGAAGTGATAGTTTTAAAGGCAAGAGATTTGGGTATTGCCAGTGCTTCAGTGTACAGAGGTATTATGGGATATGATACTCACTGGCAGATACACTCGGTGAAACTGTTAAGACTTTCGGAAGATCTGCCCATTATGATCGAACTGATCGATACAGAAGAAAGTATCGCCGTCATACGAACATTCCTTGAAAGTGTACTTCAAACGGGCATCGTAACAGAGGAAAAGATCACTATTACAAAGTACAGCAGACACGACCGGTAACAGGCATTATATTTACGTGAAAATGGACTTCTCGTTTTCGTAAGTCTCTTCTATATCAGCGAGAAGCTGGTCCATTTTACTTTCCTGAAAACCAAGATATACAGCTGAAGGCAACTTGTGAAGATGCAGATTTTCATCCTTGTTACGGTATCCAATCCCCAACTTTTTGCAGACAAAGTCAGCGAGATTAACACAGGCAACACTTTTTGCCGAAATCGGATTATCAAAAGACTCAAGTGTCACATTCTGAAGGTGATGATTCTTAAGGATATTTATAAGCATTGGAGAAAAACCCCACTTTTCAGTAACTCCGGCACCGATTTCCGTGTGGTTATAGCCGTATACCTCTGTCTCAGCGCTCATAGAATCAGTCTCATCATTATAAGACCGCATAATTACTTCAGTATAGGCATCCGGTGTTTCATTATTCATCACCACCTTACCAAGGTCATGCATTAGTCCGCCAATAAATGCCACATCCGCCACCTCAGAACCAAGGTGAGCCGAGATCAGTTTAGCCGATATACCGGCACCCACAGAGTGATCCCATATTATCTGCTCTTTCATCCCAAAATTCTTATATAGTGAGCGGGTAGATATTGAAAGAACCAGACTCCGCACAGTCTTTAAACCGAGTACCATTAAAGCCTGATTCAAACTTGTGATCTCATGCCTTAAGCCGTAAAGCGCACTGTTAGAGATCTTCAGCACTCTTGCCGCGATAGTTTGATCTTTTTCAATGATATCGGATATATCATTAATGGAAACATTTTCTTCGCTTATAGTTGAAAGAAGTTTTCTCGCCACAAAAGGTAAAACCTTGAGGTCGCCAGCCTTATTGATCAACTCATTCTTCTCAGGGATATCCAATTATAACCTCCAATAATTTACTGCGCTACTATCATCCTGGTATCTAAGCGCACTGTATTCAGATTAACTTTCCTGCGTTTAAAAATCAATCAGCATCGCCTGCTTCAGATCATCCTGAGTTCAGAAAAACCCATCTTATAACTGATCCAGAAGGTTCTTCAAAGACTTCATATCCTCTATATTCAATATGCGCACACCCTTGTCTATCCTTTTGACAAGACCTGTCAGGACAGTTTTCGGTCCGGTCTCAATAAAAGTGTCAACGCCCTGCTCAATCATATATTTCACAGAATCTTCCCACTTCAAGGGACTGTTAAGCTGCCTCACCAGTGAATCCCGTATCATTTCAGGTGTCTCAATTGTTCGGGCATCGGCATTGTTTACAATATGGAATTTCGGAACATTCACCTCTGTGGTATCCATCAACTCAGAAAGTTTTTCAGAGGCACCCTTCATAAGTTCACAATGAGAAGGCACAGATACTGCAAGCGCAATTGCTCGCCTTGCCCCGGCCTCTTCAGCAAGTTTCATCGCCTCCTCAACGGCAGGCTTCTCACCAGCAATAACGATCTGCCCCGGACAATTATAATTAGCAGGAGCAACATATCCTGATTTTACGGATTCGCAAACTTTAATTAACGCTTCTCTATCAATTCCTATCAAGGCAGCCATCAACCCCTTTCCCTCCGCAACTGCTTCCTGCATATAGCTACCCCTCTTTTCAGTCAACACTACAGCATCTTTAAATGATAATACCCCAGCCGCAGTTAAGGCAGAATACTCACCAAGGCTGTGTCCGGCTGCAAACTCCGGCTGAATACCGTTCATGGTCAAAACTTTGAAAGCTGAGAAGCTGGCAGTTAACAGACATGGCTGTGTTCTGAACGTCCGGTTTAGCTCATCCTCAGGGCCATTGAAGCTTAAACCGGCTACATCATATCCAAGCTCATTAGAGGCAACATTATAAATCTCACGTACCTCTTCAAACTGCTCATAGAATTCCTTCCCCATGCCCAGATGCTGTGAGCCTTGCCCGGGAAATATTAAGGCTATTTTCACGCTGATTAGTTCTCCTTGATATTCCGGATACTACTGATAAGCTGCGGGACAATATCAAACATATTCCCGACAATACCATATGTGGCTACATTGAATATAGGCGCTTCGGGGTTTTTGTTTATGGCTATTATTATATCTGAAGACTGCATTCCGACAAGGTGCTGAACCGCTCCGGATATACCGCAGGCTATATATATTTTAGGGGTCACGGTCGTTCCTGTCTGTCCTACCTGATGGCAATAAGGAACCCATCCTTCATCTACTGCTGATCTTGATGCCCCGACTACTCCGCCCATTACATCAGCGAGTTCAGCCAGGAGCTTAAAGCCCTTTTCCCCGGCGCCTCTTCCACCTGCAACAATAACCTCAGCCGCATGCAGATCAACGCTGAGCTCACTGACTTCTTTTACAAATTCTATTACGCTGGTGGCAGAACTTATTGCAGCACCGCTCAGTTTTATGATTTCACCTGTGCGGGTCTCATCATACTTTCCCTTTTTCATGACCTTAGATCTAACGGTGGCCATCTGGGGCCTGTAATCCGGACATACTATAGTCGCCATTATATTACCGCCGAATGCCGGCCTGACCTGAAGCAGACATCTTGTCTCAGGCTCTATTTTCAGCGAGGTGCAGTCAGCTGTCAGTCCTGTCCTCAGTCTGGCAGCTACTCTCGGAATAAAAGATCTCCCTATAGCACTTGCTCCAGCAAGGACAATAGACGGCTTGTACTCCTCAATTATATTGTAAAGTGCCTCACTGTATACATCATCATTAAATTGCTCATAAGATTTATCGGTATTCAGAATCACCTTATCAGCTCCCCATCTTATCAGATCCTGTGCAGCTGCTTCATCCGCCCCCAGCAGTACAACTATAAGTTTCGCATCCAGCTGCTCCGCCAACCTTCTTCCTTCACCCAGCAATTCATATGATACCGAAGCAACCTCGCCATGCCTCTGCTCGGCAAATATCATGACATCTTTATAGTCGGCTAAATTAGCGGTCGCAGCAGCAGGCCTTGCTGTCGTATCCGGTTTGTCTATTATCGCGCCTTCAGGACAGACAGTCAGGCAGGTAGTACACGCATTGCAATACTCATTTATAAAGGCCTTGCCGTCTTTAAGAACGATTGCATCAAACGGGCAGGACTCTATGCATGTTTCACATGAATTACATGTTTCAATCTTTACAACTATAGGCATTTAATTTCCCTCAACTTACCAATAAGACTTTCTACCTGCTCTTCCGGTGATCCTTCAAGCATTACCTTTTCGGTCATTACCGGCGGGGCAAAAATATTTCTGACCTGTGTGGGCGATCCCCGGAGTCCGAGGCTATCTTCATCAGCCCCGATCGCATCCTTGTCCATACGGACTATGTCAGCTATTTTAGCTGTCACCATTCTTTTCAGTGAGGGATACCTCGGGTCATTCAGATCTTTCACCACTGTCAAAAGCACAGGCAGTGAAGACTCTACAACATCATAGCCGTCATCCATCATTCTGTGTACTTTTATCTTATTATTTTTAATTTCCTCTATCTTCTTTACATAGGAAATATGGGGTATCTTCAGAAACTCAGCAGTCTCCGGGCCGACCTGTGCAGTATCGCCGTCTATTGCCTGCTTACCGCAAAAGATGATATCAGCTCCAAGCTTTTCAATTGCCTTTGCCAGCGTATAGGATGTAGCCCAGGTATCTGCCCCGGCAAAAGCCCGATCTGAAAGCAGCACTGCAGCATCTGCTCCCCTTGACAGGGCATCCCTCAGCGCCTCTTCAGCCTGCGGCGGACCCATTGTCAGAACCGTAACCCTGGCACCGATTTCCTCCCTTATAGCCACTGCAGCCTCAAGAGCATGCAAATCATAGGGATTGATAATACTCTTAACACCTTCCCGCATAAGAGTATTCGTCTCCGGATTAATTTTTATCTCCGATGTATCCGGAACCTGCTTAATGCAAACAACAATATTCACGACAAACATCCTCCTGAAACTGTTCTAAAAGAAAGAAAACAGGTTATAAAATCGAAGCGTATTATACCGTATCAACTACTGATAAATAAAGGCTGGAATTTACTTGTTATCCTGTACTCCGATTCAGCTCTTTCCCAATATTCTAAAAAAGATATCTACAACTTCCGGATCAAAATGCTGACCGGACTGAGTTCTTATATATTCGTCGACCTTCTCCTTTGGCCACGCAGCACGGTACGGCCTGTCAGATGAAAGGGCATCCCATACATCCACTATCGAAAATATCCGGGCTGATATTGGAATTTCCTTTCCCGCCAACCCCTTAGGGTAGCCGCTTCCGTCCCACTTCTCATGATGACAAAACGGAATATCCGCCGCACGCTTGAGATAATCAATGTCTCTCAGCATCTTATATGCATAATGAGGATGCTCTCTCATTATCTTCAACTCATCTTCATTCAGCCCCCCCGGCTTCAGCAGCACATTATCCGGTATCGCCATTTTTCCGATATCATGCAAAAGCGCGCCCCTTCTAACGTGCATAATGTCTTCATCACTGAGTCCCATATCCTTGGCTATCCGCATGGTCATGTCAGTAACCCTCCGTGAGTGACCCTCGGTCTCCTTATCCCTCATATCCATAACCCTTGACCATCCGACGATAGTGCTGTCATAAGCCAGTATTAGTTCAATATTGGAGCGCTGCAGATGATTAAACAGTGTAGCATTGTCAATCGCAATGGCAGCCTGATCAGCTATGGTCTCAAGGAAATCAAGCTCTTCAGCTCCTGTTGTAAGCTGTACCCTGCTAAAGAGCTCTAAAATACCCTTGACCTCATTTTTAACAATCAGAGGAACCGCGATATAAGTAGTAAAGGCATCCACGCTGAAGAATTCAGCCCTTTCAAAGCACCCTGGATCCGTCTTAATATCCTCCAGGATAACCGTCTCCCGATTCAGCGCAGCCTGTCCGGCGCCGCACTCGCCTAACTTAATGACATTATGTTTCAGCACCGGGGTATGAAATCCCTTACTGGCTACATATTCAAGCTCCTTAGTTGAGTCATTCATCAGCAGCACAGCAGAGGCATCAATATCAAGCTGAGTTAAAATCTGCTCAATAAGCAGGTTAAGAGTAGCCCGTAGATCCAGGCTTGAGGTCACAGCTTTATCTATGGAATAAAGCATATTCAGGCGCTTCAACTGATACTGTATTAGCTCGTCAGACTTTTTACGTTCAGAAATATCCCTGGCAAATGTACAGTTATATTCCATCCCGCCATACATCAGATAATTAACCGTTATCTCAACCGGATGACTTGTACCATCTTTACGAGTATGTTTTGACTGAAAGGTGAATGACTTTTTCGTTTTAAGCTCATCCCAGTGGGCGGGCCAGTCTTTCTGTTTGAGTGAAAAATCTATATCAAAGACCCATTTCTTTAAAAGCTCCTCACGGGTATAACCAAGCGCTGAAACCGCAGCATCATTAACATCAAGAAAAGCTCCTTGAGGACTGATCCAGAATATCGAATCCGCTGCCTTGTCGACTGAGAACTGCGTCCTTTCGAGCTTCTCAACCGTACTGTTATGGGCAGTCATAGCCTTGCCCGCCTTATACGATGTTGCAAATATAAGAGAAAAAAGTCCTGATGCAATCAAAACGACCAGCATGGTAGCATCGTAGCGAATCTTGTCCAAACGTTTTTTGGCTCTGGTTATGTCATAGTAAATTTCAAACGTACCCTTAAACACACCCTCTTCCATATGCGGCACATATACTTCTACGACATCAACGCTCAGGGTATGTCCTTCAACTGATTTCTGATTCTTCGTCTTGGACATAGCGTATATTTTGCCCTTACTTATCAGTTCAATAAATTCTTTTTTCTGTTCTATTCCTTTCACATCAGCCGGATCAGTGGTAAATATATTTTCACCAGCAGCTGAAAACACCTTGATTTTAGGAAGTTTAAAGTCTTCTTTTACAGCATGAAGTATCTCATCATTTTCCGCCACCGATTCACGGGTCCACTTCTTGCCTTCCAGATGCAGTTCAGACATAAGGTGCCTAGCAGCTATGATTGCATCGTCTACTGCTTCATCGGTCAGGGCATTGGAAAAAGAAGGATAGGCGATAAAAACGTCATATAGCGGAAATGTAAGAAGCATTAGAAACTACAAAACAAGTGTCGTCCTTATAAACTTGATCTTAAAAAGTTCTTTAAACGACAT
>JADHUV010000007.1 GCA_016784355.1 Nitrospira sp. | reverse complement strand
CTGCTGACGGGCAAACTTCGCTTCCAGCTCCTGGATCTTTTCAATCTCATGAGCAAGGCCAGCGGTTTCTCCAGCAATAAGCTTACGGCCTACGTTGTTTTTGAGTTTACTTAGGAGGCGTTCAGGGGCGAGACTGTCAGTGGTAGATTCGGAGTCCATCTGGGCTCCTTATCTTTTGCTGGCAAATGAACGCTGAGGATAGCTGGTTAGATCGGTCATAGCTTTACGCTAGCAGAATGCTATTGACCGTTAGTGTCAGTTTTTGGGGAAGCTTGTATTAATAAACTACAATGCAATTTGCTAAAATCTGCTTTTAGGAGCTTATCCCTATGAGTAGGGTCGAAAGATACGTTTATTGAATCCCAGAATGTAGCTGTCTAAGTGTGCTGGCACTAAGGACATTCTACTTCTGATGTTTTTGACATTGCAACTATATCTCCCTGTCACTATACTCAAATATCAACTAACCTCATAACTTTTCACTAACAAAGGCTTGGCGCGCTCAAAGTCTTCGGCCGATTTCAATATAACTTCAAGATCTCCAGTTCCAAAGTGGCCGATTTTACGGACATCACGAAGGAAGCCTTTATTTGCTTTGAGGTCAACTGTATCCGGATTTACTTTTAAATACACAAGGATTTTTTTGGATTGGGGGTGTACTTCAATGCATCAGTTTCTTTCAGCTTTTCCAGCAGTGTCAGGTTGCTCCGCCACGGGATTTGTGCAACGGTGCGTTGCACGATTTCCCTGTCCGGCCAGGCCTCGGCAAACTTCCTCATATATTTGAGGTTTCTGGCAGAGAATCCGTTCATTTCAGGAAATGCCTCCTTCAGATCCGCTGAAAGCCGGTCGACCACCCTGGCGCCCCATCCGGCCTCTTCCTGTTTTACCAGAATATCCCTTCCTGTATCCCAATACAGAAGAATCTGGGCAGCATTAGCGGAGAGTACAGTCTTTAGCCGCTCAGTATGAATCCGCTTTTTAACCTGCGCAAGAAAGCCGGCATAATCTTCAGGCAGATCTACGGAGGATGGCGGTGCAGGCATAATCACCCGCTCATCAATGCCCTTGTCCCGCCTTTTTCGAGTCTTGTTTTCCTGGTTTTTATTTTTCTCGCTCATATAATCTGTACTTCAATGTCTGCTGTCCCCCTGATTCTGTCGAAGGGCCTCCTATTTGAGCCTCGCCGGCTTCGATTCATTCCCGTGCTTATCAATTGCAATCATACTGTGATCCAATGTCAATAGTGGACACTAACTAAAGCATTTCTAAATATAGCTCATATGCAGCATAGCTATATTTAAAATTACTATGCAATCCGCTCAAACATTTTCTTTAAATAAACTGGCCCACCGTCAGGCATAAATAATACATTCCGATCTTCCAGGTCTGCTTGCTTGCAGGACACATTCAACAGACTTGCAAACTGGGTACCTGAAATTATAAAGGCATTTAACGTCAGCTTAGGATCACCTAATTTTTTCTGTAGCACCTTCACTTCTTTGTAAAGGCCAAGCTTGGGGTCGTTCAGGTTCATTTGGCGAAGACCTTTTGGATCAATAAAATTCAGCCACTGCTCGCCGGTTTCATCATCCACTAACCACAGCAAAAAATCCGGGTAAAAATTGCCTGCCAGAGCAAAGCCTAACCCTTTGGCTTTAGTGTCGGCATTGCGCAGCAGGTATAGGCTGCGCTTACCAATAAGTTTCTGGCCGATTGGTGATTCATAGAATGTTTCAAGATCTCGTACAAACTGCACTTCGCCTGGTGCATCGAATGACAGCGGGCGCATTTTTAATGGTACAGCACCTTCAATGGCGAACAAGGGATAATACAGATGACGATCAAAACAGATAGCGACCATTTGGCCAGCGTTCCACTGGCTGGCTTCACCTATTTTCCCATCCTTTACTAAGAGCTGAAGTGCTTTTATTTTTTTCTCGTATGCTTCTCCGTCTGAATCGTTCTCAATCTCAAAGTGATACACTTTAAGTAAGGCGTCATCTTCTTCTTTCACATTCTCTATGTCGTAGAACTGGCCTTCATAAGCTGTTTTCAGCGATTTGTAGAATCGGTCGGTATAGTCCTGAAGCAGCCGGATAAGAATGTCTTCCTGTTTGCTAATGTCGGCAATGTTGTTAATAACCAGCTCAGCTTTCGGAATATAGAGCGTGTACCAGTCGTTGCGATTCTTGCAGAAATCAGTTAATCGTGAATGCTCCAGCTGCGCAGCAGCTTGAATTCCTGAACCGCCAGATAAATCTGATCGAAATCAAAGAGGGCCATTGTTTCAGATGCAATCTTACCCTTATTACGAATGGTGGTATCTGTTGCGGCACTGGCTTTATCCTGCGTGCTCATGGCTTCTATCTTTGGATATAAATCCAGCTCGATATGCGCCTCTTTGATCTTGCCTTCAAACTCGGCAGGCACTTCATATAGCCACGGAAAGTGCGTGCGTTTAAATCCTTTTATCTGGTTGTCCTTGTAGCCGTCTTTAAGCGCCAGCGTCTTGAGCCTGTTCTTTGGTAAATTGGGTCGAGTTTCAAAATCCAGCTCAATAATCTCATCTGAGGGTGTAATGCCTTCCTCTTTGAGATAATCCTTGAAGGTGGCCATGTATCCCGCATTCACACCGAAAATATTCAGCGTTTCCAGCCGTTCCAGATGCACCCCCTTGGGCCGCTGACCAGGAGTACTGCGTTTAAGTGAATACTCCATGCCCTTCAACCTGACGCCGCGCCCGAACAACTGGATGATTTGGGAGCCTTCGCCTTTGCCCATATTAAGTAATCCCATCGTAGACACGCGCCAACTGCTCCAGCCTTCGGTGAACTTGCGCGATCCAATCAACACATGCAACTGGCTATCTTTGCTGTTTAGCGTCCCAAACATTGAGCCGCCAAAGTCATCGGCCTCGGTATCAAACAACGACAGGTTTTCGGCTTTTTCGGCCTCCTTATAAAAACCGGCATCATCACCGATATTGATCAGCCCAAAGGGTTCCGCATCGCCCACGCGAAGCGCCAGTTCGCCTTTGCTGCTCTTAAGATTCACTACCTTAAGACGCTGCCGCGCCTCTGCATTGAATAGCTTCTTGAGAATGTCCGTATAAACGTCATCAGCACTGAATTGCATTAACGGCACAAATCGGTCATGAAAAATATTACGCCCTTTGGCATCTAGCAGGCGCGCTGTATTTGCCAGTAAGTCTTTTATCCATTGCTTTGTGATTGCCTCGTCATTCAGAAATCCTGCCAGAAATTTCAGCACATTTAGAATGTCAGAATCTTCACCGGCAACAGTATTGCCGACAAATACCCATAGAGGCTTTTCAATATTGAAGTCAGCCAGTTTGTCTCGATTTGTGCTCCAGAGGTATTGCTGCTGATAAAAGCTCAGCAGGCATGCGGTGAAGTATTGGCGGGCAGTATCATCCTGGGTATAATCCTCATCCTTGAGATTAAGAATCAGCGATTCCTTGCCATAGCCATCTTCGTAGAAGAACTTATAGGAGTAATCAAACAGTATGTTTTTGGCGTAAATTTCCCGTGTCGCCATCGTCCGCGCCTTACGCTTTTCATCGCTGCTCAGGGTCAACTGCTGAATCTGTGCATCGGTTAGTATTCTCAGGTTTTTTGTCCCAAACAGCACTTTTGCTTTATTCTTAAGCTTTTCTTCTTCTGCCTTGAGAACAGTCAGGCCCTTCGCCACAGCCTGTCCAAAGGTGGCTGAATACTCAAAAGCAAACCCGCCCCGGACCAAAGCTTCACGTCGGCTCATCCATGCTCCGGCTGCCGTGCCTGTGCCGCGATGGCCTTCATCAACCAGCACCAGATTGTTGCCCTCAAAGGCTTCTACTGCAACGGTCTTATCGCCCATCTCATCACCAAGCTTGTTTATGTCGATGATCTCAATGGTATTTCTGAAAACACCACTGCGGTTTTTGTCGAACAGGCGGCAGAAATCAAAACCCGACAAATGCAATTCCTCTAAATGCTGACGCGACAGGCCTTCATTTGGTGTGAGTAAAATGATCTTGTCAGGGTAAGCGTCTTTCCGGCCGTTTTGGAAGTAGTGCAGATACTGGCGGATATTAATGTGAAGCAGCAAAGTCTTGCCGCTTCCTGTGGCGTTCCAGAATGCCAGCTTATTCAGTTCATCCGCATCAAAGGGCTGAAAGCGGTGTTCAGCATCCTGATTCTCATTATATTTCTGCAATCCCTCGTTTAAGCCATCCAGCAATTGCTGACGCTTGTTGAAATACCAGTCCAGATAAATCTCGGTAAAGAGCAGCGAGAGATACTGGAAGTACTTCATATTAAATACAGTGCCTTCAATTTTATTGCGCTGCTGGGTGATAGCGTTCCAATGCCGGACAATATTGAGATCATAACGGCGCAGCTCCTGTTCGCTAATGCGATCGACCTCAAACAGATTTTTGTGCAATTCATGGAAAAATCCGGTCTGGCCGTCCTCGTCTATGCCTTCATGCCTGTCTTCGCCAAGGCGGATCTTCAGGGCCTGCAATGTGCCGCCCTTGAAAAAGCCCATCATCCACTGGTTTAGAACAAGCTCCTGGTGAAAGCTGCGTTTTTCAACTTTACTCATCGGCTTGACCTTCCTGTTTTTGCTCTGCCTGTTCCTGCTCGATGGCCGCTTCGATCAACCGCCGCTCTTTTTCAATCTCAAGCCTGAGTTCCTCCTCCGTCGGCAAATAGAGCATGTATTTTGAGGCGAAAATCTGACGGCTTTCGTTCAATACTGAGTACCTGGCAATCGTTTCGTTCTTCTTGGCGCAAAGGATGAGGCCGATGGTCGGGTTGTCCCCAGGGGTCAGGTATTTATCGTCAAACATACGCACATAGCTATCCATCTGTCCAACATCCTGATGGGTGAGCTCGCCGATTTTGAGATCAATCAGCAAATAGCATTTGAGAATGCAGTTATAGAAAACCAGATCGACATAGAAATAATTGGCATCAAATTGCAGACGCTTCTGCCGACCGACAAAGGCAAAGCCCTTGCCTAACTCCAGCAGGAACGACTGGAGGTTGTCAATGATCGCCGATTCAAGCTCGGATTCATGCAGGACATCGGCTTCGGGGATGCCTAAAAAGTCGAGAATATAAGGGGTTCGGATGGTGTCTCCCGCTGTTTGCAGCACCTGCCCCTCGCTGGCAAGCTGCATTATCCCCGCCTTGTCGCGGCTTTTCAGCAGACGGGCAAACAAATGAGTGTGGATCTGGCGTTCGAGGTTCTTGACCTCCCACCCCTCCCTTTCGGCCTCAATCTCATAGAACAGGCGCTCGTTGCGGTTTTCGACCCCCATCAGCAGCTGATAGTGCGACCAGCCCAAAGTGGGGGAAAATCCGCGGACCGAGGCAGCAGTCTCCACCGCTTCGGTCATGTCAGCTAAAACGCCAGACTGAGTATGGCGTTTTAGATCAGGGGCCAAAAGGCCAGATCCAATCTGGCGAATTTCAGGGTGCCTGTCAGCGTAAACTATGTAGAAGGTTCGGAAATAACGGAGGTTGGTCGTGGAAAATCCCCGGCCAAAGCGGGTTTTCAGTTGCGCAGACAGGTCTTCGATAATCTGCTTACCATATTCCGCCCGCTCCTCGCCGCCTTGAATTTCCTGGACAATCTCCCGGCCAATCAGCCAGTAGGCCAGCACCATATTGGAGTTGACTGTCCGCACCACGTTGGCCCGCGCCTGTTCCAGAATGGAGGCAACGCGGGCAAAGAGCGAATCCCCGGCAGGACGTATCAAAAATTCTTTTTTGTGCTTTTCGTGTGGTTCCTGGATGGCCATCTTACACACCCTCCACATCAAACATACGACTCAGGAACTCCGGCTCGATCTGGCGGATTTTCAGCTTCTTCTCAGTGCCGCCTTCAGAGTCAAGGCTCGTGAATACAGAGGGAATGTTATGATCGCCGTTGATATAGACAACCTCAAATTCACTGTCTGCCGGATTGATAGCGAGCTTGTCGCAAAGGCGGTTTAAGGCTTCGTAATCCACCTGCTCCACATCGCGCCACAACACCAGTGTTTTTTCTCCAGTCGGCAGCCAGCCTGTTATTGACACAAAGCCTTTGTCCCGCTGCATGTCGATATGTTTCACGCGCAAGCCGATCAGGTAGTTGAAGGTTTCCACCAGGTCAATAGAACGCTCTTCATAAGCGCCTGCAGAATCAATGGTCACTTTCAGTTTAAGATCAAAGGGCTTATTGAACTGTTCCACAGATAGCAGCGAGTCGCGGCTTTCGATGTCGAGCATGTACCGCAGCAGATAATCTTCTTTGGCTGATTTCGGCAGGGTGTCGAGCAGGCTTTCCTGTGCTTCAGTGCGGCGTAGTTGTAGATTGTTCAGCGTATCTTCGTAGCTTTCGAGCTTGAGGACTTTGAAGGCGTGAGAGATGCCGGTTTGAGGGGCAGTTGCTTTGCCATCCTTCCAGTCGGCGGAATAGACAACCTTCTGGATGCGGGGTTTTAAGACGGTATCGAAGTATTCGCCCTGTTCAACGAGGATGTATTTTCGTTTACCGTTATCTTCGCGGTTGAGATTGATGACTGCATGTCCGGTAGTGCCGGACCCGGCGAAGAAGTCGAGGCAAGTATCAAGAAGGTTAATTCTCATTCCAGCAATGCTTATTGAATCTTCGACAGCATGCAACGACTTTGGATAAGAGAATGGTTTATACTCTTCAAAAAAATGCTTTACAAGACCAGTGCCATGTTCAGTAGCAGAATATCGAGAATCGATCCAGTTGGTAGTAGGAGTAGCACCGTCTGGTTGTCTAAATTTGTAGTAAATAACAATAATGTTTTCTTTTCTTTCAACTTTCAGATTGCTCAAATTTTTAGTTGCAGTGTCGAGACCCCATCTCCAATTACGCTCAACCCCATTCTCATCAATTGGATAAACAACCTCCTCGGAAGAAAGCGGTTTCTCTGTGGCTATCCATTCATTCATGCCATTATCCCATTCAAGGATTGGGATACGAATACCATCATCACTAACATAAAATGGGAAATATGATCTTCGAGCATCATCTCTGCGAGAATTTGATCCCCTTTTTCTGAGCAATTCCCACATGAAATTACCGTGATCATCTTTTTCCTTGTATCTTTTATTTTGAAGTTGTGTCCTCTCTAATTTTTTAATAGTCACGCTTGGATTACTACTTGCGAAGATTGCGTATTCATGCGCTATTGCAAATCCCGATGGTATTGGTCGCCCCGAAGGATTATTACGTATACAGACAGTGCCAAGAATATTACTTGAACCAAAAACATCTTCAAGTATTGTATGCAACTCTTTTTGTTGAAAATCATCAATTGTCGTACACAATATAGCATCAGAAGCAAGGAAACCTTTTGCTATTTCCAAGCGATTCAGAATTAGCGTATTCCACGTAGAAACTTTAAAACCATTTTTATAAATTATTGGAGCTGCATCAGTGTTATACGGAGGATCGATATAAACACACTTTACCTGCTCCCGATACCGTTCCTGCAACAAATTCAACGCCTGAAAATTGTCCCCATGTATCAGCAACCCATCAAGACTTTCATCCAGATTGTCCACCGATGCCAGCAGTGCATATTTAAACTCGACATCAAACAAGGCAGTGTCCACCATCAGATAAGGATGCTCCTTGAGATACTCTACCCCCTCACCCCAACCCTCTCCCCACAGGGGCGAGGGAGTAAAACCATCGAGCATCCCCAGCTTGTCCCACTGTTCCCATTGCAGAGAGTTAGCAGCAATTACGGGATAAAGTTTCTCCGGCACACGGTCGAGGGTGATGCAGTAGTGGGTAGAAACGACGAACTTCTTCTTGAGCCAGAGCTTTTTCTGAAAGTCTTCCAGCTGCGCAAGGAAGGTAATCAAATCCAAGGCAATAGAACGAAGGGTCTGGATCAGGCGCAGGTTCTTTTCAATGTCGGCAAACTTTTCGGCATTCTGCACGTCATCGAGGTGCATGACTTCGTTCTTGATGTAAAAGTCGAGCTCCCGCCGTAGAAAGCCGCCTAAATCTTTATGGATAAAGTAGTCTGCTGTGTTTTTAGTAGTGTAGCTTGTGAGGCATTTTTCGAGCAGTGTTCGCTGGGGATTCTTTTCTGTGGGTTCACGCTGGCTCAAGTCCAGCCACCGGGTCTTGATAACAGGATCATTGAGGAGGAGTTCCACTGCATCAGTCACTAATTTATCCTGTTTACTGCCTTTGGGCATGACCTTGTATTCAAATCGTATAACAAGCTCACCATTTACTTCTTCCACCGGCAGCAACTCTTCTTCGTATTCTTCACCTTCATCATCGGTCAGGATGCGGGTATGCTTTTCAATCAGGACAAAGCGGCGTTCTTTGTCATTGTCCTTACGATTATCTTTGGCCGTGTCTGCCGTGATCAGGCGAAAGCGCACTGTGCGCCCATCATCCAACTTGAAAGCATAGTTAGAAAAGTTTTCACCGCTCTTGGTGTAGTACTGGTCTTTATTGGCCCAGTGCAGCATCACTTCTTCACCGGCATAGGGAATAGCGTAGGTATCGCCTTTATAACGGCGCTGGCTGATAAAGTCGCCTTTGTCGTAGTAGCGGGAGAAGAAGGTGAGCAGATGCGTGAAGACAGCGTTTTCGTGTTCTGATGTGCCGAGTCCATATTCTGCCAGTTTTTGCCTCAGCTCACGCACTCTTGGTACAGTATCGGGATCAATGCCGTCAGCACGGTATTGGGCCTCTTTCTCTTTCAGCTCCTTTTGCAGACCGTCCACATCGGCCGCACCAGAAGCTGCAAGGCTTTCATCCACCCTGGCTTTAAGGCGCTTGTCCAGATAGTCATTGATCTCACCTACGCGAGAATTTAGGATACGATAAACACCAAAATCCAGTTCAGGACGATCAATCTGAAATATCTCTTTTAGTTTCTTAACGAGGTCTTCATATTGACTCATTTATATCTCCTCAGGGGAATTACATTAAACAACCGACCATTTTATAGTGAACAGTTGTTCTGATTCAGTTTTTTGGGTAAGACGCCGTTGTAGTGAATCTATGAGGGCATCGCGCTTTTCAATGATCTGATCCTCGACCTGAAATATCTCCTGCCTCTGACGCCGCTGCTGTTTCTCAAGCTTTTGTATTTTTTGCTGAATATCATGCTGTTCGTCAAGATTGTTAGCAAGCCTGGCTTGTCTCTGAAGAAGCTTTATTTGTTCCTTCGTATCCTTCAGTGCTTTTTCAGCAGCCAGCACAAGATCATCGGCCCACTTTTCCAGCTTTTCGCGAGCCTCATTAAAGTGTTGATTATTTGCTTCCAATGATCGGCTTATAGTCGCCTTTGTATGTTGCTGTACCTCAGCAGAGAGTCTTTGGGTAATAGCATCAGATGATATAGAATTATTTACAACGCTCGCACTGCAATTAAAAAGTTTTTTGCATGTTTCTTGGTCTATATTTTTGCCAGTGTCATCAAGGGCAGAAAACAAGAGATATTCCTCACGTTCAAAAGAGTCAATTATAAGACGTTCAAGCCTCATCCATCCTCTCTTGCCTTTCAACTTCTCTATGACTGCAATGCGAGTATGATGATTTTCATAATCAAATACAACTTCAGCTGGCAGACATTCAACTTGTAGCCCATAATAAACGACGTGCTCACCAAGAGGATGATTTATACGATAAAGGAAATCACCCGGAACATTTCGTTGCTCTTTGGAGATAAGGTGATAAAGTCCTGGCCGTGCCTTTTCAATAGGAGATTCCAAAAGGTTAAAGGAAAGCTTCTGATCATCAAAATCTGCCTTTTCGCTTAACATATGCTTTGTCAGAGACCAGAACATTCGTCCAATACGATCTAATTGCTCCTGTGTTCCCGAAAGATTTACTTTCAATCGCTCATGCACATCTTCATCAAAATGCTCCAGCAGCATACGTCGAGTATCCTTCATTTTTGTCTGTATTTGCTCATCAAGCTGTGATTGAAGCAAAGCAAAGGCCGCTTCAATTTCATCAGGAGTACGACATTCCTGATATATATCCAATACACGACGCTCAAAATCAACTCCCGATTCTATAGAACCAAGGACATCATCAGAAGCGCCAAATATTCCTGTGAAAAGATTGAACTTCTGTTCCAGAAGCTGATATACCCGGCGATCCGCTTCATTGCGTTCATTCAGAAAGTTAATCACTACTACATCGTGTTTTTGACCATATCGATGACAACGGCCAATACGCTGTTCAATTCGTTGAGGGTTCCACGGCAGGTCAAAATTAATGACAAGGGAACAGAACTGAAGGTTGATACCCTCAGCAGCGGCTTCTGTTGCGATGAGTATGTCGCGAGAGCTCTGAAAGTAGTCAATAATAGCAGTCCTTATGTCGATCGCTCGAGATCCTGATATTTTCCCGGTGTCTCTGTTCAGCTCAAGCCAATTTTCATAAACAGAGGCTGAGTCAGCATCACGATTAGTACCGTTAAACATTAAAACCCTTCCGGCATAACCATTGGCTTCAAGAAACCCTTTGAGATATTCCTGTGTGCGCCTTGATTCTGTAAAAATAATAGCTTTGCTGGAAGCCTGCATTTCTGCCATTTTTACAAAACCAATATCAAGTGCCTTGATGAGTGCTTGTGTTTTTGTATCTACACCAATACTATTGGCCCAGCGAATATAGTCATCCAACTCCTCAATTTCTTTGTCGAGTTTTTCAATATTTATTTTTTTAGGAGCTTCTACAATCTCCTTCTGAACCTCCGGCGATACTTCGACAGTAAAATCTTCTTCGTCTTCCAAAATTTCGTCAAGCAGATCATCATCAATCTCTTCATATTGTATAAGTCGTTCAACAAAATCCGCACTTTTTCTGCAATCCTCCCGCATCGTGATAAGCCTGTTACGCATGATCTCCAATGTTCCGGCTACAGCATGAGGAGATGATGCAAGTACTTTTCTCACAATTAATATTAGAAGATGTCGCTGGCCAGAGGGTAGTGCAAAAGTATCATCCCGTTTCAAATATGTCGAGATAGACTCATACAATTTATGTTCCTGCTCAGTAGGTTTGAAGGGACGGGTAAGCAATTTACGTTCAGTAAATCTTATATATTCAAGAACCTGACTTCGGAGCGATCTCCAGCAGAATGACTGAATACGATCACGGAGTCCTTCCGTGTCCCCGCCAAAATTTATATACTGTGTTCGGAAAGATGGCAGATCACCAAAAAGATTCTCATCTATAAGAGTTGCAAGACCGTACAGTTCAAGAAGCGAGTTCTGCAGCGGTGTGGCAGTCAAAAGAATTTTCTTTCTATCTTCTGTAGCCCAACGTATGCGCTGACCAATACGATTGCTCTGACGATAAGCGTTTCTTAGCTTATGTGCCTCATCGATTACAACCAGATCCCAAGGGACTTCTTTTAATTCTTCCGCCTTACGACCTGCATAATGCATGGAACAGATGATGATTGAGTTATTCCGAAATGGATTTGCTATACCAGACTTCTGAATATCCTTATATGTTTTTGCATCAATTACTTCTGACGGAAGATTGAACTTCTCATTAAGCTCTATAGCCCACTGCTTCCTCAGAGATGCTGGACATATTATTAAAATATGCCTGCGGCGCTCCGCCCAATATTGGCATAATACAATTCCGGCCTCTATGGTTTTTCCAAGACCAACTTCATCCGCCAGCAATACGCCTTTAGAAAGAGGAGAACGGAGTGCAAATAATGCTGCTTCTATCTGGTGAGGATTAAGATCTACACAAGCATCAAACAAGGCTCGTCCAAGTCTGTCTATACCATTACCGCCAGTGCGGTTTAATTCGTGTGCAAAATATTTTGCGTGGTAGTCAGTAATATTCATATTAGTAATTGCCTATTTAAATAAATTTACTTGAATACAGATATTTAATTGTAGCTGATACTATAGATATATTATTGTATATATACTTCCATTAGTGAACAGCAATGCAATCACCTCGACAACCTTTTTCAATAATACTGTCTTCCATAAACTTCTGGCGATATATATCCCAAACGCACCTGCTTCTCCTGCCAATTACACACAATCTCTATGTACTCTGTAATATCCTGAATTCTTTCGCGCCCACTACATGGAATCATTTCCTATTCTGTAGACTCCATTAAGATATTACACTTAATTGTGATGCCCATTTTTTCAGCTTACCTCAGTCCGAGCCTGACAGATTTTCTTAGATACAATGCAATTTCATTATCCTATATTTTGCCTAGCACAGCTCACAGTCACTCTAATGTCTTATTATGTTTCTTTTTTCAATTTATCTTCTAAGACAGTCCAATTGTTCAAAAATGTACTGAAGTCTCTCACTTTATTTTTAAAGACATCTTGGATAATTAAATCTTGTTCATCCCTTTTTAGCCCCCGTGTTTCCCAACACTTGCCCTTTGATGTAACCCATAGATATGATTGCAATGACTTTGGCCTTGAGTGAATTGTATCCATCCTGTAAAGCAACTCTGCTGGATCAATAATTACATACTGCATATTTTTTATCATTGAAAGTATGCAGTGCCATAACCCATAGATCTGCTGTCGAATTTTCTATTTTTTCTCGATTTAGGGTCCACCACCCACAGGAAATTAAATCATTTTGATGCTCTTTTTTGCCGTGTGTAATCAAGAAATCTTTTGAAAATTTTACTTGAATGGAAACTGTTCTCGTATTATCTTTATTTGTGACGAGCAAATCTATCCCTGTGTCTTTTGATGGAAGCCATACATTGAAATATTTATAGTTTTCTTCAATGTAAGAGCCAACAAGATATTCACCGGCATGGATTGTAAATATTGGTTTCATTATTTCCTGTCTTTACATAACGCAAAGTTGAGTGACGAGTACCATGAAGCATATCAACCCGCCTAATGCCAATTTGCACAACCTAAAATATCGCCAGCAAAAAAGGTCTCCGCTGGCACTCGTTCAATCTCCAACGCCTTGTTATGCATTATTGCATTCAGCCCCTATACCTTTACTTAACTTCTCTAGAGCTGACACCAAGAAATCAATATCACTTTCAGAAATCACAATACGCTGACCTTCTTTATAAGAAATATCACCAGATTTCTGAATATACTTTAAATCAATTATTCCTTCATTGTGAGCCAGCAAGTGCCGTTTTTGATAGAGGATGTTCAAGGTATTAATTTCATCGTTAGACAACCATGAACTAAATCCTTTTTGAATAGCACTTTCCCACAAACTACTAGCTTGGTCTAATCGCTGAAACGCATTGAACGGTGCCTGTCCATATGGCTCATACAATCCCTCGCAATATTTTTGAAACGCAACTACACCATCTGAAATACATGTTTCAATTAATGATCTACAAGTTAATTCAGCCTCATCTTTCCCTACAGTTTCATTTATGGTTTTTCTAACTATCTCAACACTTTCTTTTTTAGCTCGTATTTTGCGCAATGAATCTGAAAAGGTTCGTGTCACTGAGTTGTAGCCACATGCTGGGCAGAAATAGGCACTGCCTATCACAGCGAATCGAGAATTACAGCTCTCACACTGTATTTCAAGCTGCATTAACTCAGCCGCTTTTGCGGAAATAGTGTGAGTTCTTTTGGTTCCACCACTGACTGTCATAGACATTGAAATAAAGCTGTTCTTTGGCTGTTTGCGGTTATATTTCTGAGCACCTGATCTTAGCGCACTATTTATTTCCCCCTTAACAACAGCCAAAGCCTCAGCTTTTGCATGCTCTACTTGCTCTATAGTAAACCACTGATCAGCAGGAGCTTCGTGTCGGCAAAAAGGGCACCAAACGGCTTCGTCTTTAAAGATATTTGACCAGTCTTCGCCATTTACCTTGAAGATAAATTCACAGCCTTCAGAGGGGCATTGTTTATCTATGTATCCATTTCCATCTGTCTCGATAGGAACCGCTACTGACTGTCCATTCATTCGCTCCATTTCTCTTATGAGATCTTCAAACATTTGATTCCCTTATATTTGATGCATAACGCCTAGCTCACCGGGAAAATGCGAGCGCAGCGAGTATTTTGACCAGTGGAGCTACTTGTTATGCGATTTTTCATTTTGATAATACTCCGTTAACTGTTCTGGCTTTACCACTCCAAGAGCCACAAGCATGATTAGTAGTCCGGCAAGGATAATTGCACCTGCCCCCCATGCAGTTTTAAAACGAATGTGTACGCAAACTGCTAGCCACACACTTGATGCAAACCCAGACAAAAACAGTACTATTTTTGTTTTTGAGTAATTATCTCCAACAAATGCTAACAGTATGAATAAAGCCACAAAGAAAGCTGAGGGAATAATAAGCCATCTGGTTTGTAACGAAGTTTCCGGCTTTTCAAAATATTCTAATGGGTTTAGCCCATTGTTTTGGAAGAAGTTGTTTACCTCTTCCGGTGTTCCTTCTACTGGGCCAATTTTCATTTTGAGGCCCCCTGGGAGTTAGATATTATTACTTTTACTTCTTTTTTTGCGGCGGAATCACTCCACTCATTAGGGTTTGCTTCTTTAATGTAAATGATTCGATTATTTTCAAGGATTGTATTTGTACCGCCAAATGAAAAACCTTCTAGGTTGCCGCCAAATGCCCTTTGTTCAATGTTAGATAATGCAGCCCCTAAGGTTTTACTGCTTTCCTTATATACGTCGTCGTTCTCGGCATTAACGCCTATGACGAATTCAAGAATTGCGCCGCCATCATCTGAGGGGTAAACATTACATAGCAAGCCAAAGCCTGGCTTCAGGTATTGAGCCAATCTTCTTCTGAAATTGTTTATGTAGCCTTGGTATTTCTTTTTATCCATAATCAACTCGATGTAATGATCTTTTTACGCATAACGCAGAAGTAAGTGATGCGGACATCATGCCCATACAACAATCAAATACCCTGCACTCCCTATAGCCAATGAAATATGAAAAAGCCCCTTGCGGTCCGCATTCACTTCACTGACTTGTTATCAATTTTTTAAAGTCTTTAAGTCTTATATCTTTTAAGTACGTCTTTTTAATGTCTGAGCCGAATCGTACTTCAATGTCCCGAATGATTCTGTATTGTAATATGTTTCGTCTTTAATATCTTCTGCATTATTTTCTGAGACATCAAGACAATCTGCTTTCACTCTGACCGTTACTGGCTAATGCACTTATTATTGCCGTGCTGCTTTCGGTAGCACTGAATCAGTCTGCGTTCACTTCCAACTTCTATCGCTAATGCACCCTTTATGTTCTTTGTCTCTAATGCCTTTGCTTTTTACTGATAACAGGTATTAGATTACCGCAAGTAATACAGAATATTACTCCTACTCACAATATTGAATATGACTTCAAACATAAAATACAACCTGTCTCGAACTGATTATTAAAGGGAAGTTGCATCCATTAGCAATGTCCCCACTTGCTACGTGAATTAGATGATATTCGTATTGTAGGCAAGAACGGGGATTGTGTCAAGAATTCAATTAGTTACAGAGCCTTCTTAAAGAGAATATGGAAGTGGGCCGGAACCGACTCGCCACCATTTTTTTACGCAGCTACTTCTACCAACGCATCCTTCATCCCCTGCCCAGCCAGTATAGTCTTCCTAACCTTCTGCAGGTGCTGTATCACAACATCAATCCTATCTGAACTAATATCCTGACGGAAGCCGGCTTTCTTAAGATGCTCGGCTCCTGACTTCTCCTGTTCATAGCACTCGCCTATGAACTTTTCTACTGATTTCAGCATGGTGTCAAAGGCTGAGATGGCTGTCCTCTCTGATTCGCTGATCTCCTGGAGTTCAAAGAAACCGCCCTGATTCTCAATCTCGATCATTCCCGTGACGAATGACCGGATGGCGTTGTAAATTTTCAGTTCGTCACTCGGGATTTGTCACTCGTCACTTTTCTTTTATTTCCCCAAAATCCGCAGCAACATAGTTTAGTTATAATTCTGTTAAACTTTAAGAATATGCCCATGACAACAGATATTCAGTTTTGACAGTACGCCCGCGGTATATATATAAATGATATAATTGAAGACGGAGATAATTATGAATGCAGTAACAGTGTTAAAAGAAAAAGAAGCCGTTATGCGGCAAAACTTCCATGTATGCAAAATTGGAGTTTTCGGATCATATGCCCGCGGAGAAAATAGTCCGGCAAGCGATATAGACGTACTTGTTGAATTTGAACCAGGCCATAAAACTTTTGATAATTTTATGGATCTGCAGTTTTACCTGGAGGAATTGTTCGGCAAAAAAATCGACCTCGTCACCAACAGTGCACTGAAGCCTCAATTAAAAGATGATATTCTTAACGATGTAATATATGCCTAGAGATCACAGGCTTTACATAGAAGACATCCTCGATTCAATAGGGAAAATTAAAAGCTATATAGGTAATGCGACCTACGAAGAATTCATGGATGACAGTATGAAACTTGATGCTGTTGTCAGAAATCTTGAGATTATTGGTGAGGCCTCTAAACATATCCCTTCTGAGATCAAATAACAAACTACAATTATAGAATGGAAAAAGATAGGTGCGCTGAGAAATATCCTTGCTCATGAATACTTTGGCATTGACCATGAGATACTCTGGGATGTCATAAACAGCAAACTTGATATTCTGCAGTCCGAACTGAAGAATCTTCTGGAAAACAATTAGACCATATTGCACTTCCTTAGTAGTTCGTCATTCGTCACTCGGGATTTGTCACTCGTTACTTTTCTTTTATTTTCCGCCTGTTAACAACTAACAGAAATTGACGAGTAGCGATTGGCCATATACGAATTACGAAGGAGAAAAAAATGGTGGGCCCAGGAGGAGTCGAACCCCCAACCTCCTGATCCGTAGTCAGGCACTCTATCCAATTGAGCTATGGGCCCTGGCCATTTGGTGAAGCTATTATACCTTATTTAATAATATTTGTAGTATCTGATCAGAAGCAAAAAAACCTTGGCTCTGTACCAGTCAGACTCTTTTAATGATATATTTATGCAGGCTCACTTTTTACCTGCAGGTCTTTCGGGAGTTCCACAGGTGGTTCAGTAATTTTTTCAGCATATTTATGTTTTATATTCTGAATAAACTCCAGGTCATTTTGACTGCGCTGAAGCATCCGGGCCTCAACCTCTTCCCTGCTCACACCCATTAAAACGGTATATGCGTTGTACTTAGTCTTGCAGAAATATAGATCAAAAGGATCCAGCTTGCCCTCGGTTCGGTATATCCGTATGCCGGGTACATCCTTCATCTCGATATACTCAAATTCCATGTTGATAAGCAGAGGTTCGACATCATGCTTGTTCTGCCAGGGTATACAGGCCCCTTCCATAGTCAGATCGATATCCATGATAGAGCGGACCTTTTCAGTAACACCTCCGACGGCAAGGATTATCTCACCTGTAAGCGAGCCGGTTATCCCATACTTCTGGTTTACCGGCTGTCTTATAAAATCTGATATAAGGCCCACATTCATAGCGACAGAAGCACTATCACCCTCAACACCGCCATGTGCCTGAATGTACTCGATATGCATCTCATATCCGACGTAGGGTGCTCCTACTGTCCTCAGGAGTTTCTTGATAGAAGCCCGTACGTTCTGTGAGGCAGCCATGGCAATATCCCCGATCTTGCCGGGGGAGGTAATAACATCTGATCCTCCGGTATTTATCTGACAGTGAATAGGCAGGGGCTGCCCGAAACTGCGGCCGCTGGCATTAGAATGAATGACCGCCAGTCCAACGACATAGCCGATGGAATCAGTCATGGAGGTAATATATTTCTTAAGGTCTTTCTTATGCTCAATGACCTCCTTGGACACAGCTCCCTCAAGACTGAGATGGCCTAAAAGGGCACTCCTGATATGACTCGGTTGCACCAGATCAGAATTATCCAGTATCGCCTCAAGCTCTGCGGCCTTTATGATCCCATTAATAGGCCTGAGCATACAGCTGAGCTTACCGTCAGAACTTCTGCAGCGAAGCTCTTTTATGATCTCTGCCACTGCATTTCTGGCAAAGTCCCTTACCTTGAGCTTGTAATCTGCCGGGAGTTTTTTGCCGAATATCTGCTCGCTCCGCATCCTGACTCCAAGGTGTCCTTCCTTTTCAATGACCTTGCCCCAGGTCTCATCAAAGTCTTTCTCAATATTCAGTATTTCCTGTTTTATATACTGCGCAACCTGGCATATAGTCTCTGCTGATTCAGGCACGGCACTCTCCATCTGAATGATCTCGCCCTTGTCCTCAATACGGCTGAGAAAGGCACCGTCTCCTTCACTCTGTAAATGTCCGAGGGTGTCGTGATTGCAGCAGGCAATAAAGATATTATCTGCCTTAAGAGGATTTTCTGATCTGTCTGCTGCACTGCTGCCTGAGTTTATGCCGCCCTCAAGGTAATATTCTTTGTTCTGCATAACCTCAAGCAGGCTCGACATATACCCAACATTTATCATCGTCTTCAGTTCATCAATATAAATGATAGGAGCCTTTGCATGAGCACCTAGATATGCACGTCGATGAATCGGCGTCTGCAGGTTTCCGGACTGATATGGATCATGCCTGAAGCCGCCTTTCATGTTTCTCGAATTTGGTTCAGCAACCCGGATCATCAAGTCTTTGTCATGCCTTGGATCAAAGAGCAGTTCAGGGATCATATCATAAAGATGTTTTACATTAAGCGACTTATTCGTCAGGGTCTCTCGATGAATCTTCTCCTGTACCCTGTTATTATTTTCCTGTATAAACATAAATATGGCGCCTATTCCCATAAGGCCCGTCAATATAAATGCCTGGGGAAAATATATGCCCGCCACAATGCTCAGGATAGCCAGGGAGATGAAAAACGTCTTCGCCTTCTTAACGATTTGTATCTGCTTTTCAAGGGAGAATTCTTCGACACTATTTTTTGCGTTTTCGACTTCCTGCCGAAGTTCGCTTATATAGCTATCCAGCTTTTCCGAGTCTGCATAGGCTATTCGCATATTATTGTCATCCTTACCAGGATAAGCCACGATAGACTTTTTCGGTCTTATATAATCTCCGAGAGATTTATCAAGGACATGGCTAAACATTCCAACAAGCATAGACTTGCCCGTACCCGGCTTGCCGACCATAAGCATATGTCCTTTATTCTGGGCAATCTTACGAATCGCATCCTTTGCCTTGTCCTGAAACACCACCTTGTCTATTGGGTCATCGGGTATGGTTATCTCTGAGGTATCTTTAAAAAAACCAAGCCGGTCCTCCAGGGAACGGGGATAGAGCATAAGTTCCTTAATCCATTCATAATCTTCATCCCTATATGTCTTAAGCATTCTGATACCCCCTCATTGAATCAAGCAGGTAAAGCCTTCCTTCGCTGGAAACAGGTGCCTTTTTATCAATCTCGGAATAAAGCCGCGGCAGCCTGCCCTTAATTGGTTCAAGTGCCTTGATGTCATGCAGCACACTTATATTAGTGAACAGTTTCGGTTTTGCCGTACCAGACTCATCCACATAATTCAAAGATACAACTGTCTGGAAACTGTTTAATACTTCGGTTATGGCATCCCTGTCATTTTTACTGATCTTATAGGTTTTCAGAAGCTCACGATATGCCTGCGGCACGTATGTTTCAGAATATTTCTGTTCCAGCTGATTGGAAAATAAAAGTTTAAGTGGCCTGGCCTGATCCTCTGCACAGAGAAGCAAGGCCTCTCTCAGTCTCGAATCACTGCTGACTGCCTGGGCAAAAAGATGTAGATAACTTATCATTGCATGGTCATCTATCCAGAATTCAAAATCATAGTTTTCATTAACTACGCAATACTTGGTCTGACCATTTCGGGTAAATTTTAATAACTTCCGCCCCTCGTTTGTCTTCAGCAGAGCAAAATCAAAGCCCCGCATTTCAAAAAGGCCATTGGAAAGATAGGCCCTGCTTAGCACCACCTTCACCTTCTTTGATACACTGCTTGTGACAAAGCGTATTTTTTCCTCGATATTGCCCTGCAGATTCAGTTGAAACCTGTTTCCCCCGACATCTTCACACATGGCCATAATCTCATCGATCCTGCTTTTATCAATGGAGGCCAGTTTCTTCTGTACCGGGTCATAGGGCCGTAACATCTGACTAATCCTTTTGAAATGGTCATTAAGTCCCTGATCCTGAAAGGTAGGCACCCCAATTTTTGAACTGGAAATGATCTCATCGACCAGATGTATTTCATCCTCCTCAAACTTCTTTTTGCGGGGTAAGAACTTCGAAAAAATATTTTTCAGAGCCCAGGACATCGTATTACGATATCTGACTTTACAACCGATCACCTTTTCCTCCAGCGTCAGTGGCGCAGGGTTTAAAAGATATCTTGCAAGTTCAGATATTTTATATTCCATCACAGGGCCGGAAACCGGCTCTTCACATACGACGCTTAAATCCAGATCAACAAATCTGCCGCCTGATATTACCCAGATGTCCTCACTCATTCATTTCTCCACCACAACATTAAGGCTCTTACTCGATCACCCATAGAGCGCATCTTTTTTCTGATCTCAGGATCCTGTTAGAGGTGCTTCCGAATAAAAACTCCTCTTTGCGCGAAATAACGCGTCGTCCCACTACTACCGTACAGCACTGCAATTTTTTCTGATGTTCAAGTATGCATTCAGCTACAGAACTACACTGTCCTATAGTGATATGTATCCCCACCTTACGAGGCTTAAACCCCGATTGTATAAGAATTCCACGGTAACTTTCAAGTAATTCTTCAGCCTTTTCAGTCTCGTCATCGATCCATTTGTCATGTTCATCCTGAGTGGCAAAATAATCTTCTGAAAGTTCCGGCACTATCCTGAGCAATGTAACCCGAAAACCTTTCTGGCCGCCGAGAAAGTCAGCCACATACATTAGTGCCCTCTCTGCATTTTTTGAACCGTCAAGGGCAATCAGAAGGTGCCTGTCCGTAATGCGTCCCGGAGTCGCAATCTCTCCGGCGGTTTTAGTGAGTGTATCGGATCCCATTAACCTACCTGTCCTTTCTTTACGCTCATACCGGATATTGCATGTCTGACCTCATCGAGATCCTGCAGCAGTTGATCCACATTATCATAGAAAATATGAGCTCCAGTGGAAAAATGCATTAGCACAATATTTAGCACTTCCGGTATATATGGGTATACTTTTTTCAGGTTTACTACTCTGTTATTAAAAATAATATTCAGGTCATCAGGGGCAAGACTACGAAAAATGCTATTGTCGGCTTTGCGAAGTTCCTGAGTAGTCACATCACCCCGTCCGGTCAGGTATGCCAGTATATTGCCCAGTCCAAACAGGTCATACCCGAACATGTTTTCTTTGTGCATATAATTAAAATCAAAGTCTATCCATTTATAATCACCGGAAGCAGCATCTTTAAATACATGGTCGCGCCTTATATCCCCATGTTTTTCCCCGTTTTTATGCAGAAATTTTATTGCCTTAACGAGCTCTGTATATTCCTGCAGCATTAAAGGGAAGTGATTGTAGAAATAATCCTCATGATCATCCCCGAGCGTAAGAACATAATCTTCTATAGTCGGACCCTTTATTAAATCTATTACCCTGATTACATTGCCCACAGAATCTTCGACTCCATAGCCCTGCATAAAGCTTTGATGCCCCTTGACAAGGGTAAGAATTCTTGCTTCTTTTTTCGGGCTTCTGAAGCAGTCAAAGGTAATATTGCCCACGCTGGAGGTGAACTTTTCATGGTAAACCATCTTGATTATCTTGACCGAACCGTCCTGCAGATCAATGGCTGATTTTACCCAGAACTTAGGCTGATCACTTATACCGAACCGGCCCTCACGCTTGTAGTTTCTGATCAGATAAAGAAGCCCGTTCAGCATAACCACATCATCATAATCTACACGAAAAAAATCTGAGGTATCTGTAATAATCCTGACCGAGCGGGGAACCCTCGCAGGCGGCAGATATTGTGCAATCATATCGCGCACCTCAGACTGCCCGGGCGGTGCATGCAATATACTTCCCCTGTGATTAATCGAATCCTGCATCTTTATCTGGACACCATAACTTAAAATTAAGGGTTTAATGCACGGCCTCTACTGCAAAAAAGCATAATCGCATATTACATGCGCCTGATGCATGTAATGATTATCGGCAACACCCCCCTAAAACTTTATCTGCCGAGTTTAAGCCGCAAGTAACTTATTTTTCGGAAAATCTTTTCAGGTACTGCCCATAACCCTCTTTTTCCATTTCTTCTTTTGGTATAAACCGCATAGCTGCCGAATTCATGCAGTAGCGAAGACCGGTAGGCGCGGGGCCGTCAGAAAATACATGACCCAGATGCGAGTCGCCTTTCCGGCTTCTTACCTCTGTACGGCGTGAAAAGAAACTATTATCTTCCTTTTCTACTATATTTTCAGGCTCTAACGGCCTTGTGAAACTAGGCCAGCCTGTTCCGGACTTATATTTATCTGTAGATATGAAAAGCGGTTCTCCTGATACGATATCAACGTATATGCCTTCCCGCTTATTATCCCAGTATTCATTATTATAAGCCGGCTCCGTGCCATTCTCCTGTGTTACCTTGTACTGAATAGGGGTTAACTGTTTCATAAGTTCCTCCTTTGCCGGTTTTTCAATTGAATGCTGATTATTTAATACCTTTTCAGGGCTTTCACCTTGACTTAAACCTGGGCTTATAACCAAAATCGTAGCTAATAAAATTATGGCTGAAACTTTTCTCATATCAATAACGGTACCATCACCGCCTCCTCTAGTTTCATTATAATGGAGCAGTGAGGGAATGCAATATGACCAATGTCAGATTAGCACACACTCCGGATTGACAGAACGCCTTGCTTCTGAGAAAATATGCAAACGTAAACACATATTCAATAAGGAAACTTTATCTATATTAAAGGAGTCCAGATGAATCTTATCCCGCGAATCACCCCCGAAGAAGCAAAATGGAATATGACAGAACACGCTGCGCTGCTAGTCTGTGCCTATGACAGCGAAGCCCGTTTCGATAAGATGAGGCTTGAGGGTGCTTTATCCCTTGAACAGTTCATTCAAAAAACACCCTCACTTGCAAAGGAGCAGGAAATTATATTTTATTGAGCCTGACCATCAGAAGGCAGCGCGGCCGGTCGGGCCGGGGAATATAAAACTCAGGGTTTTGCAAATACAAAAGCTCTACTTGGCGGAGTTGAGGCATGGAAGAGTGCAGGGTTTCCGGTTCTTTAGTTCGTCATTTGTCACTCGGGATTCGTCACTTTTCTTTATGCCTAAAAAAAAATTGACGAATCCCGATTGACGATATACGAATTACGAAGGGAAAAAATTCGTCATCTTACCCTGAAGCTGATTCAGACGGATCCGGCCCGAGCAATACACCAATGTGCCGCGTGTCCTCACTGCTGTCCAGTGCAATCTTGACTGTCATAGTAAGCGGAACTGATAACAGCATCCCGACAGGGCCGAGCACCCAGCCCCAGAAGACAAGAGACAGGAAGACAACTAAAGGAGAAAGACCTAACCCTTTGCCCATGACCTTCGGTTCTATAATACTTCCAACCACTGTGTTGACCACAAAATAGCCGGCTGCAATAAGCAGAGTCTTAAAGGTCCCGAACTGTATGAGGGCCAAAAGAATTGCCGGTATCGCAGCAAGGATCGAGCCAATATTCGGAACAAAGTTAAGCAGAAAAGCGAGTGTACCCCAAAGAAGCGGATAGTTTAGCCCAAGCACCGCAAGCCATGCAGCCACACATACCCCGGTCAGCAGACTGGTTCCTGTCTTGATAGCCATATACCTGTTAATATCTCCGGTAAATTTTTCGAAGCCCTTACCGGGAGATTCCCGCCTGCGTGAAAGAGCCTTTAGTTTGCCTGATATGGCAGACGCCTCAAGAAGTATAAAGATAACCGTCATAAGGATAAGAAAAGTATTGGCAAACACGCCCGTTATACGTGAAAATAAGCCAGCTACGAGCTTCATGGCAGCTCCGGGATTAAAGGCATCCAGCACCTTCTGTCGCGGTACCTCAATCCCTATCCCCTCAAACCACGTCAGAATATCCACTGCCTTTTCCTTTAGACTGGCCTGATACACAGGCACATCTTTTACAAAGTCATCCAGCGAGGTACCAATCAATGCGGTCATTAGCACGCCCGCACACGCTATCCCGATAATAACGATTAATATGGCAATCCCTGAAGGGATCTTTTTTTTCTGAAGCCAGTATAACGGCGGAAGACATATGACAGCTATAAATATTGAGATTAGAAACGGCACCAGAAGCGACTCGGCCGCCCTCATGCCGGCAACCACCACAACAAAGGCAGCAGCGGTTACGAGAAAACGGGATCCTCCTGAAGTGTCGGCAGTTTTATCCACAGGAATATTATACACAATTCGATATTCTTCGCTACAATCGCAAAATTGTAACATTTCATTGCATTTCGTAGTAAGTATTGTAGTATTAGTAATGGTCTTAGCATATTCAGTGCAGGCAAATGCGGCACTACACAACCTCGGAACAGACAGTCTTGGAAACCAGCTTATCTATGATACAGACTTTGATATCACGTGGTACGATTATTCTAACTACGGTAATTGGCAGAGTATGATGAACTGGGCAGATGGATTGACGGTAGATTTCGGAGGGACTATTATTGATGACTGGCGACTGCCAACGGCGTTAAACCAGGATGGGTCAGGACCTTGTTCAGGCAACTGCACCGATAGCGAGATGGGGCATTTGTACTATACAGAGTTGGGAAACGTTGGTTATCCGACAACAGGTTATGGCCTCTCTAACACCGGTGATTTTCAGAATCTGCAGGCGACCAACTACTTTTCGGGTACGGAGTATTCCGCCGATCCACGCGTCGCGTGGCTCTTCAATATCGGCAGCGGCCGCCAGACCAGCCACCGTAAGGGCGTCAGCCTCTACGCCATTGCTGTTCGTCCCGGCGATGTTTCCGTCGCCGTCGCACCTGAGCCGGTGTCGATGATACTGTTTGGAGTAGGCGGAGTGGTAATGGTGGCGCGCAGGAAATTAATGAGACGGCGTGGGTAATTTGGTGATTTGAGTGCTTTGGCACTTTGCTTTTGGGGGTGCAGGGGGAGACCCCCTGCTTCTCATAAAATTTTTTAGAGAATAGAATAAGCGATGGCCCGGTATGAACATCTTCCGATATACAAGAAGGCGATGGATGTAGCGGTCCATTTTGAGAAGGTTGTGGCCGGGTTCAGCCGGTATCATATGTATACCCTTGGCACAGAGCTTCGCAACAAGAGCCGCGAGATAGTAAGCCTGATCGTAAAGGCCAATTCCACAAAAGACAGGCTGTCGTGCCTTCTGGAATTACGTGAGAAGATCGAGGAGCTTGTAATCCTTGTCAGGCTCTGCAAGGAGGTCAGGGCTTTTAAAAGCTTCAAGTCCTTTCAGTATGCTATCGAAGAGATAAATATGGTTGGCAGACAGAACGAGGGATGAATTAAAAGTGCGGCAAAAAAAAGAGGGAGGCCGGAATCATCTGAACGTCAGGAGGGAGTGCACTCAATGATTCCGGAAACAATAATTTCTGACGATAACCGATTATAAGTATCTGGAGCGATATAAGGTTCCTGCTTGTAGAGAAGAAGCTGCACAATCTAATTGAGGATTTTAGTAACCGTTAGTGAAACTAAAACCGTGAACAAACCGTGAACAAACCGTGAACAGAATGATTCTAAGCCTTATAACTTGTTTATTAATAAGTCTAAAAAAGCCTCGCTTTATGTTTCGATTCCCCCACGCTCCAGCCATCTTATAATTATTAATAAATGAGTTAAGTCTAGTAGACTCCGCCAGTCCGTCCTATTCATATCTAACCAGATACCGTCTGAATGTTCTGTCGCATACACCAAGAAGACTCGCTGCCTCTTCCTGCTTCAGCCTTCCTTTTTGCCATCCCTCATACGTCTCTGTAAATCTCATCTTCTGTACCTCCTGTAGTACTTCTGTCCGTTTAATCATTAGCACTCCTTTAGCGCTAATTTTAACCGGACAGTTTATGTGTTCTCTACAAGGCGCTGACAGTCGAAGTTTTATCTCAAATCTTGACTGCAGCATAAAGAATAATCAGACGGTTTGAAACAATCAAAACTCCTAACGACTTTCGTCTCTCTGATGAAGGACTGGATAAACTGGATGCGATCTGCATGATGCTTATTGCTATCGGTGAAAGTCTGAAAAACATAGATAAAATAACCAGCGGCTCATTACTGACACAGTATCCTCAAATTGACTGGTAAAGGCGCCAAGTTGACGGCATCTTCATGTACCTGAACCCTTCATCTAACCTAAGAAAAATAAGCACTCAAAACTTGCTGTATTTCGAAATTGGCGAGCTATAATTCGACAATTAGACGCATTGACAACCGACAATTGGACGTGTTAGTATTCGACAAATGGACGATAAAGATCAAAGGCTGCCCCGAAGTATAACTGCAAGTATAAGGGATGCACTGGCTGACACGCCGGTAGTTTGTCTGCTCGGTCCGCGTCAAAGCGGCAAGACAACTCTGGTTCAGATGATTGCCCCTGCCCGGGCTTATATAAGCCTGGATGATAACAATTACTTTCATGTTGCTCACAATGATCCCTCCGGCTTTATTGAGAGCCTGCCATCGGAAGTGACCATTGATGAGGTACAACGGGTACCCGCACTGCTGCCTGCTATTAAACAGTCTGTGGACAATGACCGCAAACCGGGCCGCTTTATTCTTACAGGCTCGGCCAACCTGCTGTTATTGCCAAAGGTTTCCGAGTCGTTAGCAGGACGCATGGAGGTCATTCAGCTGTATCCGCTTTCGGAGTCGGAGAAGGACAGTATGCCGGGGGCTTTTCTGAGTATGTTTCTCAAGGGCAGCTTGAAGCCGGAAATCCCTGGAAAACAGAAGAGGGAAGGCCGTAATCTGCCGGAGCGATTAATTGAAGGAGGTTATCCCGAGCCTTTGACCCGATCTCCGCAAAGAGCCCGCCAGTGGCATCGGCAGTATTTAAAATCCATTATTGAGCGTGATGTGCAGGATGTTGCCCGTGTAAAAGACGGTGATGAGCTTGCCCGATTAATGGAACTGCTGGCCTACCGCTCTGCCAGCCTGCTGAATGCCTCCGGTATTGGCAATGCTCTGGGAATTCATCGAACAACGGTTGATCATTATCTGTCGATTCTCGAAAGACTTTTTCTTATACGCCGTTTACCCGCCTGGCATAAAAACTCTGCCAGACGCCTGATCAAGACACCCAAGATACACTTAATAGACAGCGGAATTGCTGCAACCCTCGCGGATCTGCAAGCGGCGGACTGGATGGACAAGCGTGAGAACATGGGGCATCTGCTTGAGTCCTTCGTAGTCCAGCAGGTAATTGCTCAGGCTGGTTGGACAGATCCCAATCTTCGATTTTTTCATTATCGAGATAAGGATAAAGTGGAAGTGGATCTCGTAATTACAAAAGGGCGTAAGACCTGGGGCATTGAAGTAAAGGCGTCACAGACAGTTAACAGGAAAGATCTAAAGGGTCTTGTACGCCTTGCTGAACAATGCGGCAAAGACTTTCAGGGCGGCCTTGTTTTATACGCAGGAAGGGATATCCTGTCTTTTGGAGATCCTTTATTACTTGCCGTACCGCTTAATAAGGTCTGGAGTTTATAAGCGGGACCCATCTGTAAAAATCTGAATATAACAATATTAAATTAGACTCAATTCAGGACAAAGATAACCACCTTACTGAAAAAGTTCTGCCTGATCCTGCGTGATTTGAAATCCTCCGCTGCAGTCGCAAAATTGTAACATTTCATTCCTTATTGTTTAGTTCAGCACAAACGTCATTTTTCTGTAAATCCCGCTCACCTATCTCTAACAATCCGTATTAATTGACAAAACTTAATTAATTCGAGGTTGGCATAACAGTTGCAAAGTACAAACTATAAATGACCTGATTGCATAAGAAAAAACTAAAGGAAGACACCATGCATAAAGATGCCCTGAAAGACAGACAGAGCCAGATAATTCGTAAAGTAGAGGGTTCAGATCTTGCGATTTCCTGCGACAAAGAAAGTACGGCCGGCGCGGTCAGTCAGCGGGCCTGTGTATTCTGCGGCTCGCGAGTTGTGCTCTACCCGATAGCCGATGCCCTTCATCTAGTTCACGGGCCTATCGGTTGTGCTGTATACACATGGGATATTCGCGGGGCCCTGTCCTCCGGTCCGGAACTGCATCGTCTGAGCTTTTCCACGGATCTGCAGGAAATAGATGTAATTTTCGGGGGAGAAAAAAAGCTTGCGGCAGCCCTGGACGAACTTATTGAACGACATCAGCCGAAGGCGGCCTTTGTCTATTCCACCTGTATTGTCGGCCTTATTGGAGATGACCTGGAGGCAGTATGCAAGAAGGTCTCCGAAGAGAAAAATATCCCGGTTCTTCCCGTTAAGTCAGAAGGCTTTAAAGGTAATAAGCGTGAAGGATATCGAGCAGCCTGTAATGCAATGTTCCGTTTAGTCGGGACGGGCGACATATCAGGAATTCCAGAAAAGAGTATTAATATCCTTGGTGACTTTAATCTTGCGGGAGAGATATGGATGATTCGCGAGATGTACGAGCGAATCGGAGTTAATGTAGTTGCCAATATTACCGGGGACGGCCGGGTTGAGGATATCAAAAGGGCGCACGGGGCAGCGCTTAATGTAGTTCAGTGCTCAGGCGCAACCATGACGCTGGCCGATATGATGAAAAAGGAATACGGCACGCCTGTCATACGGGTTTCCTATTTTGGGATTGAAGATATGGCAGAGTCTATTTATGCCGTGGCAGAACATTTCAATGATGATGAGATGAGACGTAAGGCCAGGCTGGTTGTAAAGGATGAGCTTGAGAAAGTGTACCCTCAGATTCAGGAATACCGGAAGGCCCTCACAGGCAAGAAGGCCGCGATATATGTAGGCGGTGCTTTCAAGGCCTTCTCTTTAGTTAAGGCCTTCAGGATCCTCGGGATGGATGTGGTAATGGTTGGATCACAGACCGGCACTGCCTCTGAATATAAGGAACTGCAGGAAATTACTGACCCTGGAACGATCATAGTTGATGACTCCAACCCTATGGAGCTTTCCTCTTTTCTTCAGGAGAAAAATGTAGATATCTTTGTAGGCGGTGTCAAGGAAAGACCTATAGCCTATAAACTCGGCGTCGCCTTCTGCGACCACAATCATGAACGCAAAGAGGTTCTGGCCGGATTCATCGGCATGCTGAACTTTGCCAGGGAAGTCTACGGCTCGGTTATGAGTCCGGTATGGAGATTTATGCCGCGCGTGGAGGTAACTAAAGATGAGTAAAATGCCCAACTTTGTATCAACGACCAATGCCTGTAAACTTTGCAAACCACTGGGGGCCACACTTGCCTTCCGCGGCATAGAAGGCACAGTGCCTTTTCTTCACGGTTCGCAGGGCTGTGCAACCTATATGCGCCGTTACATTATCAGTCATTTCAATGAGCCTATGGATATTGCATCGTCCTCACTCGGTGAGAAGCATGCAATTTTCGGAGGCGGCCCTAACTTAAAACAGGGGATCAAAAATGTAACCGAGAAATTTCACCCGCAGCTTATCGGAATAGCCAGTACCTGTCTGACGGAAACAATCGGGGATGATCTGCCCCAGCTTTTAAATGAGTACAGAGCAATGACGCAGGGAGAGTCCGGGATACCTCTTTTAGTCTCAGTTTCAACACCTTCTTACAGTGGTACGCACATGGAAGGTTTTCATGCCGCGATCAGGGAGTTGGTAAAAGCGCTTACAAAAGAAACTGAAGAACGGACAAACGAGCTTGCAATTCTTCCCGGTCTCCTGTCCCCGGAGGATATCCGCAGCTTAAAAGATATCAGCGGCCGTTACAAGGTCCCGTTTACAATCCTGCCGGATATATCTGAGACCCTGGATGGTCCCGCACTTTTGGAATATGAAAAAATTCCCCGTGGCGGCACCACGATTCAGAGTATTGAAAAGCTTGGAAGTTCGGCAGCTGTAATTGAGCTTGGCTGGACTATTGCTGAGAGTGATTCGGCCGGACTGCTGCTGAAAGAAAATTTTGGCCTTGAGCATCATCGCCTGGGTATGCCCATTGGCCTGAGAGAGACAGATAAATTTTTTAAGACACTTAACCATATTACCGGCCAGAGTACACCCGCAGTCTATGAAAATCAGCGAGGCCGACTTATAGACTCTCTCGCAGATGGTCATAAATATGTTTTCGGTAAACGGGCCATTGTCTACGGTGAGGAAGATCTGGTTATCGGCTTAACCTCTTTCCTCGCTGAAATAGGTGTCCAGCCTGTCCTGTGTGCTTCAGGTGGGAAATCCGGAAAACTGGAAGCAGCCATAAAAGAAGTATGCAAGGGCCTTGTTTCGGAGACTCCGGAGATCGCGGAAGGTATGGACTTTTATGAAATTGAAAAACTGGCAGCAGAGCTGAAGCCGGATATACTTATCGGTCACAGCAAAGGCTATCAGGTGGCAAGAAAAAATAATATCCCGATTGTCAGGGTCGGCTTTCCTGTTCATGACCGCATAGGCGGTCAGCGCATACTGCATATCGGATATCAGGGTGCTCAGCAGTTGTTTGATACTATTGCCAATACCCTGCTTGAGAAGAAACAACGCGAATCAGAAACCGGCTACAGCTATATGTAAGAGCCGCATCACAGCTCTGCTGGAGTCGCATAATAAATTAGCCTTATTGCTGGTATAGGAGAACATATGAATACGCCCAGAGACTTGAGCAAGCATCCCTGTTTTAATGGTGAAGTGAAAGGGCAGTTCGGCCGCATACACCTGCCGGTCGCGCCGAAATGCAATATAAAATGTAATTACTGTAATAGAAAATTTGATTGCGTTAATGAGTCCCGTCCCGGCGTAACCAGCAGCATTCTCTCGCCTTCGCAGGCCCTGAGCTACGTTGAAAAGGTACTGGAAAAAGAGCCCCGTATAACTGTTGTTGGTATTGCGGGACCCGGAGACCCCTTTGCTAATCCGGAGGAGACCTTGCAGACAATGCGACTGATACGGAAACGTTTTCCTGATCTCCTGCTTTGTCTCTCCAGTAATGGCTTTGCCATAGCTAAGCATATTGATGAGATTGCTCAAATAGGAGTCTCTCATGTAACGATTACCGTTAATGCGGTGAACCCTGAAATCAGTCAAAAGATCTACGGCTGGGTCAGTGAAGGGAAGGTAATTCATAAGGGTCTGCAGGCAGCTAAATTGCTACTGGCCCGTCAGCTCGATGCAATTGTAAAGTTGAAAGCTGCCGGAATTACGGTTAAGATTAACACCATTGTGGTGCCCGGCATAAATGATCATCATGTTGTTGAGGTAGCCCAAAAAATGAAGAGCCTGGGAGTTGACCTCTTAAACTGCATGGCCTTATTGCCTAACGTAGATACTCCTTTTGAAGCTATTCTTGAACCGGATAAGACGCAGATGGATGCCCTGCGTAAAGAAGCTGAAAAGTATCTTCCGCAGATGCGTCATTGTACCCGCTGCCGGGCAGATGCGGTAGGACTCCTTGGTCAGGACCGTACGGATGAGATGCGGACATGTCTTTCCGATGCTGCAAAATTGCCTGTCCCCTCGAAAAAAACCAGCGGACGGCCGTACATCGCAGTTGCTACACTGGAAGGTATTCTGATTAATCAGCACCTGGGTGAAGCTGAAACAGTGCAGATATGGTCCCGCGATAACAACGTTTTAAAACTCATTGAAGAACGTGAGACCCCAAAGCGGGGATGCGGCCCGACACGCTGGCTGCATCTTGCCAGGATACTTGTAGACTGCAGCGCCATATTAGTAAGCGGTATAGGTGCTACTCCCCAAAAAGTACTCGCCAAGTACGGAGTGCAGACCTATGTCATGAATGGCTTTATTGAGATGGGTCTTGAGGCCGCCTTTAATAACAATACGGCGGGTCTAACGGCTATGAAAGCCCGTGAGGTCTCCTGTACCAGCAAGACTGAATGTGCCGGGAGCGGCGGGGGATGTTCTTGAAAATAGTTTTATAGTAAGGAGACAAATATGAAAATAGCGATTGCTACGACAGACGGCATTACTGTAAACGAGCACTTTGGGAAGGCGAGGAAGTTTTCTGTGTATAACGCCGCGCCTGAATCCATCGAGCTGATAAATGAAATCGATGTAGAGCCCTATGCACCTGCCCAGAAAGGTCATGCCTTTGATGAAAAGCGTTTCATGGCGGTCGGGAAGGTGTTAAAGGGATGTGAAAAACTTTTCATTACAAAAATTGGCGATGAACCTGCTCAGGCCCTCAAGGCGCTAGGGATAGAGCCGGTAATTTATTCAGGAGCAGTGAGAGACATCAAGGTCTAGGAAGGGATGATCTATGAATATGAAAGGCATTATTGATACCACGCTAAGAGAAGGCTCGCAGACAGTGGGAGTTAATTTCTCTTTTGCGCAGAAGCTTGCAATAGTCAGAGGACTTGCTCTGGTCGGAATCGAAGAGATTGAGCTTGGCATTGCAACACGCTTTGATGGTGAGCTTTGCCGGCTAATGAAAGAAAGCAGGGAGATAACCCCGGAGGTATCACTTTCATTATGGTCACGCTGCAATTTAGAAGATATAAAATATGCAGCACAATTAAACCCGGATATTATCTCTCTTTCCATCCCGGTGTCTGATCTGCATATTGAAAAGAAACTCGGTAAAAACAGGCCATGGATAAGGCAGACTCTTATTGACTCACTTAAGTATGCAAGTAATATCGGCTTTAAAAAAATCTCGCTCGGCCTTGAAGATGCAACACGTGCAGATCCATGTTTTTTGCAGGAAATAATTAAGATTGCCTCCGAAAAGGGCGCACAGAGAATCCGTATAGCCGATACAGTCGGCATTGCCACCCCTATGGAAATGATTAATACCTTGCAGGGAATTAATGCCTATGGCATGGAAATCGGTGTTCATACTCATAATGATTTTGGGATGGCAACAGCAAATGCCATATCTGCACTGCAGGCAGGGGCGCAGTGGGCCGATGCCACTGTACTGGGCTTAGGGGAAAGAGCGGGGAATGCGCGCCTGGAAGAGCTTGCAGGTTTTTTTACGCTTAAGGCAGGGTGGACGTACCGTACTGAAAAGCTAAGGCCTCTATGTTCTCTGGTAAGCGAGGCAGCAGCAAAAGCCATTGATCAGCACCACCCGATTATAGGCGATAATATATTTACCTGTGAAACGGGCATGCATCTGCAGGGACTGAATAGGGAGCACTCAACATATGAACCCTACAATCCAAAGCAAGTTGGAGCAGTGAGGCGTCTTTTGTATGGTGCGAAAATAGGGAGAAACAGTTTATCCGGCCGCCTCAATCACTTACAAATACGTCTGTCTCCTGAAAAACTGGAAGAGCTCTTTCCCGCTTTCAGGGAAAAGGCAGGACGGCTTGGAAGACCACTGTTCGATAAGGAGATTGTTGAGCTCTGCCAATGAGAAATATTAGCTTTTAAATGAACTCTTGTCGTTGATTGCTTATGGCTGCTACGATTAAAGATCTGACCCCGTACACCACCAGTCACAGATGCTCCCATTGCCATTTACTTACCTTATTCCATAAAGAAGGCTGCTTGTCCTTATATCCGTTTATTACTCTACTTTTCAATTATAGACACCACCCATATTTACATTTGCTTCTTCGGCATGCTGATCAACCTACCAAAAAACTTAAGTGATTTTGCAATAGATAGGGATACACTTATGCTAATAATAAAAATCAACCAACTCTCATAAATGTAAGCAGCCATGATTCCGCCCCAGAGCGCTGCCACTGCCACGATATTAACCAGAATAACATGAACCATTCCCGGCATAGGCATAACTCCATGTCCACAGCTTTCACAAAAAAAACTCTTTGAAAAAAATATGTGCATGAACAATTGACGATATGTAACGCTTTTATCCTTGCAATAAGGACATTTTCTAGTAATCATATTTAAACTCTAACATTTCATATGTTATAAATTCAGGAAATGACATCAGCACTTTTAACGCATCAACACACATCGAACACTCTCCATCTAATATAGACAGCGGAGTCAGCAAGACAAAAGTAATAGCCATAACGTAAAGCAAGGACAAGACAGAAATGATGACAGGTCTTCAGAGGGACAACTATAACAGAATAAGCACTGCAGAAGATTGAATCATAAGCGGGGAGGCTTTGGGGAAGAAGATGAAACGATTGGGTATTTATGTGTTACTGTCCGAGTGCTCGTGCATTCATATGAGTTTTATTCAAGCAATCTTTTTATTAATATATCTTCAGGGAGCGGATTTGTTCAGTTTCTTTGCCGACAATAGATATCCTCCAATTGACCTGGATGAAGTCTATAAGGGAATCTTTAATTGGCAAAAACCCTCAGTCGTTTTTTATGCAAATATGCTCCGGCATAATAATCCCGTACTTCTTGATTTTATACCCGATCTGACGCTGAGTGATACCGAGTTCACGCGCGGCGCGTGCCTGCACCCAGCCGTTTCTCTGCATGGCTGCTTCTACGATTTCTTTTTCCCTGTCTTTCAAAGATGACTTTGAATTAACGGGTGTCTCAGGGGAGTCTTCCTTTATGGAAATATTTACCGGGTGCGGAAGTTCTTGAATTGCAGGCCTCTCCGGTTCGGCAATCATAACTGAGGGCAAATCACTTACCCTGCAGATTTCATGATCCGTGATAATCACCATTCTCTCAACGAGATTCTGCATTTCACGTACGTTTCCGGGCCAGATGTAACCTTTTAAAAATTCAACGGCATCCCGTGAAAACTGCATTATTTTTCCGTTACGTTCATTGCTCTCCCGCAGGAAAAAATCCAGAAGCAGTGGAATATCCTCTACCCTGTCGCGTAATGGGGGCAGCAATATTGGTAATACATTTAGGCGGTAATAAAGGTCAGCCCTAAAGAGGCCCTGAGCGACGGCTTCTTCAAGATTAATATTTGTAGCTGCAATTATTCTGACATCTACGGATATTGTTTCTGTCCCCCCGAGACGCTCAAAGTTCTTCTCCTGTAAAACGCGCAGCAATTTAGCCTGCAGATTTAAAGGTAACTCACCAATCTCATCAAGAAACAGTGTGCCGCCATTCGCTAATTCAAAGCGGCCTTTTTTCATGAATGTTGCACCGGTGAAGGCGCCTTTTTCGTGGCCCAGGAGTTCGCTTTCTATCAAGGTCTCCGGTACTGCCGCGCAATTAAGCTGTATAAAGGGTGCTTTGATCCTCGGCCCGGAGTGATGAATAGCCTGCGCTACCAGTTCTTTGCCTGTTCCTGATTCACCCAGAAGCAGGGCCGTTGCAGTACTTGGCGCAACCCTGTCGATCAGTTGAAATACTTCCCTCATTACCTTGGACTGCCCAATAATATTATGACGACTGTAGCGCTTGTCCAGCTGGGCCCTGAGGTTTCTGTTTTCTTCAAGCCATACATCCTCCTTCTGTTTGATGACTTTATTAAGCTCGATAAACTGTGCAATAAGGGTAGAAACTACCGTAATAAAATGTACGTCCTCCGTGTATGAGACCTCAGAGGCAAACAGACGGTCAACAGTGAACACACCTACCGGTTTATTTCTTAGCAGAATGGGGACACCTATAAATGCAATATTGCCTTTACTGATTGAACGGGCCTGAGTGCGATTTAAAAAAAGTGGTTCACTTTTAATATCCGGAACTACAAAGGGCGATTTAGAACTGTATACCTTACCTATGACACCTTCATCAAGGTTGTACACCCCACGTTTTCTTTCCTCATTCGTAAGTCCGTAACAGGCTTTGATTGTTAAATTCTCGCCTGCTTCATCCAGAAGCACAATTGAAGCCCGTTCCATAAAAAGTGTATCATGCAGTATTTTCAGGATCTCCGACAAGGTTACTTCAAGCTCCGCAGCGGAACCCACTAACTGGGCTATACGGTATAGTGCCTGTACCTCAGGAGTTTTCACAGAGCTGGTCTGGTTGTTTTTTTCTGTATTATTTTCACCGCAATTGAGATTAGTTTTTTTCATCATAATCAATTAAGAAGCAAGTTGTATGCCAGGGTGAGTACTTGCCCTGCAGAGCATTCGTATTGGTGCCTGAAGCTTCACGTAAGCCTAATGATATAAGGGCCTGACAGCGCTGTGTATAAATATTTATCTATCCTGCATTCTCTTTTAAAGGGGTAAGGCAGCTTTTAATATTAACGACATTATTATATGCATACTTACACTATTGTTCGACAATAGTGTATACGCAGCCTCTCAATAAAAAGATAAATAGAGAGTCAAAGCGCATTGTCGGCAACATATATTTATACATAATTGGTTATGCCCCTACCTTTTTGTAAACTTCTCTTCATTTCAAGTTTTTCTGAATTTGCAAGAGTCAATGCTCATTTTATCACTTAACTTGCTGATATTAAACATATTAATTTTTCAAAACTAAAGTGGCACGGGCCTTGCAATAAGTTGTTGCAGAACTCTGTTAAAAAGTCATTATATGAAAGCTGCAATAGGCAGTCTTGGATATTAATTTAAACTGGTAAAAAGGAGACAGGACAATGGCAAAGAAAATGAGAAAAGTGGCGATCTATGGTAAAGGTGGAATAGGGAAATCAACAACCACACAGAATACAGTAGCAGGCCTGGTGGAAATGGGACGTAAGATAATGGTTGTGGGATGCGATCCAAAAGCAGACTCAACCCGTTTACTTCTCGGAGGTCTTGCACAGAAGTCAGTCCTTGATACCCTGCGTGAAGAGGGTGAGGATGTAGAACTTGAGGACATCCGTAAAGCCGGGTACGGCGGAACACTTTGCGTTGAATCAGGCGGTCCTGAACCCGGTGTCGGTTGTGCAGGTCGCGGAATCATCACCTCTATTAATATGCTGGAATCCCTTGGTGCCTACGAAGAAAGTGAAGGACTTGATTACGCTTTTTATGATGTTCTCGGTGATGTTGTATGCGGCGGTTTTGCGATGCCTATCCGTGATGGAAAAGCAGAAGAAATATACATTGTTGTCTCCGGTGAAATGATGGCCATGTATGCGGCTAACAACATAAGCAAAGGCATTGTGAAGTTCGCACAGTCAGGTGTAGTTAGACTCGGCGGGCTTATCTGTAATTCACGTGCTGTTGATAATGAGAAGGAGATGATTGAAGAATTTGCAAAGAAACTCGGTACCCAGATGATCTACTTTGTTCCAAGAGACAACGATGTCCAGCGTGCTGAAATTAATAGAAAGACAGTTATTGAATGGAAGCCCGAAGCAACGCAGGCTGATGCATACAGGGGATTAGCTAAGGCTATAGATGAAAATGAAAAATTTGTCATCCCTACTCCTCTGGAGATTGAAGAACTGGAAGAACTTCTGATGGCATACGGCCTGATGGAAGCAGCGTAAGCAATACCTGACAACGTATTTATTGGCTGTAAAGTCGGCAGTTGTTTTAAAGGAGAGTAGTCATCCAGTGAGAACGGGCCCAGGTGAAGGGCTTAGGGCGTGAAATTACTTATACAACGACTCTAAAAAAGAATAAGGAGAAATGCAAATGATAATGATAAGAGCGATAGTAAGACCAGAAAGAGCAGATGCAATCCTTGCGGCACTTATGGAGGCAGGGTTTCCGTCTATAACAAAATACTCTGTCGCAGGCCGCGGCAAGCAGCGCGGGATCAAAATTGGTGAAGTAACCTATGACGAACTGCCTAAAGTGATGCTTATGAGCGTGATCGAAGATGCAGATAAAACCTTTGTAATCGATACTATCATGAAAACCGGCCGGTCCGGAGAAAAGGGCGCTTTTGGTGACGGAAAAATATTTATAAGTGAAGTACTTGAAGCCTATACAATCAGTTCCGGTGTGAAAGAAGGCTCTGCGGCAGAGGAGGTCACGGCATGAAAGAGGTGATCGCCGTTGTGAGAATCAATATGATGAATCAGACCAAGCAGGCCCTGACCGATTGTGGAATTGATGCATTTTTTGCCCATGAAGCTCATGGCCGAGGTAAAGGCTTTGCCAGTCGTGAGGTTCTGGCAGGCGCTGAACAGGGTTATGAGGAAGCCGCTTCCCTGCTGGGTGAGAAAGGCAAGCTCTATCCAAAACGTATTGTAACCGTAGTCGTGGAAGACAGTCGGGTCGATTGTGTGGTTGAGACAATTATCAATACGAATCAGACGGGACTTGCCGGAGACGGCAAGGTATATGTCTTGCCGCTGAGCGATGCTGTCCGTCTACGAACAGGTGAGAGTGGAAAAAAAGCAATCACCTAAACTGATAACAAGGAGAATAACAATGGCAATTAATATAAAGAAAAAACTCGTTCAGTGGGATCCCGTTGATGTGAAAGCTGAACTCCTCAATAAATATCCGCCAAAGGTAGCCCGCAAGCGTGCCAAGCAGATATTAATAAATGAGGCTCTGGAAAATGAAACACCGGAGATTTCAGCGAATATACGCACCATCCCGGGAATAATCTCAATGCGGGGCTGTACCTACGCCGGCTGCAAGGGAGTTATTATGGGTCCAACCCGTGATATCGTCAACATAACGCACGGGCCTATCGGATGTTCTTTTTATTCCTGGCTCACCCGGCGTAACCAGACCGATGCCGGACCTGACGGAGAGAACTACATGACCTATTGTTTTTCAACGGACATGCAGGATCAGGATATAATTTTTGGCGGTGAAAAAAAACTCACCGAGGCCATTCAGGAGGCCTATGATCTCTTTCATCCAAAGTCCATAGCAGTCTTCGCTACCTGCCCGGTAGGGCTTATTGGTGATGACATTCACACGGTAACCAGAAACATGAAAGAAAAGTTTGGCGATTGTAATGTCTATGCCTTCAGCTGCGAAGGCTATAAAGGGGTCTCTCAGTCCGCGGGACATCACATAGCAAACAATCAGGTGTTTAAGCACATAGTCGGTGAAAATGATGCTGTAAAGCCCGGTAAATTTAAAATCAATCTGCTGGGAGAATACAACATAGGCGGTGATGGTTTTGAAATTGACCGGATTTTCGAAAAGTGCGGAATTACAGCCATCTCAACCTTTTCCGGCAACTCGACTTATGACCAGTTCGCCTCCGCACATACCGCTGACCTGAATGCCGTCATGTGTCATAGGTCTATCAATTATGTGGCCGATATGCTGGAGACAAAATACGGCATTCCGTGGATAAAGGTTAACTTTACCGGAGCAGACGCAACAGCTAAATCCCTGCGAAAGATTGCAGAGTATTTCGGGGATAAGAAGCTGATAAAGACAGTGGAGAAGGTCATTGCAGAGGAGATGCCGGCTGTTGAGGCTGTCAGAAAGGATGTCCGCAGCAGAACAGAAGGTAAAACCGCCATGATATTTGTCGGCGGCTCCAGGGCTCACCATTATCAGGAACTCTTTAAAGAAATGGGAATGAAGACTATTTCTGCCGGATACGAATTTGCACACCGTGATGATTACGAAGGCCGCCATGTACTGCCGACTTTGAAAGTGGATGCGGACAGCCGCAACATTGAAGAGATTGAAGTCGAAGCAGATGAGACTCGTTACAATCCACGGAAGTCTGTTGAGGAGATGAAGGCCCTGGAAGATGCGGGGTATAAGTTTAAAGAGTATGACGGCCTCATTCCTGAAATGGCGGAAGGCACTCTCATCATTGATGATTTAAATCAGTACGAAGCCGAGAAACTCGTAGAAATGATGAAACCTGATATCTTCTGTGCAGGTATTAAAGAAAAGTTTTCAGTGCAGAAACTGGGTGTGCCCATGAAGCAGCTTCACAGTTACGATTCCGGCGGACCCTATGCGGGTTTTCAGGGTGCTATTAATTTCTATCAGGAAATCGATCGCCTTGTAAACAGTAAGGTCTGGAGTTACATGAAGGCCCCATGGCAGGAAAACCCGCAGTTGACTGCCAGCTATTGCTGGGAGTAATAACTGCTGGCAGTAAAGATTTTTTGTTGCAGGCGATCGCCCTAACCTGAGGCCGCAGCACAGGAAAAGGCGCGCTATCCATTTAAAGTAAATAGAACAAGGAGGATACAATGTTATTACGTCATACACCGAAAAAAATTACTGAACGCAAGGCCCTGATGATTAACCCGGCCAAGACATGCCAGCCTATAGGTGCCATGTACGCATCTCTGGGCATACATGGTTGTCTGCCGCACAGTCACGGTTCACAGGGGTGCTGCTCTTACCACAGAAGCACCCTGATAAGACATTACAAAGAGCCCGTCTCTGCCAGCACAAGTGCCTTTACCGAGGGCGCCTCTGTATTTGGCGGCCAGGCAAACATGATGCAGTCCATTACCAATATTTTCTCTGTTTACGAGCCGGAGGTCATAGCAGTTCATACTACATGCCTCTCAGAGACAATCGGGGATGATTTGCCTCAAATAACAAAAAAAGCCCATACGGAAGGTAAGATTCCTAAAGGTAAATATGTTATAAGTGCCTCTACCCCAAGCTACGTAGGCTCTCACGTCACGGGTTTTTCCAATATGGTCACATCCATGGCAAAGGTAGCCGAGCCCACGGGTAAAAAAAATCATAAACTTAATATTATTCCCGGCTGGGTAGAGCCCTCTGATATGGAAGAGATTAAACGCATGGTCAAGCTCATAGGTGTAGAGAGCATACTCTTTCCCGATACATCAGGCATCTTAAATGGACCGCTGTCCGGCGAGTACAAGATGTTTCCTGATGGGGGTACTACCATGGAGCAACTTAGGTCTGCCGGTGATTCCAAAGGGACTCTGGCTCTGGGAGAATGGTGCTCCGCTGATGCTGCCCGCTGGCTCGATAAAAGCTGTAAGGTGCCCTGCAGTGTGCTGGATATGCCCTTCGGGTTGAAGGCAACTGACAGATTTATTGATGCCCTGCGGATTATTGCGGGAGTTAATATTCCTGATGAAATTAGCAGTGAGCGCGGTCAGTTGGTAGATATGATTTCCGATATGCACCAGTATCTTTTTCAGAAAAAAGTTGCTCTTGTAGGCGACCCGGATCAGCTGATTGCCATGACTGAGTTTCTTGTAACCCTCGATATGCAGCCGATACACATTGTAACCGGTACATCGGGCAAGAAGTTTGAAAAACGTATCAGGGAAATCACAAAGGATATGCCCTATGAGGTTAATGTCAAGGCAGGCGGCGATATGTTTCTGCTTCATCAGTGGATCCAGAATGAACCAGTAGATCTTATAATGGGCAATACCTACTGCAAATATATTGCCCGTGATGAAGATATTCCATATGTCCGGTGGGGTTTCCCAATCCTTGACCGTCAGGGACATCAGTATTTCCCAACGGTTGGATATAAGGGCGGGATCAGGCTGCTGGAAAAAATGCTCGGAGTACTGATGGATCGTCTTGACCGTGATGCAAAAGAACAGGAATTTGAGTTAGTGCTATAAAAAAATAAAGGATAGCCAGATGATGCAAAGCGCATGTATAAAAAGATCTAATGTAGCGGTTGCCAGTTTTAATGGCACTACAGTGAACCTGCATATCGGACAGGCGACGCATTTCCTGATCTTTGGCCCGGGAAGAAACGGCTGTATACACTTGCTGGATACACGGACCGCACCTGAAAAGGGAGGAGGAGAAACACGCTGGGAGGCACTTGCGGATGTACTGAATGACTGCCTGGCCATTTTAACTTCCGGAGCAGGATCTAAACCGATTAAGATTCTTGAGGACCGCGGGATTGATGTTTTCATTACAGAAGGCAGTATCAAAAGACCTGTTGAGATAATCCTTGACAGAAAAATGCAGGAGTACGGCTGAACATAAACTCTAATGGTTACGTGATAACTAATAAAGATTAACTATCAACTTTATTCGTCAGTAAAAGGCGGAATAACAGAAGGAGCAAGACAATGGCAACACCTAAAAGACAAATCATAGTCTGTCAAAGTTTTCGGGTGGCGGGCGACAAAAAAGGCATCTGCCACAAACAGACAGAAGGCTTCCTGCAGTATCTGGAAGAAGAAATTCTGGATCGTGATCTCGACTGTATGGTAACAGCCACCACTTGTCTCAAGCAATGTGAGAGCGGACCGATAGTGGTTATTCAGCCCGAGAACTGGTGGTTTAAGGGAGTAAGCAGTGAAGAAGTAATCGATTCAATTTTAGACGGCCTGCAGGATGGAACACCCCCGGCCGATCACCTTATCACTTAAAGAAAGGGGTATGACTATGATTTCATCTGATGTAATTAAAATAGGTGATCCTGCCAGACAACCCATTGGCGGCTGGGAGGATTACCTGAAAGATGGAAACAGCTTCTTAAAGACCGCACTCGGAGCCTATGAGAAAAAGCGTGCGATTTTTACGCCTGAGATTCTGTACAACCTTATTGCTATGGGAATTGAAAAATTCATTATGGCAGCCCTGATGCAGCATGGGGCCTTGCCATATAACCATACAATGAAGGATCTGGTAGAGGCGATGGATGAGACCTTCCCCTCTGCCCTTGACGAATTAAGAGAAGGCCTGCTCACGATGGATCAATATCAGGATATCTGCGACCTGGATGGTTTCAGAATCACACCCCCGGAGAAGGAAGAAATCCCCGGGATGCTGCAAATAGCACAGAGACTGCAAAGCCTTGTAGCAGCATAGATTGCAGCAGTCTGATTAGTTGAAGATAATTAAAGTTGAAGTTTACATCTAAAAAAGAGTTGAAAAAGGAGATAGTCATGAAGGCAACCTGGGAAAAGATTTTTGAATATGCATCTATGCCGGTACACGGCACCATGTCAAGAAAATTGAGAAAAGGTCTCTCGCTGCAAATTAATGAGGGAAAGGTTTTGGAAAAAGCAGTTATTTTTATCGGTGAAGAATTTTTGAGAATCACCGAAGAGACGACAGAGAATCGTGCTGTCAACTCTTATTACGACTGGAGCGGAATCATTACTATAAGAACTATATCAGCAGGCGAGTAATAGAGTTGCTTGAAACTTAACATTCAAAAAAGCTGACCATTATTTAACTGAAGGGTTATGCAAAGGAGAAGGCGATGCCAATATATCCATTAGGTACGATTATGGGACTTGTAGAATCCGTCAGCACAGGCACAGTTCCAATGAAAGTCTCATATGCCTATGAGGATATAGTCTTTATGGAGCATAACGCCTTTCTTCTGCAATTTACCGCAAAGGCTGACAAAATCCTTTTGCATAAAAATATTGAAGCAGATATTGATGAGATCAAGGATTCAATTGCAGCGCTGAAGTCGGCTGCGGCTGATAAAGAAATCACGATTTCAGAAGGCGGCTTTTACAGTATAACGCAGGGTGATGCCGCGAATATAAACTTGAAGTTTTTTAAAAAGCACACAGCTGATATGCCTGAGAAAAAGGATTAACTAAACGTCTACAAACCTGTGTCCGACAGCTGTCGGCGCAAAAAAAGGAGAGTTGCTATGCCAAAGAAAAATGTTGAAGAACTATTAATTGCAGGTGGTAATAATGAAGCAATAAGAATGCGCTATGACGCCCTTAAAACGAAGGATGATTTTATTGCCTTTGCTTCCGGGGAAGGGTATGAGTTCACCAGGGAAGAATTTGATGCGGTTTTAAATGAATCTGGAGATTCCTTTGATTTGATCGGTAATCCGGCCAAAAGGCAGATCTGGTGGAAGTAATGTGGCATCCTCCGGTTTAGGGGTTGTATCACAATTATCACCTGGCCTTTATTTTTACTAAATTAATCTGATGTCTGGATCTCCCGATCAAGTCGACAGATGACGAGCTGGTTAGAAAATGACAGTTTATCGTTTTCTATGACTAACTGAATAACTTTATCAGAGGAGATATAACATGGAAGATATTATTATATCACCCTATATATTAGCACCGATTTTTTTTGCTATTGCCTTTACCTACTCCTCAGTCGGACTGGGAGGAGGTTCATCCTATACGGCACTTATGGCTATCTTCGGTGTAAGCACTGTCGCTATTCCTTTGATCTCGTTAACACTGAACCTTCTGGTGACTTCTGTCGGCAGTCTTAATTTTATCCGGTCCGGTCATGCGCGGCTTAAGCTGCTTTTACCCTTTCTTGTCTCATCCATACCCATGTCATATCTGGGCGGTTCCCTGAGACTTCCCAAAGAACTCTTTTACTGGATACTTCTCGGAACGCTTTTTTTTGTTGCGCTGCGTATATATGTCTGGAAGGACACGACAATTAAACTCAATATTTCAGCGGCCGGCAAGACAATCATTTCAATAATTGCAGGCTCAATCCTGGGTCTTATTGCCGGTATTGTAGGTATTGGAGGCGGTATATATCTTGTCCCCCTGATAATAGTACTTGGACTGGGGACAGAAAAGGAGGCAGCGGCCTGCGGTGCTATATTTATATTTCTAAACTCTCTCTCCGGGTTGACTGCCCGTCTTCAATTTAATTCAATAGACCTCTCACAGATCATTCTGCCCATAATTGCGGTATTGGCAGGCAGTCTGGCAGGATCTTTTCTGGGCGCTATTAAATATAAACCGAGCACCATGCAGAGAGTCCTCGGGGCGGTTATAATTGTGGCGATTATATTTCTGGGGCGAAAAGTTTTTATGGCTTAAGTGTATTTATGGAGAGGGCTGTATGTACACTTTTAAGGACATAAATAACCTTGCCGCAAATATCACTGAAAAAGCACTGCCTGATCCTGCCTGAGTTTTTTTATCATTTCTTCCGGGAACAGAAACTGCCCGGAGAAAGTCCTGTTAATCACCGTGAGCAGTTGTCTGAATTTGTAGGCCTCATGGTGAGAATCGCCTTTTTGTTCTGAGGCCAGCCAGCTTTGTTCATCAGATATCCGCAACTCAACCGCGAGCGTATGCTGCTCTGTGACCTTTTTTATTTCATTGCGTTTGCGGTATGTAGCAGTGCCGGGAATCATGATCTTGTTGGTGGCTGCGTTTCTGTGTATCGGGATTGAGAAATTCAGTTTGCACTGAAATTTACTGTGACCTGCTGAGGAATGTTGGTTTTTCCGTGTATTAACATTGAGTGCCTGAAAGAACTTTTCGGTATTTTCTGCAAGCTCGGTGTCATCTATTTCCGGCTCAGTACCCTCACTGCGCTGTAAACTTTTCATAAGTATTCTTACGGCCTCTTTCATCGCATCAGCATCATTGAAGAGCGTCTGTGTAATGGAAGGCGAGAGGGTATTTTCCTGAAGAATTACACCCTGTTTCTGAAGGGCATGGAAGAGCTTCAGAGTATCATTGCGGTCTTTAAGTATAAAGGTTATGGCAAGCATATCCCTGATATTATGGGCTTCACCTTCGATATCCTTTCCAAGTTTGGTAAACATACTTTCCGGACTTTTAAGGCGAGAGGCTATTTTTTCAAGCTCAATTTCCACCCCGTCACCGCTGTCAAATATCATGCATTCTCGTGCGATATTATATTTCACCGAAGATTTCAGCTTATGGAAAAAAGTGGAGAGCTTAACATATGCCCTTCTGGCAGGCTCATTCTGAGGCAGATGCTCCGGGTGAAGCCAGTCATAGTTATAGACATCTCCTAGACTCTGCCTCTCCTGACGTAAAAAAAGTCCGAGCTGCGCATAATCATTAACATCCTGACTGTCCTCTTCAATAGATTTAATCAGATAGGCTACTTTTAAAAGTGAACATGCAAGCTGCTGCCATTTAGGCGGGACCATTCTTTCCTGCTCACGATAACCTTTGAGTACTCCGGGATATTTACGAGAGGAGGCTACTAATAAAACATGCCTTGGATCTTCCATTATAAAATCTCTGAAGTCTGTGTCAGACATGCCCTGCTCTATACAGAGTAGCGATTTCAGGGCGTCCCTGTATAACGGCATACAATCAGACTGAAGTGCTTCGAGTTTTCCCAGTTGCGTACGAATAACCGGAAACAAAAACTGAAAGCAATACTTATAAGCCTGTTCAATATATCTTAATGCGCGTGCCTTTTCATCTTTTTCAAGCACATGATCATCAGAGATATCAAACCCCCTGTTAGCCAGCATTTTTGAAGCCTGAGCAAGAGCACTTTTATAATCAGTGGTACGCAATAACAGATAGGGAGTAATTTCGTCTCTGTCTATTATGGAGCCAAGTATTTCATGATGCAGTTCATGGCTGATGATATCAGTCCCTTTCATAAATCCCTCCGGATAGCTGTATTCAAAAAATAAGGGCCCCGGCCTTACGACCGGGGCCCTTATGACATATCATACTTTATAGATCGTAATACATAAAGAACTCATGTGGATGAGGTCTTAACCTGAGGGCATCAATCTCATTCTCTCTTTTGTACGAGATCCATCTTGTGATTGCGTCTTCTGTAAAGACATTACCTTTAAGCAGGTACTCATGATCTTCTTCAAGCGCGTTCATGGCCTCATCAAGAGAACCCGGCATCTGCGGTACATTTGCCAGTTCTTCCGGCGGAAGTTCATAGAGATCCTTGTCCATAGGTTCACCCGGATCTATCTTGTTTTCAATACCATCAAGACCTGCCATCAGCATTGCGGCAAATGCCAGATAAGGATTGCAGGATGGATCAGGGAAACGCACCTCAACTCTCTTGGCCTTAGGAGACATTGAGTACATGGGAATCCTCAAGGATGCAGAACGGTTTCTCGCGGAATAAGCAATATTAACCGGTGCTTCATATCCGGGAACCAGTCTCTTGTAGGAGTTGGTTGTCGGGTTTGTCAGTGCGGCAAGAGAGCGGGCGTGTTTCATGATGCCGCCCATATAATGCATTGCCATCTCGCTGAGTCCGGCATAACCATTTCCTCCAAACAGAGGCTTGCCGTCTTTCCATATGCTCTGGTGAACGTGCATGCCGCTTCCGTTATCACCAAAGAGGGGTTTCGGCATAAAGGTCGCACTTAACCCGTGGGCATATGCAACATTTCTGACGATATACTTAAACAGCATTACCTTGTCTGCCTGCTCTACAAGAGGGGCAAAACGCATATCAATCTCAGCCTGACCGCCGGTAGCAACCTCATGATGCTGTGCCTCAATATGAATACCGCACTGCTGCATAATCATACACATCTCTGTCCTTATGTCCTCAAACTGGTCCGTCGGAGCTGTGGGGAAATAGCCTTCTTTATGTCTGGGTCTGTATCCAAGGTTTGGACCTTCATCAAGGCCGGAGTTCCAGATTCCTTCACGTGAATCAAGGAAGTAATAACCGCTATGGGAGTTCTGGTCAAAGCGAACATCATCAAAAAGGAAAAACTCTGCTTCCGGACCAAAAAAAGCAGTATCACCGATTCCTGTGGATTTCAAGTACTGGATCGATTTCTGAGCGATAAAGCGCGGATCTCTGGTGTAAGGCTCTTTTGTGATCGGATCAATAATATTACAAACAAGGCTTAGAGTCGGGTATTCCCGGAAAGGGTCCATTATCGCGGTCGAGGCATCAGGTATCATCAGCATATCTGATGACTGAATTGCCGCCCATCCTCGGATTGAAGATCCATCAAAACCGAGACCATCCTCAAATATTGATTCATCCAGCTCACTGATAGGTACTGAAAAATTTTGCCATATGCCCGGGAAATCGATGAACTTATAGTCCACCATCACAGCATTATTTTCCTTGGCCAGTTTTATTGCATCCTGTGGTGTCATTGCACTTCCTCCTTAAAGGTTATAGTTTGTCCAATCTATACAGATCTGATTGAAATCTTTAAACCCGGCAAGCCGGGGGTTACTTCTCGCAGCTTCAATCTTAAGCAAAAAATCTCTCATAAAACAATTGAGCCCTTTCCCTGTAGTCGGGATATATCTTATTAGCATGGTCAAGCATCGCCGCAAGATTCACTCCCGGGTTAGAAGTGAACCACTCCTCAATAATCTCTGGCGATACCTCGATATGAAACTGCAGGCCGTAGACATTGCTGCCGTACCTGAAGGCCTGATTTGTATATAATGATGACGAAGCAAGCAGGACTGATTTTTTTGGGATATCAAATGTGTCTCCATGCCACTGAAACACCTCAGCAGTCTCCAGTCCCAAACTTGAAAAAACCTTGTCAGTCATCCCCTCTGCCGTGATCTCAACTGTACTCCAGCCTATCTCCTGAGTTCCTCCGGCATATACCTTTGCATCCAGTGCAGAGGCTATCAGTTGTGATCCAAGACAAATACCAAGTACCGGCTTACGCTGTTTTATAAAGGATCTTATAAGAGCTGCCTCAATGTGCAGATAGGGAAACTGGTCTGTCTCATATACAGCCATAGGACCACCCATTATTACTAGGTGAGTAAAGGGTCTGATATCAGGCATCTCACCGGGTTCATACATGTTCAGTACCTGATACGGAATAGCCTTTTCCTTCAGGTAATCTGCTATTGTTCCCGGGCCTTCAGTTGCTATATTTTTAACAATTAATACTGTTGTCATCTCTGCGTTGCTCAGCTCTAAGATTCATGTAATTTTTCTACAGAATATATCCTTGCTCACCATGACCATAAACGTCAAGCCCATCTGCCTCGCACTCCTGACATACGCGCAGTCCTGTGACCGCCTTAACCAGCTTTAAAATGACATAAGTAGTCGCTGCTGTATAGGCTGCTACGGCTGTAACCCCTATAAACTGAACATATAACTGCCCGGAAATAGTAGTTATTCCTGCTGCAAAGCCCTGACCGCTGAAGGCGCCTAAACTTGTAGAGGCAAATATCCCGGCCATAAGAGTTCCGATTATGCCGCCAACCCCGTGGACGGGAAATACATCCAGCGAATCATCTACCTTTAGGGTGCCCTTCATTATATTAACTGCATTAAAACATACCAGACCGGCAATCGTACCTATTATGAGGGCACCGCCGGGCCCTACAAAACCTGATGCAGGGGTAATCGTACCAAGACCGGCGACCATCCCGGTGACCGTACCCAGTGCGGTCGGTTTACCGAATTTTTTCCATTCATAAAACATCCATGTTGCAGCTCCCGCGGCCGCTGATATGTGAGTGACCAGCATGGCCATGGCTGCATTGCCGTTAGCAGCAAGGGCGCTTCCGCCGTTAAAACCGAACCAACCAACCCAGAGCATCCCCGCCCCGGTTATGGTCATGGTCATATTATGAGGAGGCATAGCGGTCTTGGGAAACCCTTCTCTAGGCCCCATTACCAGTGCTGCAACCAGTGCTGCTACACCTGCTGTAATATGTACTACTGTACCTCCTGCAAAATCAAGAAGACCCATCTGCTGAAGCCAGCCGCCGCCCCAGACCCAGTGAGTGACAGGACAGTAGACCACGATCAGCCATATCGTTGAAAAAAGTATGATTGCGGAAAACTTCATCCTCTCTGCAAAACCGCCGATGATAAGGGCCGGGGTAATAATAGCAAAGGTCATCTGAAACATGGCAAATAAGGGCTCAGGAATAGTCCCGTTGACCGAACTCGTCATCATGCCGGAAAAAAGAAAATTTGAGAGTCCTCCAATGAAATTATTTCCCTCTGAAAAAGCGAGGCTGTAGCCACCGAGCAGCCATAGGATAGTCACTATACTGGTAATGCCGAAACACTGAAGCAGAATGGATAATACGTTTTTTGTACGAACCAGGCCACCGTAAAATAATGCGAGCCCCGGCAGTGTCATGAAAAGCACCAGCGCTGTGGATGTAAGAATCCAGGCAGTATCACCCGAATTAAGTACAGTATCACCCGCAAATGCCGGGACTGCACTGATTAAAATCAGCATTATGCCCATCAAAAAAGAACGGATCATAACAGGTTTTTTCAACGTACTAACCCCTAACCCCTGAAACCTAAAACCTGGCCTCATCATAACGCTCCCTCCCCATGTTCTCCGGTACGAATCCTGACAGTTTCCTGGAGATTATATATAAATATTTTGCCATCACCGATTTCTCCGGTGTGTGCGCTTTTCTGGATTACCTGCAACACTTCTTCAAGTTTCTCGTCAGTTATTCCTATTTCTATCTTTACCTTTGGCAAAAACCGGACTTCATATTCTACGCCGCGATAGACTTCCATATGACCCTTCTGCCGTCCAAAACCCTTTACCTCAATAACGGTCATGCCCTCTATGCCGATCCCTGTAAGCGCCTTTCGAACAGCATCAAGTCTGAAATGTTTGATAATAGCCGTTACCATTTTCATATGCTTAGGCCTCCATTGTTTAAATCCATCAAAAACTCCAGAAAAATACCATTCTTTAGTGATATAACTATGCATTGCTTTTCTTGTGTCCGGGCTTTTTCGTGCAGGATTGTCATTAGCGGGTAATATTGCAATAACCATACCAGAACTTAATGCCTTGAAATAAAACAATTCTAGAATTAGATTGTCCGACAATTTTGTAACTGCGACAAAATTGTCGGACAATCCAGTCCCGAGATGGATTCAATTTAACTATAGTGGCCGCCCCTGCTGTCAGACAGGGGCGGCGGAGGGAGTAAATGAATGCTTATCGCGAACATTCATTTACAAGGCTTCAATACCTCTTTCGTTAGTCCTGATCCTGATTACTTCCTCAACGCTGTAAACAAAGATCTTGCCGTCACCGATCTCACCGGTCCTTGCGCTATCGGTTATTGCTTTAAGGATCTCATCGAGTTGCTCCTTTCTTATTACCACCTCAATCTTTACCTTCGGCAAAAAGCGTACCTCGTACTCGACTCCTCTGTACACCTCCATGTGGCCCTTCTGCCTTCCAAAACCCTTTACCTCGGTAGCGGTCATCCCAAGCACGCCCATATCTGTAAGGGCTTTGCGGACATCATCCAGCTTGAAATGTTTTATTATCGCCTCAATTTTTTTCATAACTCCTCCTGTTTATTGGCATATCTGCTTTTTAAAACCCCATTCCCTTTGAAGTGGCGCTGAGACCCAGATCAGGATAGGCCTCCATTCCGTGCTCACCTAGATCTAGACCCTCAACTTCCTCTTCTTCCGAGACGCGCAGTCCCATTGTGGCCTTAATAATGCCGAATATCAGCACCGCTGCCAGGGCAGTTGCAAGACCATAGGCGCCTACTCCAAGCAGCTGCACACCAAGCTGTTTCATGCCTGCCTTTGCTCCGAAAAGTCCGACTGCCAGTGTACCCCATACACCGCACACAAGGTGAACAGAGATCGCACCGACAGGATCATCTACTTTCAGCTTGTCAAACATCATAACCGAGACTACTACTACTGCACCGGCTATAAGACCTATCCAGAAAGATGAACCAAGGCCCATCTGATCAGCACCAGCGGTAATACCCACAAGTCCGGCCAGACATCCGTTTAAGACCATGGAAAGATCGGGTTTTTTAGAAATCATTGATGAGACGATCATGGCCCCTACGATTCCTGCGGCTGCTGCAATGCAGGTCGTAACCAGCGTAAGTGAAACCAGTGCCGGGTCTGCACTTAAAACTGAGCCGCCATTAAATCCAAACCAGCCAAGCCAGAGCAGAAACACCCCGATAGTAGCAAGGGGCATACTGTGCCCCGGTATGGGATTGGTCCTGCCGTTTGCAAACTTGCCCTTCCTTGCGCCCAGCATGATAGCACCAATCAGCGCACCCCAACCGCCCACGGAGTGAACGAGAGTAGAGCCTGCAAAATCATAAAAGCCAAGCTTATCAAGCCAACCGCCGCCCCATTTCCAGGAGCCGACAACCGGATATACAAGACCTACAAAGACAGCTGCGAACACTAGAAAGGAGTTTAGCTTAATCCTCTCAGCCACAGCACCGGAGACTATCGTGGCAGCAGTCGCCGCAAACATGCCCTGAAAGAGAAAATCCGTCCAGTAGGTATAATTAGCATTGTATGACAGATCCAGGGCCCCTGCAACCGTTGGAAAGGGCAGACCGAATCCTGCAAATCCTATAACGCCGTTAAAGGCACCGGGATACATCAGGTTAAAGCCGACCCATGCGTAGGTCAAAAGCCCTATTGCCGGCACCATTACGTTTTTAAACAGAATATTTACGGTATTTTTTGACTGAGTCAGGCCTGCCTCCAGTGAGGCAAAGCCCAGGTGCATGATGAACACAAGAAATGTTGCCACCATCATCCACAGGTTGTTGACCGTCAGACCCAGTGTCGGTGCTGCAGTCTCTTCTGCAAAGGCAGTACCTGCCGGAAACAGCATCAATGTCATTAATATTAAAATCAGCTTTTTCATTTTCACTACCTCCTTTAGAAACTAAGCGAGAGATTTACTCCGCCGTATACATAGCTGTCATCGGCCTGGCCTGTTGCATCAAGACCCTTAAGGGCTGCCTCAGCATCATCACTGAGAGACATGCTTGCCGCTACCATAGGCGTGACCGATATGTTCTTTGTAACCGGAATGGTCATTGAGGCCTTTATGTCAGCATTATATAGATCAGTAAACGTCTTACCCGCTGAATCTGTGCCCAGGTAGGCATGATCCAGATTCATACTCGCTGATGCTCCCAGGTCAAGCGCCATTCCGCCGGGAAGAGGCAGGGAGTGTCCGATTGAGGCCGAGATGAAACCGCCGTCACCTTCATCAAAATCCCAGTATACAGCCACTGAAGGAGAAAGAAGGGTGTCATAACTAACTGCCGCATAGACTTCCTGTGTATCGCCGCCGCCCTTGAAGGTATAGAAAATAAGTCCGATATCAAACCCGAACTTGTCCTTAGCAAAGGTATAGTTAAGGGTGTAATCAGTCTCTGTCACTCCGCCGTCAGTAAGACCGGCAACTGTATCGTCCCAGTTTGACCAGATATTTGCACCAAAGCCGCCATAGGTAATGCCTACTGTAGGCTGAATAACAAATCCGTCACTGAGTCTCTGGCCCCTCCATATATAATGACTCATAAAATCTGCACCGGCACTGCCTGATACTGCCGGGCCTTCTTCTGCCTTTACTGGCGCTGCAACAAAAAATGCCGCCATAACCATGATAACCGCTGTAATACTCAATATCTTCTTCATCTTCTTCTCCTGTTTTTAGTGTTTATAAATAACTGTTTTGTTACTGCTGTTTTTCTGAAGTAGACACACCTCCCTTTTCAATGCCGTATTTTTTAATCTTGTACCTCATTGTTCTTTCACTAATACCTATTTGCCTTGCAGCTGCTGACTGTACCCAGCCGCATTCTTTCAATGCTGTCATGATTGTTTCCTTTTCATAAGCCTCTATTTCCTTTTTCAGTAACACCATAGTACTCTTCTATTAGCGAAATGCGTGCCAGGGCGTAACTTATTGAAATATTGATATTCATGCTAATTTATATCTCCCTATTTGTTTGGTATAAGACATTAATGTTCGACATTAATGTAGGATGCTTAGAGGGGAGGACAGGATGTTACAGTGTGAACGCAGGGAGCATTTTTATGTAATTTTTGATTGCTCAAGCTTGAATGCACAAAAATGACCACAAATGCTATACTATTTTGCTCATAATCATTAAATGCCGTACTCTTGCTCAGGTCATTCGTGATGAGTATATAAATGCCGGAATGTACTATTGAATAAATAAGGACATTTCAATCACTTTTGCAAACGGAAACTAATTACAACAAGTAAGTGCAAAATGTTATCTATGCATTTTATTAATGCATGCAGATGATATCTTCAGGAGGGAACATGGAAAATTTACTGGAAAAAATAATACGTCTAGAGCTTGAGCATGATGGTCTTGATATGGAAATCGTCAAGAAAAAGAACGTAAAACTTGGCCTGAGAAATCTTAATGGCAAAGGGGTAGTGGCTGGAATTACCAGCAAGGGGCAGGTTCTTGGATATGGTAAAAATGAAAAAGGACAGGATGTTGCCATCCCTGGCCAGTTAATCTACTGCGGATACAATGTAAAGGATATAGTAGAAAACGTTGAACAGGATAACAGGTTCGGTTTTGAAGAGACAGCGTATATGCTTTTGACAGGCGAACTGCCGACCGTAGAAGATTTGGAAGGCTTCTCTGCTGAGTTGTCGTCAAGAAGGGCACTGCCTGAAACAGCCAAGAAGATTCTGCAATTCACTTCAAAAAATGATGACCAGATGGGCGCACTTCACGGAGTGGTATCCTCGCTGCACCGCTTTGATAAAAACCCTAAATCAACCGATATCTCAGATGTCACCAGTCAATGTGTTGACCTGATTGCAAAATTTCCGACCATTATTGCATATAACTATAATGTGAACTGTGTAGGAGAAGATGAGGAGCCTATGCTGCTTGAACCGGATCCTGCATTATCCACTGCAGAGAATTTTCTATACATGCTAAATGGAAAGATCCCTGATAAAGAAGCAGCTGCAATATTTGATATCGCCTTAATTCTGCACGCAGAACATGGAGGAGGTAACAACTCGACATTCAGCGTCAGGACCGTATCCTCTACTCAGACAGACACATATATGGCTATCTGTGCGGGGATAGCCTCTTTGTCAGGATATCTGCACGGCGGTGCCTCCGAAGCGGTTATCGATATGATGGATGATATGAAGGCCAAGCTTAAAGACTGGACAGATGACAAAGAAATATCAGCATACCTGACGGACGTTCTTGATAAGAAACAGCATGACGGTTCAGGCAAGATCTACGGTATGGGCCATGCGGTATATACCGTATCTGATCCCAGGGAGCCTATACTGAAAAAGAAGGCTTATATGCTAGCGGAAAGGGCAGGGCGCCTTGATGAATACCATCTTTACGATAAAGTATCGAAATTGGCGGTAGGCATAATAAACAAAAAGAAGGGGAAAAAAGTCTGCCCGAATGTGGATTTTTATTCCGGCTTTGTCTACAGCATGCTTGGCATACCTAAAGAACTTTACACCCCGATCTTTGCTATGGCTAGAGTTACAGGCTGGGCGGCTCATAGAATTGAGGAAATTTTACAGGGTCGCCTGATGCGCCCTTCATACATATCTTCTCTCTCAGGCTCAAGCAGTTATGTCCCGTTACAAAATCGATAGTCAATAAGTTTATCAAACAAAAGACCGGTCGTTAGGCCGGTCTTTTGTTTATTTATCACTAAACATTTCCAGAGAGACCAGGATGTCAACGTCCTTGCCGGCTACTCCGAGATTGTAAAACTTGCCGCTGCCCACATTATATTGCAGGCGGTCAATCGTTAGATTTACCTCAAAACCTACTACAAGCTGGTCTTTATTAAACGGGTTATCCTTCGTTCCGAAGTAGGTAAGCGGCAGTGTCACCGTCTTTTTCACATCCTTTATCGTAAACTCGCCCTTGACCTCATACTGATTACCTCCAAGGTGAGAAATGCGCTTACTCCTAAAGGTAATGAGCGGGTATTTATTGACCTCAAAAAAATCTTCAGAGCGTAGATGATTATCTCTCTTGCGAATATCAGTATCAATACTCTTGGCCTCAATATCAATGTCCATTCGGCTGGCAGCAAGATTGTCAGGATCAAACATAATTGTGCCTGAAAATTCCTCGAAATGACCGATGACCTTTGAAAATATATGGTTTATTGTAAAATAGAATCGCGAGTGTGCCGAATCAAAAGACAACTCATTGGCGGCAAAGGACTGTCCGGCCCCTATTAAGCTGATCATGACGGCCACGACAATAAAAAATAATCTCTTCATCATGTAACACCTCCTGTTATAGAAAATTATATTGAGCATATCTGTATTGTTTTGAAATAATATCATAAGTTTTCATATCTGCATACTACAATCCGAAACGCTCAGTAAAAATACGCCCCCTGTGATAACCCATGGAAACAAGAGACTGCCTGACCTCCTGCATCATCCTGTCAGGTCCGCAAATAAACGCCGGAACTTCACGACTGCATCCTGAGAGTCCTGATTGCAGTCTCTCACGATTCAGCCTGTCTCCGGTAGAAGTACCGTCAGGGCCGCGTGTAATAATGTGAATAATCCTCAACCCACTTAACCGGCGCTCCAGCTCTATTAGCTCAGCGGCATATACCACATCCTGAAGTGTACGGTTACTCCATAGAAGCGTTATCTTCACATTGGCCCTGCAATCAGCCATATGTCGTATCATGCTGAGCATTGGAGTGATGCCTATGCCGCCGGCTATCATGATGTATTCCTCATAGCCCTGCATAAGCCTGTAACTGAACCTGCCGTAGGGGCCGTCAATATATGCCTTCTCACCCGGCCGGAGTAATGTCAGCATGGAGGTCCAGTCGCCGCTGCACCTGATGGTAAACTGCAGGTTTTCCGGGCGCGTCGGAGAAGAGGATATTGTAAAGGGGTGCTCCTCGCCAGAAAGCGCCCCGGATTTAAATGTTATAAAAACGAATTGACCTGGAGCATATTGAAAGGTCTTCCGGCCGCTCGCAACGACCTCAACCATTACTGCATCTTTGCCCGCCATCATTACCTTTGAAACGGCAAAAGGCTGCATCCTTGCAAACAGCGGTTTGAGTTTGACTCGTAAAAAAAGTGACATATATGCACCCGCTGTCAGCAATACGATCATTCGGGGTGTGCCGGTTTCAAAGACCTCGCTGCCATAGAGGATATGAAAAATTAGCATCACAACCGCAATAAAGGCCGCGCCCCTGTGAAAGACCAGCCAGCGCTGAAAATTAAACTCCAGAAAAATTCTCCACAATGCGGTTGCACTAAGAAGCGCTATTAGTATGAGCAAGACCGCACCGAGCATCTCAGGCCAGTACTGCAGCTGCAGCGGGAAACTTCTTAAATCCTCCGGCGCAAATACAAGGAGCGGATGCAGCAGCGCGAGCACGCTTAATACAACGGCATTAATACGGTGAAATCTATATAGACGGTTAAGCGCAAATATCCTGTCCAAAACCTTGATCCGGCCGCTTAAAACCAGTTGAAGTAAAAGGAGCACAGCCGCCGAGATCCCGACCACCTTGCCTGCACGCAAAAAAACTTTATCCGCTCCGAACTTATACAGGATGGAGCCCTTCTCATACACAAACGGAATAGAGGCCGCGCCGAGCAGTAATGCACAAAACAGCAGTGCAAGTACAAGGCCTCCCGCTACTCTCGCAAAAGGAGAAAGGCCTTCGGGAAGGTCTATGGACTTTCCTATGCCTCTTTGCACTTGCTTTCCTGAACTCTTTTTTCAATAGGCTTCATTTTGTTAAGTATAAGATGGGCGAGCGGCAGCTTAACCCATAAGAGTATTATGCCGGGCAGCGGTGATTCTGAAAGGAGATGTGCAATAACAATCGGGCGCTCAATACTCAGCAGGAAAAAATACAGCATGCCGACAGTACCGATTATGATGGTTCCTGCATTAAACATATACCCCCACGCAACCGTCGAAGGCCTGGTGTAAAGCATGGAAATTACCACGAGGCTGAATAAGCTTATGGGCGAGGCCCACAAAAAATACAGGCTCTCCGTCACGGGGTGAAGCTTAATATGAGTTATTAGACCCACAAGAGATATGCAGACATGAATGAAAATCAGAAATTTTGCTGATAAAGGAAATATAGTCATACTTTTTGGTGAATTGTATCGCTTAATTTCATATTATGCAATATATCCCTTTTCGATCTTTTTGCCCTGTCCATTGAAATAATAATGATACCTGTAATAATATAAAAGCCTGCTTAATTATTTATAATCTCACTCATTTTTGCAGCACCCTGATTGATAATGGACAATTTACATAAAAGCGTTTCCGCATTAATGGCACTGCAAGACGAAATTACGGACGGCAGTCATCAACTGTACCACAGGGTTGTGGCCGCTATGCATGCTCTTTGCTATACAATCCTGGATGCTGAAAAAAACGGCTGTTCAGAAGAAGAGATAGCAAGAGCCGTGGCCCCGGCAAGAGAACTGCACAGCAGGTCTGTATTTGTAAAACGGCTTCAGGAATGGCCCAGGCAGTATCCTGGCGACTTTGAGACGGTTGAGTACATATGCAGCCTTGAAAATAAATCGCTATACGGCACTGTAGAGTATTTCATAGAAGAGTATGCCCTTAACTCCGCAATCGCACAGCAGCACAGAAATAAACTGCACACACAATCGAGGATTATACTGGATGCCGTCCTGAATAACGAGCGCCCCGTGAAAATTCTTTCGGTCGGGTGCGGCGGATGCAGGGATATAATGGATATCAAGGAATTCATTATTGAAAAGCCGCTTGAATTGGTTATCAATGATATAGATGACGATGCCCTGAAGCTCTCAGGCGACCGCCTGGCTGACATTGCAGGCGTGCAATTTATTAGTGGCAATATTATACAGGCAATCAGAAAAGTCGAAGCCCTGGGCCCTTTCGATCTTATAGTGACAGGTGGCCTGTTTGATCACATGTCGGATAAGCATATCGCCTTTTTTCTTAAACATGTAAAACTCTCTATGCTTAAACCGGGCGGCAGACTATTTTTTACAAATGTCGTTGACAACAATCCTTTCAGAGTGTGGATGGAGCAGCTTGCAGACTGGCGCCTGAATTACAGGACAGAAGAAGGGCTCCGCAAACTTGTTACTGATGCGGGATTTTCTGAAAGTGTTATGGCAATTACAAAAGATGAAACCGGTCTGAGTTTTCTGGTAACCCTGCAAAACTGACCTCCTTTCCCCTCGCATTCGAAGGCATCTGTAGATGAGAATATTATTCACTCTTCACATCAGATATAATATGAAAACAACAGGTGATACCTATTAAATATGAACCACATAGATATTTATAAAATTCTAAATAAATCAAACTGCAGAAAGTGCGGACTGCCCACCTGTATGGCTTTTGCATTAGCCGTTACGAATGAAAATAGTTTACTGCAGGACTGCCCGTTTATAAGCAAAGAGCAGTTTGAAAGACTTGCGGGGCACGTGATTACAAGAGATCAGGATGAAGATCTGGCATTGACTATTGCCCCGATGAAAAAGGCAATTGAGGGAATGAACTTCAGCTTGATTGCCGAGGGACTGGGAGCAGAAATTAAAGGAGATGACCTGCAGATAAGGTGTTTCGGAAAGGAATTCCTCATAACCCCTTTCGGTGAGATCAAGTCCCAGATCCATATAAACCAATGGGTTGTGATGCCTTTGCTAAAATATATACTGGCCGGAGGAAGCGGGGGTTTGACGGGTAAATGGGTAGCTTTTGAGGAGCTTCCCGGCGGCTTGACTATGGAACAATATATACAAAGACGATGCGAGGATCCGATGAGGCAGCTTGCTGATGCCCACACGGATCTTTTTTTCAATCTCCTTGAAATCTTCGGAAGTTCCCCCGCAAAAGGCTTTAGCGCGGACTATGCCCGAGTTATTCATCCTCTGCCCAGAGTGCCTTTTCTGATTCTTTACTGGAGGCCTGAAGATCAGTTCGAATCAAAACTCCGGATCCTCCTGGACAGCTCGACGAGCCGCTATCTTGATTCTCACTCAGTCTATGTCCTGGCAAGAGGCATGGTTGAGATGTTTAAAAAAATTATATCGAGGCATGAGGAACTTATTCCTGCGCTGTTGTCTTTATAGAGATAGTCCCTCAATTGATTATCTAAAAAAAATATTAAAAACAGGTGTTGACATTTATATCAGAAGATGCCATGATTAAATTCAGTTAGAAGTTTTTTGTCACACGTAGCCACAAAGACTTTAACCTTTGTGGCTTTTTTTTAAAGGTGGTGCCCTAAGGAGCATCTGCTTAAACTGAAGGAGGTAGTAAAGAATGGCAAACGGAACTGTTAAATGGTTCAACGAATCCAAGGGTTTTGGATTTATCACACAGGAAGATGGTGGTGCAGACGTATTCGCTCACTATTCAGAAATTCAGGGCGACGGGTTTAAAAACCTGGGAGAAGGGGACGCTGTAAGTTACGATGTCGTAGAAGGCGACAAAGGCCTCAAAGCAGTTAACATCGTTAAACTGTAAACTCCGGAAGCAGGTCCCTTCAGGGACCTGCTTTTTTATTTCCCCTCAAATAACTCATCTCTTAATGATTATCTGGAAATTCTTCAATTTTATTAGACTGACTGCATATGGAAGGGACTAAGCGTTCTGCGTTGCAACCCGGATTAACGGTCAGTATAGTGCTGAAAAAAGACCAGCGAAGCGGTATCCTCACCGAAGGTATCATAAAAAATATACTAACGAAGTCAGAGGTCCATACTCATGGCATAAAGGTTCGCCTTGAAAGTGGAGAAATAGGCAGAGTTAAAAAAATACATTAAAACAGATAGTTATCAGCTTTAGGCGCCATTAAATGAGGTTGTGTTGCCAGTCCCTGAGACTTTGCGTAACTAAGCTTGATCCAGCTTATGCTTAACACGCAGCTTGGCAGCGATGAAATCCTTGTGCTCCACATGCATAAGATCAGCAATATGACGTACTGCATGCTCCTCATATTTATCTAAGACAGCATCGGCATAAGCAACTTCCCATAACTGCTCAACTACCCTGACCTTATTCTGGTAAGTAAAACCCTTATTCATAATGGATGTAAACTCATAATAACCGGTTGCCTGCCATATCTTTTCTCCGGCTAGAGTCATCAAAGAGGCAGCCTCTTTCTCCGAAAGCTTAAAGCGGGAGCGAATTGTTCCATTAATTATCTGCATCTCTTCCTCAGTGATTTTTGAATCCGCCCTCATCATCTCAACCAGCAGCGCGGCCGTAGCAACCTGTAGAGAGTGCTCGGACAGACCGCCGTCACCTTCATCCTGATAACCAATGAACTCCTGATAAAACTTTCTTATATTACTCAGCATAATAAGTTATCTCCTGTAGTCAAATTTTATAGTAATTATCTTACTTAATGCTTCAACCCAGTTGCAAGATCCTATTGATACTTACAAAATAAGCTTTCTAAAAAACTCCATATCAATCATAATATAATCATCAGCCGAAAGCGCTGCTGCATCTTTTCAAAACCTGGGGGTGTCGCCATGTCGAGTATCACAAGTATTAATAGTAATCGTCCCTATCTTCATCAGAACAACGAGAAAAAAATCGAGAATAAGGAAAAATCCTCTGAAAAGACTGAGGGCGGCAAAATCATCGCTGACAGGACAGTTGCGGGTCAGGCCGCAGAAACCAGCAAGATGATTATAGAGCTAAATCTAAAAATTCAAATAGAGACAAAAAAAACCTTCTCTACCCAGTCCGCGCTTGACCAATCCGCAGATGTTTCAAAACTGGACCTTTCCCAATTTTTCTACAATGACAAACCCGTAACAGAACTGTCACAGGAAGAGGCAGAGGCACTTGTCAGCGCAGACGGATATTTCGGCATTGAGCAGACTGCACAGAGGATCTTTGAATTTGCCAGCTCGTTGGCCGGGGAAAGCACAGAAGGACTCCGTGCCGCAAGAGAGGGTATAATCCAGGGCTTTAAAGAGGCTCAAAGTATGTTCGGCGGCGAACTCCCGGATATAAGTCATAGTACGCTGAACCGTGCGCTGGAACTCATGGATGCCCATATCGGCAAACTGGGCGGCTCTGTTATTGATATAAAGGCATAACCGGTACTTACCTGAGATGGTGATGCACAGTCTCTTTCACACTTTTCGGATCTTAGTGTATAGTAAATGCTTACAAGTAACTTCAAGACCGGTAAACTATTAATGTTCACAGGCTTAAGGATCAGAGTATGACTGATGTATATGCAGGACTATGCACCTGCATGGTAAATAACCCAAGTGTGTTTTCCTTTCTTAAGGAAGACGAGCTAAAGACAGTAGCGCATTTTTTTACATGTAAAACCCTGCCAGCCAATACTACTGTATGGAAAGAGGGTGAACCGGGAGATTATGCTGCATTCATTGTTTCAGGCAAGGTTCAGGTCACCAGAGAAACAGAATTTAAGGCCAATAAAGTAGTACTCGGAATATACGGCAGAGGATCATATATAGGGGCAATGTCTGTCCTGGATGACACTCCCAGATCGACAACGGCAGTTGCCCTTGAAAGCGTATGTATAGTTATAATAACCAAAAATAATTTTGACCGTCTTACACTTGAACACCCCTCCTGCAGCACGGCTTTAATGAAGGGGATGCTTCTGACCGTATCAAAAAGTCTTAATAATTCCATTGACCGTCTTATAACAATATTTTAAACAATTGAGTTTACTAATAAATATAATATCGAGCCATAATGATAAATATTGATTACATCTCCTTTATAGGACTGGTGGCGGGTACATGCACTACCCTGTCTTTTATTCCCCAGGTCTCAAAAACTATGAAGACGAAGGAAACAAGCAGCATTTCGCTCGGGATGTATCTTATACTTGCGACCGGCATATTCCTTTGGACCGTATACGGATTTCTGATTGGCTCCATGCCGATTATGATTGCCAATGGAATATCTTTATTAATGGCTATCTTTGTGCTTATACTCAAACTTCGCTACGGTTAATTCTAAAAGAATTATCTTGAAACCACTGATATCAATTTGCAATATCATTATCCCGCCACCCTCGGAGATTGATAGACGGGCGTATGACCAGCGCATAAGAGACTCGCTTAAACTAAACAGGCTCGAAATCCCGCTTGAAGTATTAAGGAAAGCATCCTCTTTCCAGCAGGAAACAATCGCATGTGTTGTCGGCGTTCTCGGAGAGAGGCACAAACTTATTGATACCGGGACGGTTAAGAGTTACTCTATTGCTCTGGATATCGGGACAACCAATCTCGTTGCGGAATTATACGACAATGTTTCTAAGACGGTAGCGGCAAGTGCCAAAGAAGAAAATCTCCAGATCCAGTTCGGCTCAGATATCATGACACGCATGCACCACTGTATGGGCGGGAGGGCTGAGGAAGTATATCAGGCCCTTAACCAGGGCGTTAATGCAATAATAAATACGCTGTGTGCAGATGCCGGTATAGATACCAGCAATGTTCACGCTCTTGTAGCCGCAGGTAATACCGTGATGAGCCATTTCCTGCTGGGGCTGGATATCAGCACCATCCCGGTAGAGCCCTTTACCCCTGTTGCCAGACAACCTGGATTCTGCAGGGCCTCAGAAATCGGCCTGAATATTAATGTCGAGGGCCTTGTTTATGTGCTTCCGAATGCAGGCAGTTACGTTGGCGGAGATATTATCGCGGGTATATTGGCTACCGGCATTCACTTAGCAGAGGAACCCTGCATGCTGATAGATGTCGGCACTAATGCAGAGGTCGTAATCGGCTGTAAAGACTGGCTTTTAGTGGGTGCTGGTGCTGCAGGCCCTGCCCTGGAAGAAGGCATCGCCGGTATAGGTAAAAGGGCGGACAGTGGAATAATTTACGATCTGAATATACACGATTCAGTAATGGAGTGCAGCACCTTTGACAACACCCCTCCTAACGGTATTTGCGGCTCGGGAATGGTTAGTCTTATTTATGAACTTTATAAAGCAGAGATAATCGGCAGGGACGGTCAGCTTAATACAGATTCTCCCGGGGTAGGTAAAAATGAGAACTGCCATTTTTATACACTGCCCTGCGCACCGGACGGGACACTCGTAATCTCTCAGCCCGAGATAGACAACTTTCTCAGATCAAAGGCTGCCATGTTTACACTACTGCTTGTACTGCTTCGTTCAGTAGGGCTTCAATTCAGGGATATAAGCAAAGTCTATGTCGCCGGGGCGCTCGGTAACGGCATTAATGCGGGCAAGGCCTCTGCAATAGGCATGCTTCCAGAGTGGCCGGCTGACAGAATTTCACCCGTAGGCAATACTTCCTTACTCGGGGCCCTCATGATAATTCAGGACAGTTCACTTCTGCAGCAGGAAGACTCTATAATCGATAAAATAACCTACAAACACATGCATGATGATCCTGAATTTATGAAAGAGTTTCAGGGCGGTATGTTTATTCCTCATACTAACCCTGAACTGCTCCGGGCCTAGTCCGTTTTTTTCTGCTCCTCTTTCTCTTTAGCAACACAGTATATGCCCTCACCCTTGACCCCGGGCCTGAAACAGGCATTACACGAAATGCAGGCGGCCGGACTGCGCTCGCCGGACTGCCAGGTATTAATCAGCTCAGGCTCGCGGATAAAGGGCCGGCTCATTGATATATAGTCTGCAATCCCCTCATTAATAACTGCCTCAGCCGTCTCAAAGGATCTGATCCCGCCGACAAGCAGTAAAGGCACCTTAATCCGTTTTTTATACTGCGCCGCAGCCTCGCGATAAAAGGCCTCATTTTCTTTTTCAATCCTGCCCACCCTGACCGGCACGAGTTTTTTATCGGACTGGATAGTTCCTCCGCTATATTCAATAGCATCGATGCCTTCTTTTTCCAGGATCGCTGCAATATCAATTACATCCTCCCTTGTAAGGCCGCCATCAAGAAAGTCCTCGGAATTAAGCTTTATCATTATCGGGAATGTATCGCCTACCGCTGCCCTTATTGCCCTTAATGTCGCCAGCAGTGCCCTCATCCTGTTTTGAAGGCTTCCACCATACTCATCTGTCCTCTTGTTGTAAAAGCCCGAGAGAAACTGATTAAACAGGTACCCGTGTGCCCCATGCAGCTGAACTCCATCAAAGCCTGCAGTCTTAGCCCTTACAGCCGCAGCAGTAAAGTCCTGGATCAGGACATTAATCTCCTCAGTTGTCATCTCCCGGCACAGTGCCTTGCCATTGACCTGAAGAACCGAAGGGCCTACAGGTTCAAGCCCGCTCATCTTTGCGCTGCCCTGACATCCGGCATGCGCAATCTGTGCAATTATTTTGCCTCCGGCATAATGCACCTCATCCGTCATGGCCTTTAATTCATCGATAAATTTATCCTCATAAATCGCCAACTGAAACGGACTCGCCTGCCCCACCTGCTGGACATAAAGATGTCCGGTAATAATAAGACCGACCCCGCCTTTTGCAAGGTTTACCATTGTGCGGCTCAATTTGTCTGTGCAAAAACCCTGTTCATCGGCCATTCCCTCCCAGGTAGCCGAACGGACAAAACGGTTTTGCAATTCCAGATTGTTTATTTTTGATATCTCAAATATTTTTTCCATTTTCATTTATCCTTTCATATAAAGAGTAGTTTACCCCGGTCAAATACCCTTAAGGCTGAAAATATCATAAAGAAGATGCCCCATGCATTGCAAATATTAATAATGTTCCAAGGCGATTTGCCATATAATTCAGTCCTTTCTCAGGGCGGTCATATGGTATAATTAACAGAAATATTGCAACAGGAGGTAGGAATGCAAAATATAGGATCCGCATATAGCGAAAAAAGAGACTATCCGAGGATGAAGGTGGAAGCAGATATGACATATACTATGACAGATGGAGATAATCAGTATAAAGCCTTTTGTAAAAATTTGAGCCATTCCGGAATACTATTTACAACTGAGGGCAATCTCACACCCGGAGATTCAGTCCTGGTGACGCTTGGTAATCATAAAAAAGCCTTTTCACCCATGCAGGCAAAGGTCGAGGTGATACGGGTCATGCCTTCTGATCGGGAATATTCGATAGCGGGAAAGATTATCGAGTATCAGTAGCATGAATATTAAATAATCCCCGTAGGAAATCTATTTTAATTAAACAAAAAAATCCCTGCCTCTTCACCGTGAATATCTCAGGTAAAGAGGCAGGGTAGTTTTTACAGTTGCTATGGGAGCGTTGTCATGGCCCCTTCAATAGAAGTAGTAACCCAGTTCACGCTAAAATCCCCTGTTCCGTCAAGAATAGGCGCACCTGCCTCTGAAAGTGTCAGGGAATTAGCTGTGCATGTATCAGTTGTTGATGGACCGGCATCCAACGCTGTCCCGCCACCATTAAAGTCAATGCAGTCAATATCACCAGTGAAAACAGTACCTGTGTCTGCTGTAACAGCAGTAGAGGTCTCGGTAACAAGTCCTTGAAATATAAAAGCATTTGCCACCCCTCCAGCACCAGGCCCTGTCAAGGCAGTACTTCCATGAATCACCGTCCTGAAACCACTCCATGTAGGACCGCTGCCCTGATCCTCATAGCCAGAGCGGGTAATCCATATATTGTAAATACCATTTGCTGCTGTGCTGAATTTGGCCATGAAATATTCCTGAAGAGTCGGTGCAACACCTGGCTCATAATACATGTACAATTCCAGCATGGTATTATCAGAATCTGTCGTATCATAATAGACTTCTATATTTCGGGCAGTAGCAGCAGGTTCCATGGGCTCAAAAAAACGTATCCATCCCGCTTCAGAGTCACATTCAAACTCTATATACATAAAAAGTGTGCCATCAAACTGCACCTCAACACGCTTGGCATAGTTGCCGCCGCCACCCGGGTATCCAGTCGGAATGGTCATTATCGGGGTAGCAAAGGTCATGGTCCACGTCCCTTCAGTGTCTACCATTTCTGCCGAGCCGGTATCAGGAATCAAAGAGCACTCGGTATATCCCGCATCCGCCAGTCCGCCGCCGAGGGCATTCACACCGGTCAAATCACGGATCATCCCGAGAAACCCTTCATCCGGGCCGCTTAAACCTGTAGGGTATGTCCCGCCAGGAGGGCCGTTTACGAGCCAGTACATAAAGCGAATCATTTCGTTCTGGTCAAGGACAGTACTAATTTGAGCTTCTGCCCTGTCTGCTAAAGGCATGAGACATGTAAGTGCCAGGATAAGTGAAGTAAATATTAAAATAGCTTTTTTCATGATCTCTTTACTTTTTAACTTATGCATGCCGCACCCCCGCAATCTACGCTAGGCTGAGGCAGTGGGTTGCCTGTGGCGCCATGTGCCCCTACCGCAGTCGCTGCGCTGCTTCCGCAACCGTATAAACCGGCAAGAGACATTACCGTAAATAAAATACATAAGAACAACATAAAACGTTTTTTCATTTTCTATCCTCCAGGATTTAGCTATTATGCAGCTACCAATATATTTCGGGTATATCCTGCAAAACTTTAGTCCCCGGTAATGCTGCCTTCCTTGCAATACAAACAGATGTACATATAAAATATCCCTCTGGATGCGGGCGTAACTCAGTGGTAGAGTTTCAGCTTCCCAAGCTGAGGGTCGCGAGTTCGAATCTCGTCGCCCGCTCCATTTTCCTCATTAAATTGATTCAGGTTGGAATCGACTCGACTCGAGATCCCGAGAACAACTAGATTCTGAACTAAATTCAGAATGACATGTTTTGATAAGGTGCTAACTTAAGACACGTCCCAGCCATGCCTGTCATTCCGGGCTTGATCCGGAATCCCCATAACAACTAGATTCTGAGCTAAATTCAGAATGACATGTTTTGATAAGGTGCTAACTTAAGACACGTCCTGGCCATGCCTGTCATTCCGGACTTGATCCGGAATCCCCTTAACGACTAGATTCTGAACTGAATTCAGAATGACAGTGTATTGGTTTTTCATTTTCACACAGTCTGTAAGGCGGGGTCTTTGTACAGACATATTCTCAAAAAGTATATAATAGAACCCATTAAATAAATTCCATGGAATAATAAATTAATATGAAAATTCTGAACAATCTTTTTGCACAAAATATCAGCTGGGCGGAAAATCTGAAAAAGGCTGACCCTGATTTCTTTTTACGCCTTTCAAAACAGCAGAGTCCGGAGTACTTATGGATTGGCTGCTCAGACAGTCGGGTGCCTGCCAATGAAATCGTTGATATGCCGCCGGGTGAAATATTTGTTCACCGCAATATTGCCAACCTCGTCATACATACAGACCTTAACTGTCTTTCTGTAATTCAATACGCCGTAGAAGTATTGAAAGTAAAACATATTATTGTATGCGGTCATTATGGCTGCGGCGGGATTCAAACCGCAATGGACAACAAAGATCATGGATTAATTGATAACTGGCTGCGCAATATCAAGGATCTCCACCGCGCTAATAAAACCCGGATTGATTCCCTTCCGACAGAGAAAGACAAAATCAACTTATTATGCGAGCTCAATGTTATTGATCAGGTAGCCAATATTTGCAACACCACCGTCGTACAGCGTGCATGGACAGATGGAAGAGATTTGGCAGTGCACGGCTGGATATACAGCATTGAAGACGGCATATTAAAGGATCTAAAAGAGTGCATTACCAATCTTGACGAAGCAGCAGAGACTCAAAGGACAAAATAGTACCTTGACCTGCAAATATAAATCACTCTATACCACAAGGCAATTCATTGCCGCGGAGAATTCTTGTGACCAATAACGATATCTTACGCCGTATCCGCTTCACCTTTGACTTTGATGATTCAAAAATGATCTCTTTATTCGGCCTGGCCGATTATGAGGTAACCCGGGAGGATATCAGCGACTGGTTAAAAAAAGATGATGATCTTAATTATCAGAACTGTACCGATAGGCAATTGGCGATTTTTCTCAATGGCTTAATAATTGATAAACGAGGCAAAAAAGAAGGGCCGCAGCCAAAGCCGGAGCAGCGTGTCAATAACAATATTATTTTCAGGAAATTGAAAATCGCCTTAAACCTGCAGGCCGAAGACATATTGCAGATAATGGATCAGGTGGATATGAGTATCAGTAAGCACGAATTAAGTGCTTTCTTCCGAAAACATGACCACAAACACTACCGCCCCTGCAAAGATCAGATCCTGCGTAACTTTTTAAAAGGTCTGCAGCTGAAATATCGCGGAGACGTTTAAATATAAACATATATTATGTCTAAGGGGCTGATACATATAAATACCGGCGAGGGCAAGGGCAAGACCACTGCATCCTTCGGACTTGCAGTGAGGGCTGCAGGACAGGGGAGGCGTGTACTTATTTTGCAGTTTCTTAAAAGCAGGACAAAAAGTTCGGGCGAACTGAATTCAGCTGAAAAGCTAGGGATAAAGGTCATTAAATTCCCAGACCAGACCACCCCGTTGTTTGACCCTTCAGTTACACTTGATGACCTGGAAAAATCCATAGAGTCTGCGGTGGAGGAATCCATATTAATGATCCGGAGCGGAGAATACGATCTTGCCGTGCTGGATGAGTTCTGTACAGTGCTCGGAGGCGGTTATGCAGGAATGGCGGCGGCTGAAAAAATTATTTCGGCAAAGCCGGAGAAAATGGAGCTGATCTTTACCGGCCGGGGGGCACCTGCAGAACTTATATCACTGGCAGATTATGTGACCGAGATGAAAATGATAAAGCACCCCTATACCCGAGGCATTCCCGCTAGAAAGGGGATAGAGTTTTAATCCCCCGTTTATTCTGCTACTTCATTGATTGAAGCACGCGCTGATATTTTCTGGCAGTCATTTCAGGAACCCGGCCGCTTACCAGCAGCATAATATTGGCGTTCTTAAACACCCACCAGCCCGGCGTATCAGAATCATCATTCATGGATAAATAGTAGCGAACGGAGTCGGATACCTTTTTATCCGAAGAAAAACTCGCAATCACCCCTCCTGTATTTTGACCAAAAGAAGGCATAATAAAAAAAATACTCTCTTTTGCACCATCAGGTCCAACGGTAAAGCCATCCTGAATGTCTGCCGCCTCAAGTCCCTCCTCACGCAGCGCATCCCGCACTTTGGAGGGTGTCCACCTGATAAAGACATTCTGAACAGGTCTCGGCGGCGGGATAATTGCGGGAGGGTTGATGTGTCTCACCTGGGCCGTGACAGAACCTGATATACTGCCTGCAAGGAGCAGCAGGACCAACAGGCCGAATTTCATAATTCTGAAGATATTCATAGGGAATATTATAGGCCATCTACACTGGCAAATCCAGATATGTCAGGCACTGCTTACCTTTGAACCGGCGAATCGTTTATAATTATCAGTCAATTCAGAGTCGGGCTGTTAACTTTTTATCTTTAGGCGTCTAAAAAATGATCATTCAAAAAAATATGTCTGCGGAGATAACGCGAAATGCGGGCGTGATTATTCTCTCACTTTCAGTCATTTTGTTTATGGAGAAATTCATACGCCTGGCCAGACTGTTTATGGGACGAGGCGCTGATCTGGCAGATGTGTTGAAGATCTTTATATATATCCAGCCCTCCCTGCTCCTGCTGTCGATGCCGATGGCGATACTCATTGCGATCTTCCTTACTTACGGCCGGATGTCTGCTGACAGCGAGCTTATAGTTTTGAAAGCTTCCGGAATGAACTTCCTTTCCATATCCAGGGCGCCGATAATTTTTTCGGCCATCTGCGTACTCCTGCTTATGTTTGTGAGCCTGTACCTGATGCCGATAAGCATGCAGGCCCTGAAGCGCACTATATATGAGACCATCGTAAAGAAGGCCTCCATGACCTTTGAGGAGAAAACCTTCTCGGATGTCTTTAAGAATACTGTCATATTTGTAAAAGATATCTCCAATGAGGATGAGTTTAAGGGAATATTTATATACAGGGAGGCAGATGCTGCCACGAAAGAACCCGTAATGATCGTGGCGGAGCGAGGCCATGTCAAATCAAGTACGGATATGGAAACTATACGTCTGAGCCTTCATAACGGCCGTATACACACCTACAAGGAAAACAGCTCAACCGAAATTACCTTTTCCGATTACGACTTTGTACTTAAAGCCGGACTTGAGAGCTCAAAGCAGTTAAAGACCGAGGAGGTGCTTACCTCAGATCTCTGGGATCAGAGAAAAGATAACCGCGAATGGGCAATAGAGCTGCATCGCAGGATTGCCCTGCCTTTTGCGTGTCTAATATTCGGCATCCTCGGTCCGGCCATTGCCTGCAGGGCCGGAAAGATAGGGCGTCTTGGCGGTTTCTCCCTGAGTCTCGGCATCCTGGTTCTTTATTATGTGCTTCTGATACTGGGGCAGGGCATGGCAGAATCCTCCAAGTTATCGCCCCTGCTCGGCGGATGGTCCGCCAATATAGTATTCGGGGTTGTTGCAGCCGGATTTTCTTATTATGCACACATTGATAAACCTGTCAGACGCTTCTGACATAAAACAGCTTAAATCATGACTATCTTAAAAAAACATTTTCTAAAAGAGTTCTTTAAATATTTTGCAATTCTCATACTGAGTTTTACGGCCATAGCTGTTATTGCAGAATTTTTTGATAAGGCCCCTGAGTTTTATCCGGCTGATCCTCCTGTAATACTTGTCGTACAATATTTATTGCTACAGGCTCCGCGAGTTCTTATGTATGCCCTGCCATTTGCTTCGCTATTTTCCATACTGATAACAATCGGCATTGCCTCGAAGGCCCGTGAGATAACGACCATAAAGGCCTCCGGCTGCAGTACCAGAAAGTTTTTCTCCTACTACCTGGTTATAGGGGTGATTATGAGTCTGGCCGCACTGCTGCTCGGGGAGACACTTGTACCTGCAGCAACCAAAATGGCCACAGAAATCAGGAAAATCAAGATATTGAAGCAGTCCCATATAATCACTCTGAGAGAACAGTCCCTGTGGCTGCGGGGCATCGACAGCAGTCTTATCCGCATAGATGGCTTTGTCGAGGGAGATAACAGGATCCTGCGTACAAGCATATTCAGCTTTGACAGCTCCTTTAATCTGGAAAAAAGGATAGAAGCGCAAGAGGGTATATGGAAAGAAGGTATATGGCAGCTCAAAAACGCTACGGTGTTTGATTTCAAGACAGGCATAGCCACGCATCATGCTGACCTGACTTCAACAGCGCTTGAGTCCCCGGAGATATTTCAGAAGGAAATGAAGCGGCCTGAGGAAATGAATTTCCTGGAGCTGCACTCATATTATCAGCGCCTGGAGAAGACAGGGTTTAAAAATATTAAATACATAGTAAGGCTTTATGAAAAGCTTGCGTACCCTGTCATTAACTTTGTTATGGTGGTATTCGGGCTAGCGCTTTCTCTCAGCTCAAAATGGGGCGGCGGCATAAAAGCCGCCGGTCTTGGAATTATCGTAAGTGTACTTTACTGGCTGCTCTACTCTATCAGCGTCTCACTTGGTTTTACCGGATTTATCCCGCCGGCCCTGGCCCCGTTTATAAGCCCGATTATCTTCGGAACGGCCGGCAGTATTCTCTATTACAAAATACAGGAATAATAAACAGCTTTAATGTATTGCGATATCCCAGGGTGAACCTGCATAGGCGCTGTCAGTAGAAGGTGTTAATTTCACCGTATCCGTAACTGCACCTGAGACCGTATCCACAATTGAGAGACTCACATCTGCATGATTAACCACATACAACTTTTTTCCTGACGAATCCACCGTGAGGCTGACCGGCTCTTTTCCAACAGCAATAGTACCGGTCACAGCATTCGTAGCCAGATCCACAACCGAGACATCATTGCCGTACCTGTTGGATACATAAGCCTTACCGCCTTTACGGTCCAGCGCAACACCCCAGGGCCTGTCGCCTACTTTGATAGTGCTTTTAAGGGTATTAGTAGCAGTATCAATAACCGCTACCGCAGAATCACTGTGACAGGGAGCATAAAGCAGCTTGCTGTCAGGATTATAAACAATACCTATGGGAGTTGAGCATACCTTAATGGTCGCCAGCACGCTGCCCCCGACCGTATCAAGCACAGACACTGTGCTGTCAACCGCATTTGTTACATAAAGGGTTGTTCCGACAAAGGCCAGATCAAAGGGAGATGTCCCTACAGAAAGCTTGCCGGATTCCTTCCCCGTAGCAAGATCAATAACAGTGACCGTCTGTGCCTTATCTTCCGTATCAGTTATATATAAAGACTTGCCATCAGGACTTACCGCAGTATTCATCGGTCCCTGACCGGTCTTGACACTTGAAAGAACAGAATTGCTCGCCAGGTCAATGATAGAAATAGTATTATCAGCCTGACTTGAATTTGCTACATATGCCCTGTTAGCCGCAGCATCTATAGTAATACCGGCAGGCCATACACCTACTCTGAAAGTATTGATTATCTCATTAGTTGCAGTATCCAGTATCGAGACGGTATTGTTTCCGGCATTGGTAATATAGATGCGCTTTGAAGCGGCAGAGACATCGCCTCCGGCAGCAACAGCGACCAAGACTGCTAAGATTGAAGATAAAAATACCCTGATTTTCATAATGAATAAACCTTCCTTTTTAATTTATTTATTGAGGCCAGTGTGATTTGCAGCCCTATTATATAAAATTTATCCTGCTAAAAAGTCAAATCCCTAAATCCGGCATAACTTCGGCGGCTTACTTCAGTACAGTATAATCCAGCAGTGTAAAGACAAACACCGTGACACTTATATAGCCGTTCATATTGAAAAACGCCATATTAAGCCTGCTGAGGTCTGTGGCCTTCAGCAGCGAATGTTCATATATAAGCAGTCCTGTAGCCGCGGCGATCCCAGTCATATAAAAATACGAAAGATCAAAAACAGGGATAAGGCTTATCAGAAGAATAACCGTGGCCACATGCAGACACTTTGCGATTAAAAGTGAGGCCTTAACCCCGAATCTGCTGGGGATCGAGTAAAGTCCGTGCTTTTTATCAAACTCCAGATCCTGCAGTCCGTACAGTGCATCAAAACCGGCCACCCAGAAAAGTATCGCAAGACTAAGAGGCAGTATTTCCATGCTGAACGTACCACGCACCGCAATCCAGGCCCCAAGGGGGGCAAGTGCAAGTGTCACACCAAGTACGATATGGCAAAGCCAGGTGAAGCGCTTGGTATAGGAGTATGAAAAAAGGATTAGTACCACTACAGGCGAGAGCATTAAACAAAGAGGATTCAGCTGATAAGCGGCCAGGACCAGCACCGCAAACGAAAACAATGTAAATAAAAACGCCTCTCCCGAGGTAATCACCCCCCGAGGCAGCTCCCGGTCTTTTGTGCGGGGGTTAAGGGAATCAATTTTTTTATCTATAATCCTGTTCATACCCATAGCGCCGGAACGTCCGCCTACCATAGCCAGGGTTATCCAGAATATCTGAGCCATGGACGGAATACCGTCGGCCGCAATAAGGGCGGCCGTAAACGCAAACGGCAGGGCAAACACCGAATGAGAAAATTTAATTAAGTGCAGATAATCAGATAATTTATGTAATACAGACATAGGTTCTTATTTTAGTTTGCCGCGATTTGAAAAGCAACAGGATTTGAAATTTTTTACGGGCCAATGTTAATATAGCGATCACTTCACAGGAGCATAAATTATGGCAGTTATAAGTCCGTTTAAAGGTGTATTATACGATCCCCAAAAGGTGGATCCCTCAAAAATCATGGCGCCGCCATATGATGTTATCACGCCTGCATTTAAAAACGAGCTGTACAGCAGAAGTCCCAATAATATAGTCAGGGTCGACTTCGGTAAGGACAGCGACGATGATAATGAGGATACCAACCGCTACACCAGAGCGGCAAACGATATATCAGACTGGCTGACGCAGGGCATATTAACCGCTGAAAAAGACCCCTGCTATTACCTTTATGAAATTCGCTATGAACTAGAGGGGCAAACTCTAAGGACAAGAGGCTTTCTCGGTGCGGTCAAGCTTGAAGAAATCTCCAAAGGCAGTATTCATCCTCACGAGGAAACTTATTCCAAGCCCAAATCCGACAGACTTAATATAATGCGTTACTGTCAGGCCAATACCAGTCCTATCTTTTCCCTGTTCAGCAGTCATAAGACCGGAATCTCAGAAGTCATGGACAGGATCGCGGCCGATAAGCCGTATATTTCAGCCGTAGATGAAGACGGCAGCATACACACACTCTGGAAGATAACCGGACAGGATGATATGGAAATCATACGGGCCGAGATGTCAGACAGAGACATATTTATCGCTGACGGGCATCATCGCTATGAAACGGCCCTTGCATTTCAGAAGGAAATGGCCGAGGCGGGGAAAAGCCTGACCGGCGATGAGCCCTTTAATTATGTGCTGATGTTCCTGTCCAATATGGAAGAAGAAGGCCTGACCCTGCTGCCCACTCACCGAATCGTGGAGATTGATTCCGATATCCACCCCAAAGAGGCGCTGCAGGAGTTTTTCGATATCGAAAGAATAGATGCAGCGGACACCCCTGTGGAAGCGGTCCGAAAGCACATGTTTGAGCAGATGAAGAAAAAACAGCACTCCTTCGGCATGTACCTGACCAACTCCGATGCATACTATATAATGTCTCATAATGGAAAAGATCTCGGACTCAATCTGCCTGAGTGCCTTAAGCGTCTGGACGTCTCAGTGCTGCACCGCTTCATATTTGAAAAAATACTCAAGGTTGATCACTATGAATATGAAAAAGAGGCATCAGATACAGTGGAACGCGCCCGAAGCGGATCCTATGAGGCCGCCTTCTTTTTAAATTCCACGAAGATCCATGAGCTGAAAGAGGTCGCACTGGCAGGGCACCGCATGCCGCCTAAATCCACTTATTTTTATCCAAAACTGCTTACCGGCATGGTAATCTACAAATACTGATCCTGCCGGACAGATACCGTACCGTGTCCCTTTTCTTCAGATTAAAACAAGCCTTCATAATCAGCCTTATCAAGGCCGTACAGAAATTCGGCAAACGCAGGATGACACTTCTCGGGAAGACCTATGAGGTATCAGAGGGTGTATTTAATCCTAAATATTTTTTCACCAGCATTTATATGGCCGGCCATACCATCATCCAATCGGGTGACCGGGTCCTTGATATGGGAACAGGATCAGGCATTCAGGCCATAAACGCGGCTGCGCGCGCATCACATGTAACCGCCATTGATATTAACCCGGAGGCAGCGAAATATGCCCGTATCAATGTAGCCGCAAACAGACTTGAATCAAAGATCACGATCCTGCACGGCGACCTTTTTGCGCCTCTGACTGCCAATATGAGGTTTGATGTAATATTATTCAATCCGCCCTATCTGGAAGGCACCCCGAAAAATGACTTTGAACATGCCCTTTATGATGGCGGCAAGGAAATAATGAAACGGTTTTTCAGTCAGGCAGCTCAATATCTTCTGCCCGGCGGAAATATTCAGATGCTCTATTCTTCACTGGCCCGGCATGCAAGGGCGCTTGAGATAGCAGAAGAACACGGATGGAAGCATCAGTTAATAACTATGGAAAAAACCGTAACCGAAAGTTTTATGATTTATAAATTGCAAAAAGGAGAGACCAGTACAGATGAAAATAGGAATAATCTCAGACACCCATGATCACCATGAAAATATATTAAAGTCTACGGAAATATTTAAGCAGCAGGGTGTAGCCTATGTACTGCACCTGGGCGATTACGTAAACCCTAACTCAGTACGTCTCTGTCAGGGACTGGGAATGCAGGGCATATTCGGTAATAATGATGGTGACAAGTTTCGTCTTGTAAGCGCCTTTCAGGCCATCGGGGGTGAACTAAAGGGAGACTTTCACGAGTTTCAGCAGGACGGCCTGAAGATCGCCTGCTACCACGGAAGCGAACCTCAGCTTAAAGAAGCGCTTATAAAATGCGGCACATACGATGTGGTGATGTACGGTCATACCCACGCCTGCAGGAATGAAAAAGTGGGCAATACCCTTGTTCTGAACCCGGGAACCGCTCATGGTTTCGGGGAAAAACCTACAATAATGATATTTGATACCTTAACAACTCAGGCAAAGGTGCTGGAGATATAAGAAATACTGCACTGAGGAAAGAATATCCGCAAGCAGTCCGTCTCCTATTGATTGACAAAGGCCGGACATATTTGAAATAATACTATTTGCCGGAATTGGCAAACTTCACAATTCTACGTGGGAAATCATGATCAAGTTTATCGGCGCCAACAAGTGGTTTAATAATACACATGTCCTGAAAAATATTAACCTCGAGATTACGAAAGGCGAGGTTATAGTCATATGCGGGCCAAGCGGCGCCGGCAAAAGCACCTTACTGAGAACCATAAACAAGCTGGAGCAGATTGATGACGGCGAGATAATTGTTGACGGCATGTACCTGTCTGACCCTAAGACAGATCTGACCGCATTGAGGGCAGAGATAGGTATGGTATTTCAGCATTTCAATCTTTACCCGCACAAAACAGCAGTCGGCAACATTACGCTTGCACCACGAAAGGTAAGAGGACTAAGTAAGGAAAAAGCAACTGAAAGAGCGCATAAACTGCTTGAAAAGGTTGGCCTGACTCACAGACGGGATGCACACCCTGTACAGCTTTCCGGCGGTGAACAACAACGTGTGGCTATCGCCAGAAGTCTTGCGATGGAACCCAAAATCATGCTGTTTGACGAACCTACCTCAGCACTTGATCCTGAATTGATAAATGAAGTGCTTGATGTCATGATCTCCCTTGCCAAAGAAGGAATGACCATGGTCGTTGTGACTCATGAAATAGGGTTTGCCCAGAAGGTAGCGGACAAGGTAGTCTTTATGGATGACGGGGAGATACTTGAAGTAGGTGTCCCGCCGGATATCTTTGTAGACCCCAAACATCCAAGGACCAGGGCATTTATGAGTAATGTATTTCATATACCCATTTTTGATGATTCACTGGAAGAGGAGGACTGAAAATTTTCGAGTTAAGCTACGAGTTTGACTGGAGTATCCCTTTTCAGGAACCGTACCTGGGCATGCTGGTAACGGGCATAAAGGTTACGCTTATACTTGCGGCTGCCACCACCATTTTTTCGCTTGTCCTCGGTACAATAGTAGCAATATTAAGGATATCAACCATAACAGTATTCAGGGCGCTGGGAACGCTCTATGTAGAAATATTCCGCAATGTTCCAGGACTGTTCTGGATTCTATTCTTTTACTTTATCTTTCCGGAACTATTGCCTGAGGAATGGGGACAGGCATTAAACGGCTACATTTATTATCCGGTTGTAGCTGGTATAGCGGGACTGACCGTAGATAATGCCTCATATGTCTCAGATATATTGAGAAGCGGAAGGCTTTCAATCCCGCACGGCCAGAGAGAGGCAGCCATTTCAAGCGGACTCAGTCGTGTGCAGCAGTACGTACATGTCCTTCTGCCGCAGATGTTCAGGGCGACACTCCCACCGCTTGGTACAAGGATGGTTCATAATTTTAAAAACACCTCACTGTGCATGGCTATCAGCGCGCCTGAACTGACATGGGCAACTCAGAACATTGAGTCCATTACCTTCCGCGGCATCGAGGCCACCACTATAGCAACCCTGTTTTATGTGGGTCTGGCAGGTATCATGGGCGCAATTATTATTACCCTGGAAAAAGTGCTGAGGATAGACGTATCAGCTAAAAAGAACTCAAAGATTCAGTAAACGGATTATGGACTTTATAGCGCAATTAGAAAATCTCCGGTTTTACCTGATTGGCCCCTACCCTAAGGGCGATATGGGAGGTCTTGCGCTTAATATTATCCTGGCGCTGCTTGCGGTTTTATTTAGCTTCGGAGTTGGAGCGCTCGCCGGATACAGCAGGCTTTCCTGCAGGAAATATATTAAGATCCCAAGTATGTTTTTTATCGAGATCATACGAGCAACTCCTCTCTTAATGATCATCTTCTGGATGTACTTTTTTCTGCCGTATATTTTCGGTAACTATGTAACACTCTTCTGGAGCGCCGTTGCCTCCCTGAGTCTTTATGCGGCAGCATACCAGGCCGAGATTGTCAGGGCCGGAATTATTGCCGTCCCCAGAGGTCAGCTTGAAGCGGCCCTTTCTACAGGCATGTCCAGGTACAAGGCCATGGGCTACGTAGTCCTGCCGCAGGCCTTCAGGATAATGATCCCATCTTTTTTAAGTTTTTTTGTATCGCTGTTTAAAGACACCTCAACAGTTTTTGTCATCGGTATTATAGAGCTGACACAGGCAGGAGTAATTATAAGTCAGAGAGATCCTGACAAGATGTATACAGCCTATGCAATCATGGGAATAGGGTTCTGGACTATAAGCTTCTCACTATCACACCTTGCACGCCGCCTTGAAAAACACGTTGGCGTATTTGATCTGGAATCCTACAGGCCTGATGCCTGTAGAGATGAATTCATGCTCATGCCGAAAGTAAAGAAAACCGGAGAAGGCATGGATGTGGTCAATTCGTGTGATCCGTTGAGATAACAGCTTATATCCCCTTATAAATCTGTTTAATAATCTTGGGATGTAAGACTTTGCCAGCATGAAAAGGGATCACCAGTCTTCTGTTTCCCTTCATATATATACGATGACTGCCCTTAGTTCGGACTAATTCATATCCGGCTTTTATAATCATTGCTTCTGCTTCGGATGGGGTAAGCCTCGGAAGTTTAGGCAACCTGAACCTCTAAAGTTGTGGTTAATATTTCTTTGCTCGTAACTTCTCGCACTTCATCTTCTGACAAAGTTTCCACGTATAATTCAATAGCTTCTTTTATGTTAGCCATTACTTCTTCAACAGTATTACCCTGCGTTTGACAGCCTTCAAGATCAGGACAATAGGCAAAATATCCATGTTCATCTTTTTCTATAACTATGCTTACTTTAAGGGACATTTGGTTCCTCCTATATTTTTCTCTATCATAGCAAATTCGTACTCTTTTGTATGACTTTCTTTCAAGATATCAGTTGAGACGTAATCTCCCTACCCATCTGCCGGACTCCTTACAGACAGCCCCGGTTTATTAAGCACATGAGTGTAAATCATTGTAGTTGAAACATCACTATGACCGAGCAATTCCTGAACCGTACGGATATCGTAGCCGGATTCCAGCAGGTGAGTGGCAAAGGAATGACGAAGGGTGTGGCAGGTTACGCGCTTGGTTATGCCAACCTTGGTTGCAGCAATTTTTATCGAACGCTGAAGCCCGGTTTCATTGATATGATGTCTCCTGACTTCTTTAGATCTGGGATCAACAGAAAAGCTTCCAGAAGGAAAGACAAATTGCCAGATCCATTCTTTGGGAGCATTGCGTAACTTTCGGGCCAATGCCTCCCAAAGGTACACCTTACCGTACCCCTCAGAGAGATCCTTATCATGTAAAACTTTCACGCGCTCCAGGTGATCCCAGAGGGCTGATTTATAACTGTCCGGCAGCATGGTTACCCGATCCTTTTTCCCCTTGCCGTCTCTTATCATAATCTGGTTGAGGGTAAAGTCTACGTCCTTGACCCTGAGGCGCACGCATTCCATAAGTCTGAGTCCTCCACCGTACAGGAGTCCTGCCATAATTCTGTGAGTGCCGGATAAAGCGTCAAGAAGCATCTTAATCTCGCCCTTGGCGAGTACGACTGGAAGGTGTTTGGGACGGCGGGCACGCTGAAAATCTCCAAGGGAACCCAATTGCCGATGCAATACCTGTTCGAATAAAAACAGCAGCGCATTTAAAGCCTGATTCTGCGTGCTTGCTGCAACATTCCGATTTACAGCCAGATACTCCAGGTATATCTTCACATCAGCAGAGGTAAGGGTGTTCAGATCTTTCTTGCAATTATGCTTCATGAAACGGACGACCCATTGAGAATATGACTGCTCTGTCCGTATGGAATAATTGCGCACACGAATTTCAGCCTTGAGTCTGTCCAGCACATCACTGAGAGAATATGAACTGGATGTTTCACAAGTTTGAGTACGAATTTCAGTAAAAGGAAGTTTTAAAGACGCTTTTTTATCAGAAATATTATTGTTTGCCAATTTAGAACCCTGAGTCTGTGCCCAGGAGAGATCGAGAAAATCTCTAAAAAAGAATCTGAAAGATTTCCTTGCCGCGTCAATCTGCCATTGTTCTATATTGTCCTTTTGAGATAGATATTGAAGGAATGCCCGGACATCCGAAGCCCCGATCTCTGAAATCGATTTATTTTGTACATAACTGTTAAATTGATAAATCCAGTCCAGATACCACTTGATACTTTTCTGCGGAATATAACGAGTTCTGAGAAAATCGGAATAAGAAGCCCGCACATCAGCATTCGGTAATAACGCACAACTGTCACGCTTAGTAAAACCCATAATGTCCCCCCATAATACTTTCAGATAAATCCCTGCCTAAGTGGATAGAATCAGAAGTGTTTCAATAAGGATAGCACCATTGAATTGATAAATCTACAGATAAGCATGTAAAATAAACGTCATCAGTACGGCTCTAGCAAAATAGCAACGCAAAGAATGAACAGAGGATTAAATGTACAACGAGTGCAAATAAACTCTTTTTTAATAATGATTACAATTACTATACTGAATCCTTAATTACTGGACTATGCAGCACTATGTATATTCATAATTTAGAGATTCAATCTAATATACTGTTATGCTTAATAATATGGAATACAAGTTGTACGTGTAGGAACATACAGCCGCATTAGCGGTCATAATTTAAGATTATTAGGGAGGGAAGTAAAAATGAAGAAGTGGATCAATATAAGTTTGTTTTGTTTTTTGGCTTTTCTATTTGTAACTAATACTGCTTTTGCAGTTAATTACTCAATCATTGACCTCGGTACCCTTGGCGGATCATCGAGTAATGCCACAGGCATCAACAATTCTGGACAGGTGGTTGGCTACTCAGATACAACTGGATCTCAAAGCCATGCTTTTCTTTATAGCGGGGGAGTGATGACTGACCTTGGAACCCTTGGCGGATCATCGAGCTATGCAGAAGGCATCAACGAGTCTGGACAGGTCGTTGGCAGGTCATACACTGGTATTGGCGCTCAAGGCCATGCCTTTCTTTACAGCGGGGACGTGATGGCTGACCTTGGAACCCTTGGCGGATCATGGAGTAGTAGTAGTGCCTATGCCATCAACGACGCTGGACAGGTGGTTGGCTCGTCAGAAAATACTAGCTCTCCCGACCATGCCATTCTTTACAGTGGGGGCGTGATGTCTGACCTTGGAACCCTTGGCGGATCGAGCTTTGACTTTAGCGTAGCCAATGGCATCAACAACTCTGGCCAGGTGGTTGGCATATCGTATACAACTGGCAATAGCGCACATGCCTTTCTTTACAGTGGGGATGTAATGACAGACCTTGGAACCCTTGGCGGATCAATGAGCGCTGCGGAAGATATCAACAACTCTGGACAGGTGGCTGGCTACTGGCGCACAACAGACGGTTCAGATCGTGCATTTCTTTACAGCGGAGGTGTAATGACAGACCTTGGCACTCTTGGCGGAACATCGAGTTCTGCCCGTGGAATTAACGACTCTGGACAGGTGGTTGGATCCTCGTATATAACTGGCTATACATCCCATGCCTTTTTTTACAGCGGGGGCATAATGACTGACCTGAATGAGTTGTTGCCAGCAGGCTCAGACTGGGAATTGAAGTACGCCCATGATATTAACAACTTCGGCCAGATAGTCGGATTAGGCTATACAGGCGGTCAACCGCATGCCTTCTTGATGACCCCTGCCGTTGTCCCAGAACCAATAAGCTCTATCCTTTTTGTTACTGGTGGAACACTTTTAGCAAGACGACGTTATATAAGAAGAAAGAAAAAAGCATAGCCAGTTGATCGAAAGACAAGCCGAGGTCGGACCTCCAGAAACGGAGGTGCGACCTCAACACAGTGCTTTACATAAAAGAACGGCGCATAACCAGCGAGTGGACTTGAACGAGTACCACAGTACGCTTTTTCAGCATGCAATATTTTGAGACGTGCAAATCAGTTTTAAGCATGTTAATACGATTCAGTGGTACTCGTCAGTCACTCAGTCGTTAAGCGAATAAAACAATATGAATAAATGGATCTACATTAAGGGCGCGATAATCATTATAGTTATGCTGATAACTTTATGGACAGGACCAATTAAAGAACATGCTGATCCACCGATAAATGTCTCTGCATTAGTGATAGCCGTCATATTCGGAATACTAGGATTACAATTTATATTGATGATCCAAGCATTAAATAAAAAATCTGCTCCGACGTGGCATAGATCAGCTTGGGAAGGCAATCCATTTTCTATGAAACAGCCTGTTCATTTCTTTCATTTTGCAAGCTGGATATTCATTATTTCATCAACTATTTCAGCACTTCAAACATGGTTTAAATATCCTAAGTTTATTTTAGATTCATTGATGCCGCTCTGTTTGGGGATTGGAATATTGTTGGGTGTACATTTATCAACTATTGTATTTAAACATAAATTTAATTAGGCGCTTAACAAGTCGTTGGAGATTGAACGAGTACCAGCGGGACCTTTTTTGCTTTCAATATTTACGGGAGTTCAAATTGGTTTTCAGCCCGTTAATATATTTCATGGTACTCGTCACTCAACTCTGCGTTATGCATATAATTCAGACAGGGAAAGGAAGCGCTGTAAATAATTTAGTAACCTAACAATAATTTATCTTGGGGGATAATGAAATGAAAAAGACAATATTAATAGTTCTGTTTTTAACCATGAGTATTATATGTGTAAACTCGTCGTTTGCCGGATTAAGTGACGGATTAATTGCATACTTTCCCTTCTCAGGTAATGCTAATGATGAAAGCGGAAATAGCTATAACGGATCAGTTCATGGTGCTTCTTTAACAGTTGATAGATTTGGCAACTCTAATAGTGCCTATTATTTTGATGGAATTAATGATTATATAATCTCCGGTGATATAAATTTTAATAACTGGCAGCAAATGACTGTGACTGCCTGGGTTAAGCCTGATGCTGATGCTGAAATTGGAAGATCATACAACATAATTTCAAAGCATGATAATCCAGGAAATATTGAAATCTTGTTGCATCAAGAACAAGACTTGAAATATGATGTTGAATGGACAATCGGTGGACAATTTCATGATTTAAGCACAGATTCGACTAATCCTGGTTTTAACGATAGTATAGGTTTACATAATCCTAGCTACAATTCGTATGACTTTCTAGCCAAGGTTTACGATGGTTCACAAATAAAGTTTTTTGTTAATGGCAATTTAATTGCAACATCATCTGCGACAGGTAGCATTTCTAATAATGGGTGGCCGCTTACAATAGGTGCTTATGCTTTTAACAAATCCGCCAATTTTAAAGGAAGTATAGATGATGTAAGGGTTTATAATAGATCGCTTTCAGATTCTGAAGTTAATCAATTGTCTGTTGTTCCCGAACCAATAAGCTCTATCCTCTTTGTCACTGGTGGAACACTTTTAGCAGGAAGACGTTACATAAAAAGAAAAAAGATTGCATAACAAGACGCTGGAGATTGAACGAGTACCACAGGGAGCTTTTTTAGCTAGCGATATTTAGAGATGTTCAAATTAGTTTGAGGCTTATTATTATGCTTCAGTGGTACTCGTCACTCAGCTCCACGTTATGCTCTACAGATTGCACTGAAGGGCTATATTCGGAATAAAAGAGAAAGGAGGAAATTGCTTAGAACAGACATTATTTACTGAATAAGAAGGGTTGTTAAACTTACTTCAAAAATAGAAAGAGAGGGGTATTCACATGAAATCAAAATTGATATTGGCAGTGATAGTATGTTTAGGCATGTCAATGCAGATGCTGCTTGGATGTTCTACAACTCAAAAAACAGGAGGGGCAGGACTAGTTTCTGTAGTTGCGCAAAATGTTGTTCGCATAGCAGGTGTGAAAGCTATTGATTCGGCAGACCTATCTTCGTTAGACGGTATGACAACATTTGTCAAACTATCTGGTTTTGTGGATGATCAAAACAGGGGATTTATAGACCACTTAGCGCGTTCAAGAGCTGAAAACGCTGGTGCTCGATTAGTATCCGAAGACAAAGCTCAACGTATGTTAGAAGTGGTTGTAAATAGTGCTGGTAATGACAGGGGTGGTTCACGAGTACCTGTAATTTCTCGTTCTGAAAGAACGGAAGGGGCGGTTGATCTGGATATTATCGTTCGTGATACATCTGATGGGACCAAGATTGCAAATCAGCATGTTCGGGGTGAAGCTAAGTATCAGCAAACTACAGTGGTTGGTCTTCAAGGGTCCGGAACCTATTATGTAAAGAATGACAATGGGAAATACGTTGAAGTTCCGAATCCAACAAGTTATAGATAGAATCAGTGCATAACAATTGAGTGCAGTGAAATCTAACCAGCGGGGGCTAATTGGGTACTCGATTTATATTTGTAAGCAAGTATCTATACAGTACACTGATTTGCTTCATGGTTCGATTCACTGACTCAGGCGTTATAAGGACTCAGGATATAAAAGGCTTTCATAAAAAGATGGCTTATCATCGCTCAACGATCTGGATGATTTTTGTTTCATTGGCTAGATGAACTTTACGATCTGAGATCAAGTCGAGATCGGTGAGACGAGTACT
>JADHUV010000042.1 GCA_016784355.1 Nitrospira sp. | reverse complement strand
AAATTGATTGCATTCCTCAGCAAATGCGCTGAGAAATAGCAATGTAAGGTAATTGATTATATGTGCTAATTAACATTCGCACTGCATTGTAACTCTGCCGTCCTGGCCTCAAACAGAAATCAATTTTTAACCCTGCGGTTTACTTCTCTCCACTGAAGGTTTCTGACGGGATTAAAAGACAAAAACCATTTTAAAATGGTTGTTAATTATAAATTAACGAACTCCCAAAATCTCTTTCACAAACCTTGCAGCTTCTGCCTTATTCCCTGCTGCCGGTAATGTATATGATACAGCCCCCGCATTATCAGATGCTGCCCCGGCAACCTCTGCATTGAAATCATCCAGATCTCCTGAAAGGCCCAAAAAAGGTCCCATAGTCTCAAGCAGTCCTGTGCCGAAGCGCCCGGTAACCCTGCCGTCACCGTCTTTGTCCACATGGGGGTCTGAGAGCACCACTATATCGATAACCTCAGGAGCAATCTGAGGGATGGCCGTTCCATAGAAATTATTGATGGTATTGATAAATTCGGTGGTGATTAATATATGTCCAGTATTAGAGGGATGAACGCCATCAAGACTGAATAGCCCTCCGAGCCAGCCGGATGAAAGCTGGATATCTGCAACCACTGGCGGATTAAGTGCGAGTTCATTGAACTTTGAGTTGATATCTACAACGGGAAAGCCAGCCTCGACGCCCATTTCAGCAATGTAAGTATTAAAAACAGCTGTTCTTTCCCTTATAGCTGCTATCTCGTTTTCATCGAGTATATAGTTTGGATCCTGAAAAATGCTGTTATCAAAAAGCCCGAGTTTAACAACCATAGCCGCAGCAATCGTAGTATAACTACCCTCCGGCAAATTAAAATTTATCCCGAATATTTTTGTGAGCTCTTCATTGTCCAGTAGAAAAGCGATGCTTGTAACATCAGGGATATTGGCCAGTACCGCACCGCTTCCAATATCGTGCAGCCTGATTACTATATCTGTAAAATCACGCTGAAACTCTTCAACAGTGGTCATCTGCGAGGCATCAAGCTGGTCAAACGATGTTACGGCGGAGAGAACATCATTGTTTCCTATCCAGCAAAGGACGAAGGTCGGTACAATGTTGGCTGTAATGTACTCAGCAACCTCCATCTGGCTTCCTAGCCAGGGGAATAACACCATGTCCGTTTCAGAATTAATCTCTTCTGCGGTCAATGCATCATTTCGCTGGTTTAAGAGTGAATTAACATCAGCCCCTGATACAGCTATGTTTGTTGCTACATTGGCATTCAGACGGTTTCTTCCTGTTGCGGAGCCTACAACTCCTGTATAATTACTTTGTATATATGGGATGGCAAGCGGCATATTCAGGTGGCTTGCGAGAAAGTTGCCGTATGTGTAAAGTTGTGTATCAAGACTTGCATTGCCGGATTGCACACCCTCGCTTATACTGTCTCCCATTACAATGAGTACTTTATTGTCGAGATCCAGCGTGTTAATGATTTGTGACTGCCCGGCGGCCGGCAAGAGGAGAGGGATTAAAATAGAGAATAAAACAGCAGCGGCTTTTTGAATTGATATATCCATGGGTTTCCTCCAATATATTCAAGTTTTTTCATTAATAAAACTTCGTACTGAATAGATATATCACCTTGCGGCAGCAATGTCAATTATTTAGTCAGATCAGATGCAAGAGAGTTGCCAATGTGCCGAGCTTTTATAAGCATTCCCTCATCATCCAGGTGGGCCACATCGATAAAGTGAGCATCCTCAGTGCCGGTCATCAGCATATCCAGATCAGTAAAAAGAATATTGTCATATTTTTTGGCGATTGTTCTTAAAACGGAGTTAAACTGCTCTATATAGGGCAAGGCTTCAATATATTTAAGATGACCTGCATGATCTTCTGAAACGTGCGGCATGGTTGTAAGTACAACCTTAATATTGCGAAGGTTTGCGAGGTTAATAATTGTCTCTATATTGCGTCTGAAGGTTCCCAGTTCACGCTGATTCAGTAAGCGGGTCGGAAGCGGATGCTGCATCTGAATTGCCGATTCCAGAAATGCCCACTCAGGTGTGCCGGACAGAAACTTAAGTGCCCGGTAAAGGACACTGATTCGCAGTATATATCGGTCCGGTATGGATGGAGACTTAAATGACCGCAGGTAATGCGCGTAATCACTTCTGTAGACGTCCTCCGGTGCACGGGCAAGCCAGTCGTTCCAACCGTGATGTATAACTATATAGTCAGGATTGAAGTCAACAACATTCAGTATGAAATTAGTCAAAGTATGTGCCGTTGTATAATATGAATGACCGAAATTCATTACCTCAATACGGTCGCCGATGTGCGGCACGGTTTTCCTGAGGTATTCTTCCATCATTAGCGGGTATCCGTTACCGGTCGTAGATCCGCCAAGCGCAGCTATTCTTATGACTTCGGCGGGTTTATCATATGAAAAATCGCGGCCCACAAAACCAAAGTTATTAAATTCCGCAAGATTTCCGAGAGGGCGGCCTCCCGCGATTTTTGTCGACGGGATCCCTGCAAACTGAGTGAATGGGTTCCCCTGGTACACACGCAGCTCATCATATGTCCAGTTGCTTCTTCTTGCCAAACTGGACTCTTTCTCAGGGAAAAAAAGTTTGACACCTGTGCGGGTACCGAGTTCGATTGTCAGCAGTAAAAGTATATTGAAAAGAATGAAGGCTGCCGCAGTATTCTTCTGTTTTACAGAGTTAATATAAATACCGCTCATTACAAGAAGGCCTGAAAATATCCATAGCGGAAGCTTTTCACTATCCAGCAGGTAGATCATTGAAAATACCGGTTCAAAAACCGGGGGGGATAATAAAATACCCGCAATGATTGAAAACCAGAATAGGGCTTTAAAGAATACACTCTGACTATTATGCATTTAGAAGTCTTTGATCAGATCCTATTTTATGATTTTAAAAAGTCTAATGGGTGAATCATTATCATCCATATAAATAAGTTTAATATCATCACGGCCATGGTCAAGTGAAACAAGTTCATCATAGTGTTTCCATTCACTCAGATATCTGCCGTCAATGGCTATGTAATCGACATTGTATAATTTTCCAAAGTCTACTACATCATCAGCATTTGCATAAGGCAGCATCGTAAACTTTGCCCCACTGTAAAAACTGACAAAGGGCTTAAGAGACATTACATTCAGTTCCTCATATCCGGATGAAACATTATCCTTCAGGTAACGGCCGGCCTGTATATGCTCAGCGGCCACCTCTCTGGTGCCGAAGCTTGAAAATGTAATATACATTATACTTGCTCCCGTCATTATAAAAACAATCAGGTATTTTAATTTCTCTCCTATAAAAGACATAAAGATATTATTTTTAATGTTGTAAAAATCTGTCATCTTTGCGAAAGCATGAGTAGCAATTACCGGTCCTATCGCTGAGAAGAGTATTAAATACGCGACAACTGAAGACATATGCCGCTCAAGAATATAAAAAACAGGATAAAGAAAGAGTAATATCAGGGGCATTAAAATAAATATCAGCGGCATTCTTTTTTGGAATAAATCCCTGTAGAACATCGCGAAGAAAAGGGGGAGAGATAGCGGCAGCAGCAGCTTGAAAAGAACTCTGGCTTCCTGCAGCACATTTCTTATATATCTAGCGATATGAAGCATGGGATCTGCCATTAAATATGATAGAGCGGAAAAGTCTTTATCATGATCAAATCCTATCACCTGATTTTTTTTATCATTAAGCGCAAAGGCGAGACGCTCGTAAATGCTATTGTGTGAACCGACCAGTTCATGATAGGTTTTACCGTTGCCTTCTGTCGCTATTAACATGTTAACCTTTAATTTTCCGGTCATGGAATAGTTTCCCGTTGATTTTTTTATGAAGTACGCATATGGAGAAATAGCTAGTGCAAAGACAGTAAAGAACATGAAAAGTCCCGCCAGTTTTTTGTTTAGAGCCCGGTCCCGCTTAATGAAGTAGCCGGCAATGTGAAGAAGAGGCAGCAACAACAGGAAGATACCCTCTGGCTTGGTAAGGTATGTAATGGCGGTCAACAGGCCCATCAGTGCATACATGAATAATTTATCATTTTTGCGCAGCAATAAGAAAACGTATATAGAAGTAAATTGAAGGAATAGAAATAGTGAATCCGGCAGTCCCAGTATTGAGATTTTTATAAGAAGAGGATGAACAGCAAAGCCCATGGCTGCAAACAGTCCCGCTTCCCTTCCATAGACGTCTTTCCCTATAAGGTAAAAGAGCAGTATCGTAAGAATCCCTGATATCGCGGAAACTAATTTGGTGCATAGCGACAGGTTGTCAATGAAGAGATGCATGATCCCTGATGCCGTTGGGAATCCCGGAGGGAAAAATAGACCCATATTAAAGTTCTCGCCATATGAGTAATGCCGGTTTTCAATAAGATTTCTTCCAAGACGAGAGTAATATACTGCATCAGTTTCATGAAACATATCACCGTGTAGCAAGCATTAGTGAAATCTGAATTATTATAATTTTCATCATCGCAGGGGGCCAGATTAAAGGGTATGAAAGCCTCAGGGATGCCGGTTTTTTGTGAATTCTGGATAATAATTTCATTCGGCAGAGCAGACAGTATACTATTGACCCCCTGACCGCACCCGTTAGTTAAAAGATAAATAGATGTTGCGGGGGAAAAGGATTTTTTATATTCCATAAGTATATTTAATATTTCCGGCAGGTCACTGTGCAGAGTCGGCTCTCCTCCCAGCAGTCTTATCCTTTTCCATTTAATATCCCTCTCTGCGCTTTCTTTAACAAACTTTCTGATCTGCTCGATGCTCATGTTTTTATTGGATGGAGCCTGAGTGCAGGATCTGTTACAGTTAAGACATTTCAGGTTACAGCGGTATGTTATGTCTATTTCGATAAACAGATCTCTTTTACTTGTATATCTTGGTCCGAGTAATGATGTGGTAATTTTGTGGACACGCAGCCTTGTGTCGATAAAATACCGGTCTATAAATTCGCCTATATAATTTTTAACTGTTTTAAACATGATGTTCAAGCCTTATGAGATCAGGCCTTGCAGCGGGTATGTCTGGTCAGGCCTTATGCAGAAGGATTAATTAATTCTCCGTCTGCTTTTTCTCCTCTTATAAAGACCTTTCGCCCTATAACAGTAAGTCTGCCCTCAGAAAACAGTCTGATTGCCAGAGGGAAAATGCGATGCTCCTGCTTCAGTATCCTGGCTGAAAGACTGTCTTCTGTATCATCGTGATAAGCAGGGACGGCGGCCTGAATTATAATGGGTCCGGTATCCATGCCTTCATCCACAAAATGGACTGTACATCCTGCGAGCTTTACACCATATTCCAAGGCCTGACTTTGTCCGTGCAGACCGGGAAATGAGGGTAGAAGGGCAGGGTGGATATTCATTATTCGATTGGGATATTCATTTATAAGTGTCCGTGAGACAACCCGCATAAAGCCGGCAAGAATTACCAGTTCGACCTTTCGGTCTTTCAGTTCTGTGGCCGCACGGGTGAAATAGCTGTCTCGATCCTTAAAATCACTGTATTTAAGCAGGAGGTGTTCAATGCCATGATTTTTTGCTCGATCAATGGCTCCGGCGTCGGGCTTATCCGTTATAAGTACCGCGACCTCGGCATTAAGACTGCCGGATTTTATATTGTCTATTATGGATTGAAAATTGGAGCCTGAGCCTGAGGCCAGCACCCCTATTCGTAATTTACCGGACACTATTAATTCTCCCTTAAAGGCCTATTTATATACAACCAGCTTTTTTCCAGGGGTGATTTGTCCAATGATATGAGCTTTTTCCCCGAGGCGTTTAAGTTTGCTAATTATCTTTGAGGCATCGGCCTCTTTGACCACTAAGACCATCCCGATACCCATATTGAAAGTCTTGTACATCTCTTCTTCAGGAACATTGCCCAGTTCCTGAATCATTGTAAAGATCTGATGAACAGGCCAGCTGTTCCGATTGATTGTAAAGTTGAGGGCTGCACTCTTGCTTAAAAGGCGCGGCAGGTTTTCTGTGAGGCCGCCGCCCGTTATATGGGCAATTCCATTGACCTTATGTGTCTTAAGAAGTTTCATTATGCTTTTGACATATATCTTTGTAGGTCTCAGCAGTTCCTCGCCAAGGGAGCAACCCAGTTCTGCAATTTTCTTTTTGGGATCGTATTTTTTCATATCAAAAAAGAGCTTTCTGACAAGCGAGTATCCATTGCTGTGAATACCGCTGGATGAAAGGCCTATCAGGACATCCCCCTTTTTGATTTTGGAACCATCGATTATATCTTTTTTATCAACTACGCCTACTGAAAAGCCTGAAAGGTCGTATTCGCCTTTATCATAAAAGCCGGGCATCTCAGCCGTTTCACCACCGATAAGTGAGCAGTCGGCCATCTTGCATCCTTCTGCTATGCCGGTAATTACATCAGTTGCCTGCTTTGTAGAAAGCTTGCCAGTAGCGAAATAGTCCAGAAAGAAAAGGGGCTGGGCCCCGCTTGTCAGTATGTCATTGACGCACATTGCCACGAGGTCTATTCCAACAGTATTATGTTTATTCATCATGAACGCTATCTTCAGTTTGGTTCCGACTCCATCGGTGCCGCTTACGAGCACGGGTACTTTATAGCGCTTGGTGTCAATTTTGCAGAAGGCACCGAATGAGCCAATATCACTCATCACATGAGGCTTAAATGTTGCCTTTGCAAGCGGCTTGATGATTTCTACCAGGTTATTTCCACGATCAATGTCCACACCGGATTTCTTATATGTCAGTTTCATGATTCTCCCTGATTTGTATTAGCGCCTGTTCTGCCGCCTTCTGCGCAGCAGCCTTTTTGGTTCGCCCAGTTCCTTTGCCATATGTTTCGTTATTAATAAGCACCTGAACCTCGAAGGTCTTCTCGTGTTCCGGCCCTGTTGTATCTACAGTGACATACTGAGGAAGTACGTAGAATAGAGACTGAGAGACTTCCTGGAATTTTGTCTTGTAATCAAATATTGAATCATTATTTGCGAATTCTATCAATTTAGCCGAGAGATGCTTAAGTATAAATTCCCGGGCTGTTTTGTAATTGCTGTCGAGGTAAACGGCTGCCAGCACTGCTTCAAAAGCATCTGCAAGGAGTGATGCTTTATTTCTTCCACCTGTAACGTCTTCGCCCTTGCCAAGAAGCAGATAACTTCCCAGGTCCAGTTCTCTGGCGGTTTCTGCCAGAGTGGACTCCTGCACGGTGTAAGATTTGATTCGTGAGAGGTCAGATTCGGTAAAATCAGCATAGCATTCATACAGATATTCGCTGATTATAAGCTCCAGGACAGAGTCTCCGAGAAATTCCATCCTTTCATTATAGGAGGTTTTTATACGGTGCTGCTCGTGGGCAAATGATTTATGTGTTATGGCCTCTTTAAGGAGAGACTTATTTTTGAAAGTATGCCCGAGAACTTGCTCAAGACCTGTCAAATTTTTTGAGGATGATGCATCCATTAGTACCACCGAACCCAAAAGAATTGGACATAGCAATGTTAATATCTAACTTTCTTGCCTTATGCGGAACGTAATCAAGATCGCATTCAGGATCGGGAGTGTCGAGATTGATTGTTGGAGGCACTATACCATTGAAGATACTCAGTGCACATATTGCACCCTCGACCCCTCCGGACGCACCGAGCAGGTGACCGATCATTGACTTAGTTGAGCTGACGCATAGTTTGTACGCATGTTCACCAAAGACATTTTTGATAGCAGTTGTCTCTATCTCATCACCATAGTTTGTAGAGGTGCCGTGTGCATTGATGTAATCAACCGCTTCCGGTTTTAGGCCGGCATCAGTAAGTGCATATCCCATGCAGGCAGTTGCGCCTTCACCGTTAGGGGCAGGACTGGTTATATGATAGGCATCGGCATTTAAGCCATATCCGACGATCTCTGCATAAATTCTTGCACCACGATTCATGGCATGCTCCATTTCCTCAAGAACAAGTATTCCTGAACCTTCACCCATTACGAAACCGTCTCTGTCAACATCAAAAGGACGGCTGGCTTTTTCAGGGGCATCATTTCTTGTAGAAAGAGCCTTCATTGAAGCAAAGCCTGCGATACCTAAAGGTGTAATTACTGCCTCGGATCCTCCGCATATCATAGCATCTGCCGCCCCGCGCTGGATCAGTTTAAAGGCATCACCTATAGCATGGGTTCCGGTTGCGCAAGCCGTTGCAACCGCAGAATTAGGGCCTTTCACACCAAATCTGATGGATATCTGACCGGCAGTCAGATTTATGATGGTCATTGGAATGAAAAAAGGTGAAACTCGTCTGTGTCCCTTGGTGTTTATAATCTCAGTGTATTTTTCAATAGAGGCAAGACCGCCGATTCCTGCACCGGCGATTACTCCAATCCGGGCAGCGTTCTTATCAGTGACCTTAAGTCCGGAATCTTCCATAGCAAGCGTTGCGGCAGCAAGGCCCAGATGGATGAATCTGTCCATTTTTTTCTGCTCTTTTATTTCAATGAAATCATCGAGATTAAAATCTTTCACCTCAGCAGCAATCTGACATGGCAAACCCTCAGGATCAAAGTGAGTGATTCTGCTGATTCCAGAACGGCCTTCCAAAAGACTGTTCCATGTTTTTTCATTGCCTGTACCAAGCGGGGAGACCATACCCACGCCAGTTATGACGACTCTTCTCTGCTTCTCCATAATCTACCTTTTAATTACTGGATTTTTTTTCTATGTAAGAAACCGCATCCTGTACCTTGAGAATTTTTTCAGCATCTTCATCAGGGATCTCGATATTGAAATTTTCTTCAAAGGCCATAACCAGTTCTACTGTGTCCAGGGAATCTGCTCCGAGGTCCTCAACAAAGGACGCACCCTGAGTAATTTTATCAGTATCAACGCCGAGTTGTTTTGCTATAATTTCATTGACTTTTGCTTCAACAGACATATGCACCTCCAGAATATTTGATTTAATTTAGCTTTTATGATTTATGGACATCAATTATACATAGTTGATAGTTTTTTTTCTCTATCAAAAATTAGGACTATCTGTTACATATACATTCCGCCATTTACATGAATGACTTGCCCGGTGATATAATCTGATGCCTTTGAGGAGAGAAAGAGCACTGCCTCAGCAACATCTTCAGCAGTGCCGAACTGTCCAAGAGGTATGTTACGCTTCATCTCATCCTTTACATTGTCGGAAAGTACATCGGTCATGGCCGTCTGTATAAAGCCCGGAGCAACTGCATTTGCTCGAATCCCCCTGGCTGCATACTCACGCGCTATGGTTTTGGTAAGGCCTATAAGCGCTGCCTTGGATGAACAGTAGTTTGCCTGCCCCGGATTGCCCATAAAGGCTACAACAGAGGATATATTTACTATCTTTCCATATCTTTGTTTTGCCATGATCTTTATGGCTTCTTTTGAACATAGAAATGAACCCTTAAGATTAATGTTCATTACAGCATCCCAGTCTGCCTCTTTCATTCTCATCAGAAGAGTGTCCCGGGTGATGCCGGCATTATTTACCAGAACGTCAAGTGAACCGAACTCCTTGGCAAAGGCAGTAAAGGCTGCTCCGACATTGTCCTCGTTAGAGACATCAAGTGTGATCGATGAACTTTTGACACCGGTTTTGCTGACCTCGACTGCTGTCTCCTCGGCGCTTTCTGTATTAATATCAGCAATGCCGACATTAGCACCTTGATTTGCCATTGCAAGGGCAATTGATCTGCCTATCCCCTGCGCCGCGCCGGTTACAAGCACGTTTAAACCTTTTAGTCTCATTATTCCTCCGGTATAGTTGTGTTTCAATATCAGATTGTAAGGCAAAGTATTATAAAATGTCAGTTGTATTTAGGCAACAGCTTTCTCTTAATGTGTGCTCTTCTTGCAGTGATGATCGCCAGAGTCAGGATCGTACTGCATGGATGATTTAATGTAATGCATTGTTAATGGACATGTAATGCATTGATAAATAAACGAATGTTATTTATTGTCAGGTATATCCCCGGCTTTGACAAGTGCCATGCGTGTCATGATCGGACCGGTCAGCTCAAAAAACACGGTAGTTCCGATAATAATCGGCAGTAAGGTTTTGCCAATTTCAGGGAAGCGGTGAGATGCGACAAGTGCCATTCCAAGTGCTACACCCGCCTGCGGCATAAGGGCCATACCTATCCAGTTTTTCATAATCCTGTCTCCCCCGCTCAATGCCGCGCCAATCCACCCTCCGATTAGTCTTCCGGTGATTCGCATAAGAATGTAAACGATTACAGTCAGCCAGACGGCATCCAGGGCATCTATCTTAAATGATGCGCCTGCAAGGATAAAGAAAAGGATCATAAAGGGGGTTTCTATGTGTTTTATGGCATTGAAGGGACGGGTATGATGTTTTGCAAAGTTGACAACTACAGCACCCATAGTCATAGCGGCTAGAAGGTATGAAACATTCAAGACGATTGCCAGTCCTCCGCAGAGAAATACAAATCCGAGAGCCTCTATGAGTGTCGGCTCGCCTGGTTTAATGCGTCCTGTCAGATATGACATTGGTGCACCCAATAAAATGCCCAGCAGAAAAGCCCCGCCAATCTCTATGAATCCGTGAATAAATACGGAGCTGATGCCTTCACTGCCGATAATTGAAAGTACGATGGCCATCATTATACTGAAAACCATCAGGCCCCATGCATCATCAATAGCGACTATTCCCTCAAGGGCGTGAGTAAACTTGCCTGAAGCGTTTTTTTCATGTATTACATCCACAGTAGCCGCGGGTGCAGTCGCAGTGGATATGGCGGCCAGCAGCAGGGCCATATTTATATTGACTCCCGCCAGATATAGCCCGGTTAAAACTATCCCTGCAGTTACAATAACCTCAGTCATGGATATTATGAGAATCTGACGTGCTGCCGTATGCAGGTAAATGAGAGACATGCGTTCTCCCAGGATAAACCCGACCATTAAAAGGGCCATCTTTGCGACCAGCGGAAATATTTCAGCACAGAAAAGAGGAAGAAGATTGAATCCGGATGGACCGATTATAAAGCCGAATATCAGCAGAAGAGTTACACGTGGAATCGGGGTTCTCTGACCTATAGCATTTGTTACAATGCCCAGCAGAAGTAAGGCCCCTATAGTCAGTATGGCATTTGCCTGGTATTCCATTGGATCTTAAAGCCGTCTCCGATTGAATTGTTTACGGGTTACAAAGCACAATTTTTACTATACAATAACTTTATAACGATTTGTCAGGTATGTAATGTAATATCATGAAAAGTTATTTGACTCAAATAATTTCTGTTGTGATGGTTTTTTTCTGCACTGTTTTCGTTTCTCTTGCGGCAGAGGAAGGCATCGTCAGTGTGACCGTTCTCCCATTTGAAGATCGAACTACCGGGGAGATGAATACAGATATATCTTCAACCCTGCGGCAGACACTTTCAGAAAATAAGTATATAGCCTGTGTTCCTGCATCAATTACCCTATCATATTTTCAGACATTAGAACCCTCCTATATGTGGGGTGAGAAAAAAGACGGGCAGAAACAGGGCGGTATCGTATGGCAATTTAAGACCTTTCCTGTTGCCAGAGCCAGGGCGACCCTTCCAGCGGATTTCATCGTACACGGAGACACTATCGGATCGGGTGAGGGCAGAGTGGTAAATATTCATCTGAGAGAGTTTAGCCGGAGTGAACCTGTCAGGACCATTACGCTGACGGTTTGGAGCGAAGAGGAATTTATGGCAGGACTTGAGACCGCGGCCGGCAGGATAGGCTCTTGGATTATCAGGGCAAAAGCCATAGATTTATCTGAGGAACTCATTCGTGAGTACCTTGCCGGGCTTATAGGATATGGGGATGCGGTTACGGAGCTTCGAAGGCTAGCCGATCTTGACAGTTCTTCCATGCCGGTTTTTGCGCTATTGCTGGATCTGCAAAAGAGGCACGTCGTTGGAAATGATCGGGATCTTATTGAAACAGGGGAAAAAGTTATAGCATTGTATGATCCGAAGGTGGGCGAAGACACCCGTTATCTGCTGTCTCTGGATCTTGATCCTTATGATATTACTGCCTCTGTATATGAAAGGTGGGCTGAATGGAGTGAGGCAATTAAGCTAAGAAAGCTTGCTTTTCAGAGATATCCGTTCGGGCGTGCGGCGCATGAGCAAAAGATAGGAATGGCCTATCTGCAGCAGGGGATTTCCTTTGAAAAGAAAGGCAGGGTAGATGATGCCATGGACAGCTTTATAAATGCAATGACACACCTGCCGGAGCAATCTGAGCCCTACATTTCGGCCAAAGAGGCATTTGAACGACTACAAGGGCATAAATGAGTCTGAAATCTTTTAAAAAATCATCAATAATGCTACTATTTTTCTAATGGAGAGACAAGATGCAAAAAGAAATGATGTGGAAATTGAAGTCCTGATTATTTCTGACAGGGATACCTGTCCCGGGATTATCAGAAATCTCTCTGCACAGGGGCTTTTTGTTGAAACTGAAGCCATGAATATCCTGAGTGCTGACACAAGGCTTGCAAAAGGGAGTATATGTGAGCTGAAGTTTAATTTAAATAATGAAGCTTTAGTCTTGAGATGCGAAGTGAAATGGTCTTTTAAAGCTGAACCTGACGGACTGGTGAAGAAAATCGGTATGAAGATATTATTCCCTCCCGCTGGATATACCAGATACTTCAGGCAGTTTGATATAACGGATTAGGTTGTTTTTTTGAGGCAGTATTTTGATAAGTCTGGAAATATGAGCTCAGAAATTGTACATGCTTTTGCTAGCTATTTAGCACATTTGTCATTTTCATACATGTTGACTCGAGACCCCCAAATTAGACAGATTTTCAACTAAATGCAGCATACAGTGAAACGGAACTTATGAGCACATCTATCAAAAAAAAGAAGGCATTGAGCTGGATTGTCGGAATATCTATTCTGATGTTTGCCATAGTTTTTTTTCTTCTCAGAGGTCCTTATCTTTCTAATTATATAAAGAGAATTTTCATACCAGTTCTTGAGAATGTAACTAGGGAAAGTGTCCTGATTGATAAGGCGGTTATAAATTTATTCCCTTTTTATCTGCAGGCAAAAGGACTTAAGGTATTTGATCGCGATGGCAATAGATTGCTGCTCATCTCAAAGACCCGTGTGTATCTGGATATTTCAGGTCTGCTTTCCGGCAAGGTTATATTGAGGCGAATTACGCTGAAGGAACCGCAGTTTAAACTTACAGAAGACGGCCTTAACCGTATTCTCACCAATATATCCAGTAGCAGTGAGAGCGGGCAGGGCGGTAAGTACGAAGTGACGCTGAAGAATCTTAAGCTTATGGATGGCAGTTTTCAGTTCAGCAGCGCAATGGGTGAAAAGAGTATCTCCGGCAAGGGGCTTTTTGTAGACCTCATTTCCAGGAAAAACTCCTCTGCCTTGTTGTGGTCTTTAAAACAGGGCGAGGTACAACTGAAAGGGCAGGCACCAATATCTGGAAATATCGCGGGTAAATTAAGGATAAAGGGCGAGAGTATAAGCGTATCTGATCTGATCATACATGCTCAGGACTCGGAGGTACGTACCGCAGGTGAAATACTGTTGAGCAAAGACGGCGGGGTGATGAAGGGGCAAATGGATCTGAGAGCAGATCTTAAGATGGGTCTAATAAATAATGTGTTTGGCTTGAAAAGTAACAGGGATGGATCTCTTAAGCTTGATGGTCGGATTCATATGAATGAGCAAAAGGACTCTGCATGGCCCGGACTGACTCTTGATATGAAAACAGAGGCAGGTTTTGAGTTGGAGACACTGATGGAGATCGTGAATGTTCAGGATAACATCAGGGGTAAAGTCAGTCTAAAGGCGGATATTACAGGAGAATTTCCACAGATCACAGGTACTGGAAAGATTCAGCTGCAGGATGGTGAGTTTGATACTTTTAAAATCGATGATGTAAGTGGAGAAATTGTTTATAAAGACCTTATATTTGCCCTGTCCCGCTTTACTGGTAAATCATATGAGGGGGATGTAGAGGGCAGCGCATCTATAAGGATCCCGAATGGAGAGTATGAAGTTAAGGGGCGCCTGAGCAGTATCAGCAGTCCCCAGTTTTTTCGAATTATAAATTGGGAGCCGCCGTTTCCTGCCGGGCAGATACAAGGCGATGTCCAACTTTCTCAGAAGCCGGGGGAGAGTATTTTTATCACCAGTAATCTTCAATATGCAAATACCACCAGAAATAGCGGCAGTATTCTTGACCGTCTGCAGTCTATCCGCACCGGCCTGAGACTGGAAAATGATGTTCTTTCTCTAAATAAGGCTGAACTGTCAACCGGAAAGACTTTACTTAAACTAGACGGATATATTGATCTGAATAAGGATACGCTAAATCTGGAGGCCTCTTTTAAGAATACTGATGCCAGAGATATTACAATCCCCTATTATGAAGGTTATACATCTCCGCTCGTTTTTAACGGCCGCGTGATGGGGGCTTTATCGGATCCCTCAATTTCCGGACATATTGAATCCGGGTCCGGCTATATAAATGGAATAGAGCTTGAGGAAGGTTTTGCTGATTTTACATATAAAATTAATTCTTTAAATGTCACACAACTTTTGCTGAAACAAGGAGATGCTCATGCCTCTGTCTCAGGGGCTATAGAGTTCAGGGGAGCGGACTCACTGTTTGAGTTTACTGGACCTTACTATAATGCAGAAGGCATTATTGATCAAGCACCTGTGCTGCCGTTTATTCACGCTGCATATAGAGATCTGCCGGTGCATGGACTGGCGTCAGGCGAGATGGCTTTTAAGGGTAATTCATCAGAGTATATAGCTACAGCTAATTTATCTTTTGAAGATATCAGTATCTATGGTGAGAGCCTGGATCATTTACGCTTGCAGGCAGTCATGAACAGGGAGAGGATAAAGTTTGAATCATTTGCAGTTGAACGTGCTGATTCCTCACTGCAGGGCTCCGGGGAGGTTGCTTTTGATGGTACATATAAGCTTTCTTCAACAACAGGGCATCTTGACTCTAAAGATATGCCCTGGCTGCCTGCGGATGAACTGGCTTTCAATACGAATATAAAAATAGAGGGAGAGGGCTCTTTTCAAAATCCGAATATCAGGTTTTCTGCTGATTATGCAGAGGGTTTACTCAGAGATATTAAGACAGGAGCAGGCAGTCTTAGCGGTGTATGGCTTGGTAAGAAGATAACCGTAACGGCTGAACTGGCAGACGGCAGGATCGGAACGAATGCCGCGATTGATTTTTCAGAAGAGCTTCAGTGGGATGTAGAAGCCGTACTGAATAAAGATAATTACAATTTTCTGGCGAATTATCTTTATGAAGAATTTCCTGAAGAAATGGATATTCGATTGGCTGGTAATGTAAGGCTCAGTAGTCGCAGAAATGTATTGTCTGCGGAATCTGTTCTGAAAGAGGTGAACATAGTATATTACGGATATAATCTGAAAAATGAGAAAGACGCTGCAATCAATTATAAAGGAGGCTTACTAACGGTTGACGATCTTTTGATGGCTGGCAGGGATACGAGATTTGTCGTAACCGGAGGCGCTAAAATCGGGCAAAGTTATAATCTGAAGTTAAATGGAAGGCTGGATTTTGAGCATCTAAAAGAGCTTGAGGAAAGGCTCTCTGTACTGCAGGGAGTCGGGCACTTTGATGTTAAGATTGTCGGACCATGGGAGATTCCTGAACTGACAGGCGAGATACGGGTAATAGATGCCCATGCGCGCGTAGTTGACATGCCTTATAAAATTGGCCCTATAAACGGCAGCTTATATTTCAAGAAAGACCGGATTACCTTTGAGGATATAAAAACTTCATTTGCCGGCGGCAGCGTCACACTTTCCGGGGTTGGTTTTTTTGATAAGTTCTCGCTAAAACGGGTGTTTATGTCATCTGATTTTAATGGGATAAAAGTCAGTCCTTTCGAGGGACTGTCAGCTGCACTTAAGGGCAGCCTGTTTTATGAAAAGTCCTATAGAGGCTCGAGTTTTACCGGTAATGTTTCGATTACCGAAGCCAAATATGCTAAGAGACTTGAGTGGAAAAGCTGGCTGATTGGTATTAATGAGGTACAGAAAAAAGCGGTATCATATCCGGCCTTTATAGCGGATACAGCACTTAATGTTCGTATCATGTCCGATCAGATCTTTATTGACAACAACATAGCCAGAGCGCCGGTCAAGCTGGTTTTAAATGTAACGGGTACACCGTCAGAGTACGGATTAATAGGGCGAGTTGAAGCAGCAGAAGGTTATATATATTTCAGGAGTAATGAGTTCAGGATTCTTGAGGGCAGTAATGTTGATTTTGTTGATTCCGACAGGATAGTCCCGGTGCTGCATATCCTGGCCGAGACATATGCGAATGATTATCATGTTCGGCTTTCTCTTGATGGAACAATAGATCAACTTATTTTATCGCTTTTTTCAGACCCTCCGCTAGAGGAAAATGAAATACTTTCGTTATTGACGTTCGGGCAGTTTGATAAGAAAGCCAGGGGTATTGAGAGCGGAATAGCTGCTGGTGAGGCTACAGCTCTTTTGACCGGGAGTTTACAGGATAAGATGGAAAAGGAGTTTCAGAGTTTGACAGGTTTCGACCGTATAGTGATAGAACCTCACACAACAACGGAAGGTGCCTTCACTCCCAAAGTAACTGTCGGCAAGAGACTGCTGGAGGACAAGGTTATAGTCTTTTACTCAAGTGCCCTCGGTACCGCAGAGGAGCAGGTAGTGAAGGTCAAGTATAAACTTGACAGAAATCTTTCGCTTGAAGGTTCTCACAATGAACTGGGCAGTACAGGTCTTGATCTGAAATATAGGTTTGAATTTAAATGATAAGAAGAAAATATTATATTGAGTAATTTATTGAGACTTTTCCGATTTATTTTAAGTATCGCAGTCGTTATAACGCTCTCTTTTCTTATGCATAATCCTGCGAGCTCAGAAACTATTGCCAATGTAGAGATTGAAGGTCTTACAAGGGTAGGGCATGCTGAATTTACTGACTTGCTCGGGATTAGTTCAGGTAGTATCCTGACTCCGGAGGCTGTCAGCGCAGGTATTAAAACCGCATTTAAAAAAGGTATATTTCGCGATATACAGGTCTTGTATGAACAGGATGATATTGATATGAATCTTAGAGTAATCGTAAATGAAGTGCCACTCATAAAAAAAATCAAGATCTCCGGCAATGTACGCATTTCCAAGCGCAGGATATTACGCATTATCAGCCTTGAAGAAGGCGCCAATTACCATCCTGAAGAGCTTTTAAAGGTCGAGCATAGAGTGAAAGAATTTTATAAGACTGCAGGCTACCCTGAGGCTGTTGTTAAGTCACGTACACAAGAGGATTCTGTTGAAGCCGCAATTATAGTTGAAATACACATTACGGAAGGGCCTGCCTTGACCGTCAGCTCTGTAAAAATGCCGGAGGAAGTGCGTTACATGATGCGTCTGTCCTATGGTGATGCGCTTAATCTGAAAGTAATAAAGGAAGGTATAGAAAAGATAGTTAAATACTACCGTAAACAGTCTTATCTGCATCCGATTGTGGGCCCCTTTCTTTTTGAAAACGGCGTATTGTCCATACCTGTTGAGAAAGGGCCGAAACTGAGGCTTCAATTTCAGGGTAATCAAAGTATCAGCTCACGTGAACTTAAGAAAGATGTAACTATCATGGAAAGAAAAACCGTCAGTGAGGATGCTGTTGCTGAGTCAGTACGCAGGCTTCATGCGGCATATAAAAAGCGTGGTTACACAAGTGTACAGGTCGCGGCAGCAATTGAGCGTACGGAAGAATTGATAGACGTTACGTTTGTTGTTTTTGAGGGGAAGAGAATAATGCTCAGGGGGCTTACAGTTACAGGAAGCAGTATAGATAACAGTACCCTCAGGAAAGTGATGACCATCAAGGATGGCTCTCCCTTTGATGAAGAACTGCTGGAGGAGAATACATTAGACCTGACCAGGTTTTACAATGCACTGGGTTATATTAAATTCAGCAAAGAGACAGTAAAAAAGAATTACTTCAGTCAGGATAATAGTGTAGCAGTTGAGATTAGTGTCAGAGAGGGTCCACAAGTAAAGATTGAGGAGCTGCACATTGAGGGTAATAGTTATTTCAGCAGCGAGGAACTGCTTCAACAGTTAAAACTTGATATAGGGTCCTCGTATAATCTTATTGATATTGGTGATGCAAGATACCGCCTGCTCTCAATGTACTACGGTCGGGGATTTATGGATGCCTATGTTGAGGTAAACAGCAAGGTTGAAGAGACGAAGGCGGAGATCAGATTTATTATTGATGAAGGGCATCCTTATAGTACCGGCCACGTAATACTGCGGGGAAACAACAAAACGAAAGCAAAAGTAATATTGAGAGAGTTTACGGTTAATACCGGAGATATATATGATCATAACGAGATAACCCGAATAAAACAAAGGCTTTACAAACTTGGCTTATTCAATAAAGTCTCTATTGATTTTTTAGAGCCTGAGATTAAAGGAGACTCTGAGCTTGTCAGAGATGTGCTTGTGGTGGTGGAAGAGGGTAAAAGCGGTGCCGTTGAATTTGGGGCTGGCTTTGGAGATTATGAAAAATTCCGCGGTTCATTTGATGTCAGTTATGACAATCTCGGGGGCTACAACCGAAAAATTGGATTTCGATCAGAGTTTAGTTCAGTAGAAGAAAGATTTATTTTAAACTTCCGTGATCCCTGGTTATTTAATCAGCCGAACCTCCCGTTTTCTGCCTCTTTGATAAAGGAAAAGGCACGGTCTATCAATATTGAGTCAAGGGATATCCGTTATAAGATTGATAAGTTCAGTTTAATAACCGGGGTAGAGAAATCTCTTTCACCGAGACTGCAGGTAGCTTTGAACTATGAGTACTCTTTTGTTAAAACAACGGATGTAAAGCCCGGAGTTATTCTTACTAGAGAAGATGCCGGAACGATATCTATTGCTTCAATCTCACCTTCTTTTTTTTATGATACACGGGATGATGTTTTTGACCCTACATCCGGTTCATTAAACGGTATAGTTCTTAAATTTGCCTCAAGGGCATTGCTATCGGAGACAGAGTTTTTAAAGGCTACGTTTCAGAGTTCCTGGTTTTTTCCGGTTGTTTACGATGCGGTTTTTGCATTGTCTTTCAGGGGGGGACTGGCATTCAGTCTTGACAACCTTGATGAATTGCCACTGGTTGAGAGGTTTTTTCTTGGTGGAAGGCGGACTGTCAGAGGCTACAGTAAAGATACTCTTGGCCCGAGGGGTCAGGATGGGGATCCTACCGGAGGAAATATATTTACTTTGTTTAACAGCGAAATAAGAATTCCGGTATGGAAGGGGCTGGGAGTTGTGGGTTTTATTGACGGAGGTAATGTATGGAGGACTATACAGGATATACGTTCAGAGCTTAAGTTTACTGCAGGCGGCGGCCTGAGATATAAGACTCCGGTCGGACCTGTCCGGGTAGATTACGGCTTTAAGCTTAATGAAGAATCTGGTGATACATCGGGTGAGGTGCATTTTAGTTTTGGACATGCATTTTAGGGTCATATAATGAGAAAACCTGTCATAATAAATATTAAAAAATTTAGATTTATAGGAATATTTATGGTTCTGTTTGTTTGTCTGACAGGACATTCAGAATCCTGGGACATGCTTGACCATATTGTAGCCGTAGTCAATGAAGAGGCTATCCTGCTTAGCGAGTTAAAATCGGCAATGCGTGACAACGAGAGGGCTTCACAGGAGGAAGTCCTTAATACTTTGGTTGACCGGGCCTTACTTTATAATGAGGCAAAAAAATTCCGCCTGAAAGTCAGTACCAAAGACGGTAATCGCATAGAGGAAAAAAATGAGATTATAAGGGAATATATAGACAGGCGGGTCAAAGCCTTTATCTATATACCGCTTAATGATATAGAACAGGTTTATGAGATGAATCGAAATAGATATAAAGGTCTGGAGTTTTATGAGGTGCGTGACTCTATTGATGATGAGCTTGTGGAAGTTGAGCTTGAAAAAAAGCTCAAGATACATATTGAAGAATTAAGGACAAAGTCCTCGATCAGGATACAACTGAGAGATGATTATTAGCTAAGCTGCTTTATAACTGCAGTCTCATCACAGTCCGGGAATTTATGACACTTCAGGCATTCTCCCCATATTTTCTGGGGGAGGGTATTTTTATCAATGACCTCAAAACCCAGTTTATTGAAAAATCCCGGGGTGTATGTCAGGGCAAAGACCTTTGAGATACCTAATTTCACCGCTTCTTTTAGGCACTTTTTAACCAGTTTACTACCTGCACCATGCTTCTGATATTTTATCATTACTGCCACGGACCTGACTTCTGCAAGGTCTTCCCACAGGACATGAAGGGCGGCCACAGCAATGATATGGTCGTCTAAAGTACAGACCGAGAAATCGCGAATATTTTCATAGATCTCATTAAGCGAGCGTGGCAGCATGTCTTCACGCTTTGCGTATTGGTTTACCAGTTTCTGGATCTGCTTCACATCGGCAATCGCTGCTTTTCTCAGCTCGAATTTTGAGGCGTCTATTATATCTGTCATAATCCAGTAGTTCCGTTCAGCTTTTTATAGAGGTCTATTAATATCCCCTCACGCAGTCCGTAACTGCTTACCGTGAGAGAGTTTATATGAAATTTTTTCATAATGGCTAAGAGTATAAGATTTCCCGGCACTATAATGTCAAGCCGGGAGGCTTCAAAGGGTAAATATTTTTTTCTTTCAGCAGTTTTTATTTGAACCATTTGAGAGTATATATTCTCGATATCATTAAAAGAAAGTACGGTCTTGTGTATTATATCCGAATCGTAAGACTGCAGCCGGTGCTTGATAGCTGCAAGTGAACTTATAGTGCCCGCTGTCCCTATCATCTCGGGGACAGAGGAGAAACGATCCTTGAATTCTTCATGAAACTTATCAGCACCCTGCATAATTTCCCTTTCCATTTTCAAGAGCGATTCCCTGGAGGGGGGATCTTCATCAAGATATTTATCCGAAAGATACACAACACCCATAGGTATGCTCTGCATAAATACAGGATGCTCGCGTGTCAGGATGAGCTCAGTGCTTCCCCCTCCGATATCAATGAGCAGTGATTCCTGTGGTCGGATCATATCAATAAACATACCGGCAGATGATAATTCTGCTTCCCGTTCCCCGGATACAATATTGATCTTTAGTCCAGCTGTCTGCATGGCTTTTTTTATAAATACAGCACTATTATCCGCCTCACGAAGAGCACTTGTAGCAATGGCCGAAACATCCGTAATGTCGTATTGAGATATTAAGTTTGAAAAGTGTTTAAGTACTGCAATGCTCCTAGCGATCGCTTCTTCGCTGAGATGCCCGGAGTCATTAAGTCCCTCGCCCAAACGGGTAACAACGCGTTCAGAATGGACTTCATTAATAGAATAAGCACCATTTGAATGATCTTGACTGACCGTACCGATCAGGAGCCGGAATGTATTTGTCCCGATATCAATGGAGGTGAGAAGTTTATTTGTCACAGGATATTATAGGAGTATAGGTGGTGTCAGGTCTACGCAGGTGGTGTCTATAATAAAAAATTAAAGCAAGAATCAGGTAAGTAGAGCAAGCAGACTTCTTTATGGAATAAGATAAATGAATGACAATGGGAGCACCTGTGCATAAAGGCAGGGCACCCGCTAGGGGAGCCCCTACAGCCATGTGCGGAAAATGTTTTTTTCGTGCAATCTTTATAATGTAGTTTCTTTAACTGAATGCCTGCTATCAGGCTTGCACGTGCCGGAAATAAATAAGCGTATATTCATTCCACATTTTCAGAGCGTTTTAATAGCCTCAATGGCCCTATGCGATATTGAAATATCAAGTCTAAGCCCTTTTGCTATTCAGCTCCAGCAACCTTCTTATGCTCTGCCACGAAACAACCCATACCCCGATTTTAGCAGTTATTTAAATCTTAAAAGAGAATGTCGAATGTCGAATTATGTAGGGGCGTATGGCAATACGCCCCTACGACATGCCTATCCTCAAATCTTATTCGATAATTCGTCGTCATCACAGCTTCTCAGTCTTACGAGATGCTGATGCAGAATCATTTTTCTTCTTTTCCCCGTTGCATTTCCCACGACATAGAGCACAGCGTGAATCCCCGCACTGTTGACAGACAAAGCACTCCGGGCAGGGATGTTTTTTGGATTCCTTATCCATCATTGGAGGAACATAGAAAAGTCCAACTCTTCCAGGTATTCGTTCGTAGGGCATAATCAGATTAGTGCAAATTAAACAGGCACCGCTATATGTGATAATACGTAAGGTTCCTATGCCTTCTCTTTATATTAAATTATGCTCATCGAGGTCATATTGCTATGATAAAAGTCATAAATGACTAATTTCTTTGTTCATTGTGGTCTTACTGGAAAAGAGGAAATTGGGTTTAAGCAAGATAAAAAGACATAATGAAAGATAAACAGCAGAGATGGTTATCCATCTCTGCTGCTTTTGATTGTGAGATTTAAAGCTGCTTTTTCTTGCGAAATTGCCTGTATCCCAATGTCATTGCTCCTATTGCAAATAGAGTAGTGCTAACAGGTTCTGGAACAATAGCAACTGCGGACAAAGAGCTTTCAAAGCCAGGTGTAAACTCGTTAGGGTCGCCAATGTACGCTGCGCCACCTGTCTCAAGTCCCGGGCCTTCTACATGTGCATTGAGAGTTGTTGTGAAACTCCACGTTTCTCCCGGTGCAATGGTTGCTCTTAACCCCCTTGAAAGATTATCAAATTTATAACCGAACATCATTGGTAACGGCCCATCTAGACCATCATCAAATACAGATATGAGACATGCTACAGTTTATTGATACTGGTAAAGCAATATTCAATTAAATAATTAAGGAGAATGTCGAATTATGCAGGGGCGTACCCGAGTGTGCGCCCTGAACATATACTAACTATTCATCATTCGACATTCCTTGTTCGATATTCGCTCTTTCAAATCAAATGGAACAAATAATAACTCTAGTGTAAAAAAATGTATAAATTATTTTAAGAATGGTATACTAAAAAATCAGTTTAATTTATTTAGTATTCTAAAGCCGAACCACTTTAATCCCGCTGATATGCGGTACAAGACAGGAGGGTATCAGAATGAAAAAAAACACCCAGTATCAGTATATAAAACGTTGTTCTATGTTCTGTAAACTTATGGACGACGGGACGTATTGTGTTGAGACATGTTCTGATGACTTAAGTGTCACATCCAGTTTGTCAAATGATATTCACAGTGAGCAGCAGATGCAGGAAAGCCAATCAGTCAGTTGAAAATATAAAACTCCAACCCGATTTTTTCTAATTTTCAGGACGCTTTAAAAAGCGTCCTTTTCTTTAAAACTCGCTAGCACTAATTCCTCTGAAGAATACAATTCCTGATTATTTTGCAGTAGTGCCACGACGCCTAATGGCACACTATATTGTGTCAAGGATTGTGACATGGTGTAAGGCTTACATGTGATGCAATTAACTAACTAATTGTTTTTAAATGAAATTAATAAAAATATCAGATGGCATGTATATTGCATAAGTATGACAGAGTTATATAATGTGCTCAATGGAAATTATGTGAATATTACCGTGACTTTGTAAAGGACATAAGTGAAAATTGAATCATGACTATTGAAACCCTGAGATTTGGATCAGCATTATTTTTTAAAAGATATGCCTGGTTAAAAAAGAGTGCGAAATTAATG
>JADHUV010000041.1 GCA_016784355.1 Nitrospira sp. | reverse complement strand
GGGGCAGGGCTAATCTCTGCCTGGAGACAAAAGATAATGACGAATAGCGATTGACGATATACGAGTTAAGAGGGAGCAAAGTTCGTCATTTGTAACTCGGGATTTGTCACTCGTCACTCGCCTTTATTCATGTTCAATAATTGTATCCGGGGTCTATAATTGAAAAGCACAGTAATGAAAGGATAGAAGGACAAGCAGCCTTCTTTATGGGTGGTGTCGTGGGTGCTGTCAGTCTCCATCCTTCAGTGGGCATAAGGATCATTGAAGTGGTCGCGTTTTCGCATTTCACAATTTCATAGATTCCATGTCTTTTTTGATTTATCATGTGGGTGATATGTTATACAGGTTGGGGGTGCCTGTGCATAAAGGCAGGGCATACGTTAAGGCAGGGCGCCCGCTAGGGGAGCCCCTACAAATATGTTCCAACCATTTGAACCACCATGTAGGGGCAGGGCTCGCCCCTGCCCAAGACTTGATCCTGCCCTGAACATGATCCTGGTGCATATGAAATTTAACCCGTCCACATGAACCATCGGTAGGTCATCTTGGTATTATTGCTCAGTATGAAATATAATATATCCAGAAGTTTCACAATAACAGGAGTAGGATAATGCTGAAGATCCATAAAAACATAGTGCTTGATGAAGACCAGAAACCTGTTGCGGTTCAAATACCAATAAGCGAATTTGAGCAATTAGAAGAAATAATTGAAAATTACGGGTTAGCTCAATTGATGGATGAAGTTAAGGATGATGAGTTGCTTTCTGTGCAGGAAGCAAAAGAGCATTACCGATCATTGAAGTAGTATGTGGACAGTTAAGTACGCAAAGCGATTCCTGAAAGAACTCTCCAGATTACCTAATGAAATACAAGGCAAGGCCGAAAGAATAGTTTTTGATGAACTGATCTGTATAAATCCGTTTGATCTTGGATACATTGAGCAAATGACAGGTTATCCTGATAAGTTCAAGATCCGCCTTGGAAAATATAGAATAGGCCTGACAATAGACAAAGCCGGTGAATTGCTGATTTGTCAAAGAATTGCGCATAGGAAAGACATATACAAAGTATTTCCATAATTGTTGTGGGTGTTGCCGCGTCTACGCAGTCCGCAAATTTAGAACATCCGTTAAGGCAAGGCATCTGTAACCAAAATGTAGTGGCAGGGCTAGCCCTGCCCTGGATTGCCACTGCCCAATTCTTTAGGCTGTATTATGCACGGAGTTGCAATCTGTTATAATTGTCTATAGCTATAGGAGGTGCATTGATGAGTAAAATTGTTGGATATATTGAGAAAGATCCGGAAACAGGTTTATATGTCGGTTCTGTGCCGGGAATACCAGGAGCACATACCCAGGCCGAGACGCTTGATGAATTGCAGATTAATCTGAAGGAAGTAGTTGAATTATGTCTTGAAGAGATGGATGCTGAGTCAAAAAGCAATCTGCCTGAGTTTGTCGGAATCCAGCAGGTTGATGTAGCAGTTTGAGTAAACTGCGACTTGTTGATGCAAAGACTGCTGAAAAATTACTTCTGTCGCTTAACATTAAGGTTCGTCAAAAGGGGAGTCATGCATTTTACAGGCATATTGATGGGCGAACAACTACCCTGCCGCATCACAAAGGAAGGCAGCTTTCTCGTCCATTGATGAGAGAGAGTTTAAGAGAAATTGAGCTGTCTGTTGATGATTATAATCGGCATCTTGGAAATATCTAAAATTTAAAATTGGTATCGAGATCCTGAGCTGGGCTCCGAGCTTCACAGCCCTTTCAACGGCAGGGCATACGTTAAGGCAGGGCACCCGCTAGGGGAGCCCTACAAATATGTTTGAAATTATGTAGGGGCAGGGCTCGCCCCTGCCCAGAACAAGACATGCAGACATCATTTATTTGACACTATACCGACTGTTGCCTTACAATAAAGTAAGGATATGAGTAACTGGTAAGGAGGCTGCTATGCCTGCATCAACAATAACATCGAAGGGGCAAATCACCATACCTAAAGAAATTAGAGATCACTTGCATATTAAGGCAGGTGATAAAATTGATTTTATTCTCGATGAGACCGGCAAAGTAGTTTTCATGCCTGTTACATCAGATGTCAGAGAGCTTAAGGGCTTTCTTCACAGAAAAGGGAGGAAAGCTGTATCAGTTCAGGAGATGAATAAGGCGGTGAAGGACCGATTTAAAAAAGGGTAGGGGCAAAATGAGGGGACTGGATACAAATGTTCTCATACGATATATTGTGTGGGACGATAAGAAACAGGCACAGAAAGCCGCTGAGTGCATTGATCGGATAATCGAGTCGGGCAGTTCATGTCTTATTAATACAATAGTACTTTGTGAGACTGTCTGGGTGCTTGAGTCAGCATATGGTTTCAGTAATAACGAAATTGCTGATGTATGTGAAAAAATCCTTACGACTAAACAGTTTGAAGTAGAGCACGTTGATATAGTACGCTCTGCACTCGCTGAATACAGAAACGGCAGGGCAGACCTGGCAGATTATCTCATTGGCAAGCTGAATCTCAATAAAGGATGCAAAATTACCTATACCTTTGATCGGGCTTTGAAGGATCAGAGAGAATTTCTTGTTCTTTAGGTGGGTGCATGCTATAAGGTCTGCACATGTCAGATGTGGGTGGTGTCGTGTCTCCATTCTTCAGCGGGCATAAGGATCACTGAAGGTGTCGCGTCTACGCATTCCGCAAATTTAGAGCATTTCGAATAGTTTATATGTCTTACCTGATTTGTCATGTGGATGATGTATTGTATTGGTTGGGGCATGTGCATAAAGGCAGGGCACCCGCGAGGGGAGCCCCTACATGGTTAATTTCGTCTAACTATGTAGGGGCAGGGCTAGCACCTGCCCAATACTCGCTCCTGCCTCGAATTTATCTCTGCCCTTGACATCGCAGCTCGCTATCTCATAATCTGAAGAACCATTAACCTTACAATTTAGGGGATAATATGAGATCCCCCTCATCAGGAATTGATCAGTGATAATCCCGGCCTGTATATACGAATCACATAAAAAAGAGTTTCTTTGCAAGATTGATGGCGAGAGTGACACCGTTTCAGTAAGTGCGAAGAGGCAAGTTTTGAAAAGCAATCAACTCGTAACCGGCGACAGGGTTCTGTTAGAGAAAAGCGGTGATGATTATCAGATCATAGAACTTCTTGAAAGGACAAGCGAAATATTTCGGATGAATATTCGCGAGAGAAAGAAGCGCATTACTGCTGCTAATGTTGATCTGGTGATTATTGCCACAAGCGTTTCAAAGCCTCCTTATAAACAGGGTGTTATTGATAGATTTGCTACCAGATCTTTTCAATGGGAGGTCCCGGCGATAGTTGTATTTAATAAGATGGATGAATTTCAGGATGATTTTGATATTGATTTTGAGATGCGAAGATTTGAAAATATCGGGATTGAATGTTTTGAAGTGTCTGCAATGTATCCGGATAATCCATCCAGGTTTGGCAGGGGATCTTTTAAGGATCTTCAGAGGAAACTTCAGAAGACTCAAGCTATAATTCTGGGCCAGTCCGGGGTAGGAAAGAGTAAGCTTATTACCTCTTTGAGTGATAATGAGGTCACCCTTGCAAGTAATGATATTGGAAGGAGCGGTAAAGGTTCTCATACTACTACCTGGTCAGAAGTAATTGAGTGCGGTACCTTCAGGATTATTGATTCTCCCGGTATTCGGTCATTTTCTCTCGATGACATTGATTCAGGCGAGCTTATTGATTTTTTCCCGGATCTTCTTTCCGTATCCCTGGCTTGTAAGTTTAATAATTGCCAGCATGAAGCGATGAGTAAAGGGTGTGCATTCTATGGCGAGGATGTTGACCCGAAAAACTCTGATATTTTAGAATCGAGACTCCTGTCTTATAAGAAAATCCTGGAGGAAATCAGCGAAACTCCGGCATGGCAGAAAAAGAGTCACTAAAGACCGTTGCGCCTGCGATGGCTTCCTACGCCTTTAATGGTTCTATCTAATGTTGAAAGATTTAATGCTTCCCCCATCTCGCAATATTAATGTTTCCATATCAATTGCAGTGTATTGGACATGTCGGGCAAAAACCAGCCACTTTGTGATATCATTAATCTCATTTTTTTATCCCACGTCTTATAGATTTACAGGAGAACATGCAGGAGAGAATACAAAAAATACTATCAAAGTGCGGTATTTCATCACGCAGGCAGGCTGAAGATCTGATCATGGAGGGAGTGGTCTCTGTTAATGGTCAACCGGCTACTTTAGGGATGAAGGCCGATCTTGAAAAAGATCATATTAAGGTCAGGGGTAAGCTGATAAACGGTGCCGGCGAGAGGGTTTATCTTTTATTTAATAAGCCAATAAATACGATTACCGCTATGAAGGATCCTGAGGGGCGGCCTACGGTTAATGATTATATGAAGAAGTTGAAGGTGCGTGTATTTCCGGTAGGGCGACTGGATTACAGGTCAGAGGGGCTTTTGATACTGACGAATGACGGGGACCTGGCTAATGCGGTCCTGCATCCCAGCAAAAAGATCCCCAAGACATATCGCGTAAAGATAGATGGTTTTCTGGATCAGGAAGATATTAATGCACTTGAGTCGGGTATAAGGCTCGAGGACGGCAAAACCGCTCCTGCCAAGGTCAAGGTCAAGAAGGCCATGAAGGCAAATTCATGGGTTGATATCACTATACATGAGGGCAAAAAGCGGCAGGTCAGGAGAATGTTTGAACGTTTGAGGCATCACGTTATCAAGCTTCAGAGGATCAGGATCAGCAGTTTGACTCTTAGCGGACTGGAGTCAGGTGCATTCAGATATATGACTCCTGAAGAGGTTCAGAAATTAAAAAAGGACACCGGGATGAAACAATAGGTGATTTTTTATAATATAGCGCTTTGTTGGACTACTAATATCCAGCAGTCTGTAATAGATGAAACAGGAGAGATTGAGAGTCATGAGAACACATAAATGCGGAGAAGTAACCGGAACAGATATCGGTTCTGAAATAAAGATTGTCGGTTGGACAAATAAATGGCGTGATCATGGCGGCGTTGTCTTTATTGATCTGAGGGATAGAAGCGGGCTTGTGCAGGTCGTATTCAGTCCCGAGAGTGATGAGGCAGTACACAAGGCGGCCCATAAGGTCAGGAATGAATATGTCATTCAGGTGAGCGGCAGTGTAAGGGCGAGGCCCGAGGGCACTGTTAATGAATCGCTGCCGACAGGAGCGGTAGAGGTTGTTGTAAAGGAATTTAAGATATTGAATGAGTGCAAACCTCTGCCGTTTATGGTGGATGATGATACGGATGCCTCTGAAAGTCTCAGGTATAAACATCGCTATCTGGATCTTCGGCGGCCGATTATACAGAAGAATCTTATCCTCAGGCATAAGACGACTAAGGCCTTCCGTGATTATCTTGACGGAGAGGGTTTCCTTGATATAGAGACCCCCATACTGACCAAAAGCACGCCGGAGGGAGCGCGTGATTACCTTGTTCCGAGTCGTACCAATCCAGGCAGCTTTTTTGCACTTCCGCAGTCGCCGCAGATATTTAAGCAGATATTGATGGTGGCGGGGCTTGAGCGTTATTACCAGATAGTCCGGTGTTTCCGTGATGAAGATCTTAGGGCGGACCGTCAGCCTGAATTTACGCAGGTTGATATGGAACTCTCATTTGTAAACAGTGAAGAGATAATGACCTTGATAGAGCATATGATAAAGCATGTGTTTAAGGAGGCCCTAGGTACTGAAATTAAAGAGCAGTTTGTGCGCCTGACATATAAGGATGCCATGGACCGATATGGTTGTGATAAGCCTGATCTTAGGTTTGGACTTGAGCTTGCGGATGTAAGTGATCTTGTGAAGGACTCAGAGTTTAAGGTATTTCTTGATACCCTGAAAAGGGGCGGTATTGTAAAGGCTATTGCTGGTAAAGGACTTGCCGGGTATTCGAGGAAGGATCTAGATGATCTGACAAAAGAGGTTCAGGGCTATGGCGCAAAGGGGCTGGCATGGATAAAGATCAAGGATGATTATGAGTCGCCAATCGTAAAGTTTTTCCCTGATGGCCTGCTGGACAAGATAAAGGAAAGGCTCGGCGCGGAAAAGGGCGATCTGATGCTTTTTGTTGCGGATAGGGTTAATGTGACGAATGATTGTCTTTCAAGACTTCGAAATGAACTCGGCAGACGCCTTGAGCTGATTTCTGATAATGTTTATAAATTTGCCTGGGTAACGGATTTTCCGCTGTTTGAGTGGAATGAGGATGAGAAACGTCACGAAGCAATGCATCATCCTTTTACCTCCCCGATGGAAGAAGACCTGGAATTGTTTTTTAAAGAAGACGCGGAAAGTCAGTCTAGGATCAGGGCGCAGGCATATGATATTGTGCTGAATGGCTGTGAGATAGGCGGCGGCAGTATTCGTATTCACAAGAAAGAAGTGCAGGACAGGATGTTTCATCTTCTTGGAATAGAGGCTGAGGAGGCGAATTCTAAATTCGGCTTCCTGCTTGATGCCCTCGATCATGGCGCTCCTCCTCACGGCGGGCTGGCACTCGGGCTTGACCGGCTTGTGATGATAATGTGCGGTGCGCGTTCTATCAGGGATGTTATTGCATTTCCAAAGACCCAGAAGGCTGCATGTCCCTTAAGCAATGCGCCCTCGGAAGTAAGTGCAAAACAGCTTGAGGAGCTTGGCATTAAGCTGGATATTAAGGAGTAGGCGTTTTATCTTAAAGATTTTTATCTTTCCTCCCAGTCTGATTTTGTGCCGGGATAAGATTAGTATTATGGGTTTTTTTACTAAATAGTTCGGAATATTACGGAAAAAGCCGGGATTGTGCATTTTTTGTCGGGAGCCTGGAGCCTCGCAGAAAACAGGGTGTAAGGCTGAAAAACCGTACCCTTATTTCCCGGAGCCTTGCAGGATATAAGGGTGATTAATTAGATGTGCATTAAGCGTAATGTCTTGTAAAATAAGGATGTTTATTGAAGATAAGGATTTGTTATAGTCTAATTTAAATTTTTATATTGACTCTGTGACGAAACCTTTCATATCATAACCACTCACTATACTTACTACTTCACATATCTTCAGAATCTATTGCGCAGGCAGATTGCAAGAAAAGTAGTGTTCGCAGTAAGAGAAGTGTTTTTATCCTTAATCACGTGAAAAGGAGACTGAAAATGAGACTCGTATTATTAGGGGCCCCAGGAGCAGGAAAAGGGACCCAGGCCAAACTTCTGATTGACAAGTACGGCATACCCCAGATTTCAACCGGAGATATCCTCAGGAAGTCTGTTGCAGACGGAACTCCCCTCGGAAAAGAAGCAAAGTCATTTATGGACAAGGGAGAACTCGTCCCTGATTCAGTAGTTATCGGACTTGTAAAGGAAAGGCTTACTGCAGACGATTGTAAGCCCGGCTTTATTCTCGATGGCTTCCCTAGAAATACCTCACAGGCAGAGACTCTTGATGGAGTACTCGAAGGTATGGGAGCACCGCTTACAAAGGCACTGAGTATTGATGTTGCCCGTGAAGACCTTCTTAAAAGGCTTACCGGAAGAAGAACATGTAAAGGTTGTCAGCAGATGTTCAATATATATTACTCGCCGACCGCGAAAGAGGGTGTATGTGACAAGTGCGGCGCAGAAGTATACCAGAGAGATGATGATCAGGAAGCGACTATTAAAAACAGGCTCGAAATATATGATCAGCAGACAGCGCCTCTCGTTGACTATTACACAAAAAAGGGAATTCTAGTTTCAGCCATGAGTGACGGTACCATTGAGGATATGTTTGCAAAGGTTATCAAGTTACTTGAAGACTGATTTCAAAGTTTCAGAATAAAAGGAGAAAAAAATGGCATTAGTTAATCCACACGGAAAAGAAAAAAAGCTTATACCCCTTCTGCTTGAAGGCGCAGAGCTTGCTGCAGAGAAGGAAAAGGCAAAAGGGATGACACAGGTAAAACTCTCATCCCGTGAAGTTGGCGATCTGATTATGCTTGGAATTGGCGGGTTTACTCCGCTTACAGGCTTTATGGGTCAGGCTGACTGGAAGGGTGTATGTGAGAATTACACAATGGCCGATGGTCTTTTCTGGCCGATCCCGATTACCCTTTCAACCACGAAGGGTCAGGCGGACAGCATCAAGGACGGCGAAGAGATCGCCCTTGTTGATGAAGAAAACGGAGAGGTCATGGCTACTATGACCGTGAATGAAAAGTATACAATTGATAAAGAGTATGAGTGCAAGCAGGTATTCTGGACAACTGAGACAGACCACCCGGGCGTTGCCAAGGTGATGGAGCAGGGTGATGTGAACCTTGCCGGTCCTGTAAAGGTCTTGAGCGAAGGCACATTTCCTACTGAATATAAGGGGATCTACATGACACCTGTTGAGAGCAGGAAACTGTTTGAAGACAAGGGGTGGACTAAGGTTGCCGCGTTTCAGACACGTAACCCCATGCATCGCTCTCACGAATTTCTTGCCAAGATCGCAATTGATGTATGCGACGGTGTATATATTCACATGCTTTTAGGCAAGCTTAAGGCTGGAGATATTCCGGCAGACGTAAGACAGAACGCGATCGACACCTTGATCGAAAATTACTTTGTAAAAGACACTGTTTCTGTCGGCGGTTATCCGCTGGACATGAGATATGCCGGACCTAGAGAAGCCCTGCTGCACGCATTGTTCAGACAGAACTTCGGCTGCAGTCATTTGATTGTAGGTCGTGACCATGCAGGCGTTGGCGATTATTACGGCCCGTTTGATGCTCATAAGATCTTTGATGAGATCCCTGCCGGATCACTTGAGACACAGCCGCTTAAAATCGACTGGACATTCTGGTGTGACAAATGTGATGGAATGGCTTCAATGAAGACCTGTCCTCACGGCAAGGAAGACAGACTTCTTCTGAGTGGAACCAAGCTCAGAAAGATGCTTTCTGAGGGCGAAGATGTCTCTGACAAGTTCAGCAGACCTGAAGTCCTGAAGATCCTCAGGGAATATTATGAAGGTCTGACAGAGAAGGTAGAGATCAAGCTTCACAGCCACGCAGAAGGTTAAAATTGTGAGTGCCGCCCTTTCGGGCGGCATTTTTGTTGGGAATGAGGGAGTCGCAGCAGAGAGCTGTACACCCTTTTAAGATAAAAAGTTTCATGAAAAGGGCTTAGTGAAAGTCCAGAAAACCCAAAGCTATATTTGGAAAGGAGGAAGTACAAATGCCAAGTTTTGTAATCGCAGAAAAGTGTGACGGTTGTAAGGCACAGGATAAGACTGCATGTCAGTATATCTGCCCGAATGATCTCATGGCCCTTAACAGGGATATCATGAAAGCATTCAACCAGGAGCCAGAGCAGTGCTGGGAGTGTTACAATTGTGTAAAAATTTGTCCGCAGCAGGCTATTGAGGTGAGAGGTTACCAGGATTTTAACCCGCTCGGTGGTAATGTTATCCCTATGAGGGGAACAGATTCCATCATGTGGACAATCAAGTTCAGAAATGGTGTACTGAAAAGGTTTAAGTTCCCAATCAGAACTACCGCTGAAGCTTCAATTGATTGCTACACAGGTAAGCCTGAGGCTGATTTTGCAAATTTAAAAGGACCCGGCTTCTTTAACTACGTAGCCAGGACTGAATAAACTAAAAGGAGGTATAACCATGGAAAAGGAAACATGTAATTTTTCGTATTGCGAAAAACCGGAAGTGGTTGAAGTCGAAACCGACCTTCTTCTGCTGGGTGGTGGTATGTCCGCATGCGGAGCTGCTTATGAAGCAACACGCTGGGCAAACCCTAAAGGCATAAAGATCACAATGGTTGACAAGGCTGCTACAGACAGAAGTGGCGCAGTTGCTATGGGCCTTTCTGCTATCAATACCTATATTGGCGAAAATAAAGTTGAAGATTACGTCAGGTACGTAAGAAACGACCTTATGGGTATCACAAGGGATGACCTTGTATTTGACCTTGGAAGGCACGTTGATGACAGTGTTCATCTTTTTGAAGAGTGGGGTCTTCCTATTTGGAAAAAAGGCGATGACGGTTTTTCTCTTGACGGATTCCAGGCAAAAGATGCAGGTAAGACTTCTCTTAAAGAAGGCGGCACTCCTGTAAGATCTGGTAAATGGCAGATCATGATCAATGGTGAGTCCTACAAGGCCATCGTTGCTGAAGCTGCTAAGAAGGCTCTTGACGAGAACAAAAAAGCAACAGGCGTAGAGCAGAACCATTATGAGAGAGTTTTCATTGTAAGACTTTTTAAAGATGCTAACGATCCTACAAGGGTTGCAGCAGCTGTTGGTTTCAGCGTACGTGAGCACAAGATGTATGTATTTAAAGCAAAGACTATCTGCCTTGGTGCAGGTGGTGCTGTTAATGTATTCAGGCCTAGATCTTCTAAAGAAGGTCAGGGTAGAGCATGGTACCCTGTATGGAACTCAGGTTCCGGTTATGCCCTCGGTATGCAGGCAGGTGCTGAACTTACACTGATGGAAAACAGATTCGTACCGGCTCGTTTCAAAGACGGTTACGGACCAGTTGGCGCATGGTTCCTTTTCTTCAAGTGTAAGGCTACTAATGCACTTGGCGAAGATTACTGCGCAAACGAAGAGTACCTTGCAGAAGCAAGAGCAAAGTATGGCGACAAGTATGTTGACAAGATGGGTACTGCGATGAGAAATCATCTCATGATGAAGGACATGAAGGCTGGTAAGGGTCCGATCATGATGAACACTCATGAAGCAATGCAGGCCATTAACAAGACTTTCGTAGAACAGCTTGGAGAAAAAGAAGGCAAGAAGAAGATCAAGCATCTTGAAGCCGAAGCATGGGAAGATTTTCTCGACATGTGTATCGGTCAGGCTGGTCTTTGGGCTTCTAAGAGCATTGAGCCGGACAAAACACCGTCTGAGATCATGCCTACAGAGCCTTACCTCCTTGGATCACACGCTGGTTGTGCAGGATTCTGGTGCTCAGGTCCCGGCGACATCGAAGGAACACCTGAGTCCTGGTCATGGGGTTACAACAGAATGTCTACTGTTCCCGGCCTTTTCATGATGGGTGACATTGTTGGAGCTTCCGGCCACAAGTTCTCCTCAGGTTCACATGCTGAAGGAAGGCTTGCTGCAAAGAATGCAATTGCATACATGCTTGACAATCCTGACTTCGTACCAACACCAAGAAGGTCTTTAGATGAGATGATGGGTGAAATATATCTTCCTTATGAAGTATATGAACAGCACAAAACCTACTCAACTGATCCTGCAATTAACCCTCATTACATCAAGCCTGATATGCTTCAGACCAGACTGCAGAAGATCTCCGATGAGTACTTTGGCGGTTGTTCAACATGGTACATGACTTCCAGGACTATGCTTAATGAAGGTCTTGCGCAGCTTCAGATGCTCAAGGAAGATTCTTCCAAGATGGCAGCAGGCACTCTGCATGAGTTGATGAGATGCTGGGAAAACTATCACAGAATTCTTTCTGTAGAAGCACATGCTCGTCATATCCTTTACAGAGAAGAGAGCAGGTACCCTGGTTATTACTACAGGGGTGACCATGACTTTATCGATGATGTTAACTGGAAAGTATTTACCTGTTCAACGTATGATCATGCAACAGGCGAATTCACCATGTCGAAAAGAGATCATAAGAACCTTTTCTCAGACTAAATCGAGTTCAAATAATATCTCCGGGCGCCTCTGGCGTCCGGGGAGTTATTTAAGTTATTAAGACATAAAAATTTCTAATGCATCTTCCGAAAAAAAATATTGTCACACAATATTGATTTGTAGTAAAGTAAATGCCATTCACCTTGATAACTTAAGTAACTCTTGACATAAACGGAGGCATTATCATGTCAGAACAAGTAAGCCAGATACTGGTCGTAGGAGGCGGTATCAGCGGAATATCAACGGCTGTTGAAGCTGCCGAAGCCGGCTACAACGTAACAGTTGTAGAGCAGGCCCCATTCCTTGGCGGTCGTGTAGCCAGGATGAACAAGTACTTTCCAAAGCTCTGCCCACCGGCATGCGGTTTGGAAATCAATTTCAGAAGGATTAAACTTAACTCCCGTATCGAGTACCTTACACTGGCCGAGGTGGAAAATATCTCAGGCAGTTCAGGCAACTTTGATGTCACGGTCACGCAGCGTCCGCGCTTTATCAATGATAAGTGCGTTTCTTGCGGCGCGTGTGCAGAGGCATGTCCTGTAGAGGTGCCGAATGACTTTAATCTGGGAATGAGTAACCGCAAGGCAGCTTATATGCCTTATGAGCAGGCATTTCCCCAGCAGTATGTCATTGATGAACATGCCTGTCAGAAAGATAGTTGCGGCGAGGCCTGTAAAAAAGCCTGCAAGTATGATGCGATTGATCTGAGCATGCAGCCTTTAAGTTACGTCACAAAATACAAATCGATCGTCCTTGCAACAGGCTGGAAGCCTTATGATGCCTCAAAAATGGATAATCTTGGATTTACCACCAGTAAAAATATTATCGCTAATGTTGCAATGGAGAGGCTGGCTTCTAAAAATGGTCCTACTCAAGGAAAGATCGTAAGACCCTCCGACGGTAAGGAGGCCAAAAGAGTTGCCTTTGTTCAGTGTGCCGGTTCACGTGATGAAAATCACCTCGCATATTGTTCAGCTGTCTGCTGCCTGGCATCGCTTAAACAGATTACTTATGTAAGAGAGCAGTATCCGGATGCAGAGATTTACATGTTTTACATTGATCTGCGCACCTCAGGTACGACATATGAGCGCTTCCTGAATACGGTGAAGGATGATGAAAAAGTAACACTGATCAAGGGTAAGGTTGCAAAGGTTCATGAAGATCAGAGCACCGGAGATATAATCGTGGAAGCTGAAGATATTATGGCCGGAAAGAAAATAAAGGTTCCGGTTGATTTGTGTGTGCTTGCAACCGGCATGCAGTCGACGCTCGGTGACATGAGGCTGCCTCATGAGGTCAAGATTAATGAGAACGGCTTTATGGTCGAGGATATAAATCAGCCTGGAATTTATGCTGTAGGCTGCGCAAAGGATCCGATGGATGTAGCTAAATCGGTTCAGGGCGCTACCGGGGCTGCTCTTAAGGCTATTCAGACCGTTAGGAGGAGCGCTTAATGGAAAAGAAGATTGGAGTTTACATATGTAAAGGATGCAGTATCGCTGATACTGTTGATATAGCGAAGCTGGAAGAGTGTGCCACTAAGGAAATGAAGGTGCCTGTCTGTAGATCGCATGATGCAATGTGCAGTCCGGAAGGTCTGAACCTTATTAAAAATGACTTAGCTGGTGAAGAGATTAATGCTGTGCTTGTGGCAGCCTGTTCCCCCCGCGCAAAAACCAAGGAATTTAAATTCCCGGGTGTTCTGCTTGAGAGGGCCAATCTCAGAGAGTTTGTTGCCTGGACACAGGAGCCTAACACCGAAGATACACAGGCGCTCGCAGAGGACTATATCCGTATAGGAGTAACAAAGACAATTCACGCAGAGCTTCCGGATCCCTTTAAGCTTGAAGAGTTGGATAAGTCGGTGCTCGTTATAGGCGGCGGTGTTACCGGTATGACCTCTGCGCTTGGCGCGGCTGATGCGGGATATAATGTCCTGCTTGTTGAAAAGAATGAGGCGCTCGGCGGCTGGGCAAAGAAGCTGCATCGTCAGCTTCCGCAGTCTTATCCGTTTGAGGCTCTGGAGAAGGTAGGTATTGAAGCGACGATTGCAAAGGTTGATGCACATGACAAGATAAAGGTATTTACCTCATCTGAGATTGAAAAGATCGCCGGTGTGCCGGGGATGTATGATGTCACAATTAAAAATGCCGCTGGATCACAGCAGGCAAAGGCCGGCTCCGTTGTACTTGCCGCCGGCTGGAAGCCTTATGACGCGGATAAACTCACTCACCTGGGATACGGTACGAGTGATAAAATTATTACAAACATTCAGATGGAAGAGCGTGCCAAGTCCGGAAATATCGGGGCTAAGAAGGTCGCTTTTATACAGTGTGCCGGCTCAAGGGACGCAAACCATCTGCCTTATTGCTCATCAATGTGCTGCCTGACATCTTTAAAGCAGGCGGCCTATGTCAGGGAGAGTAATCCTGATGCGATGGCTTACATTATTTACAGAGATATGAGAACACCGGGACAGTATGAGCTCTTTTATAAAAAGATGCAGGACGATCCGGGTGTTATGCTTACCAAGGGTGATGTAGTTGAAGTCAGGGAGGCTGCCAATGGCAATGTCGAGATCGTTATTAAAGACACTTTCCTTGGCGAGCACATCGTGCTTGAAGCTGATCTTGTAGTACTGGCAACCGGCATGGTTCCAAATACCAAGGTTGAAGATGGTAAGGTAGCGCAGTGGAAGGAAAAATTTGACGAAGCGCTTAAGGCCTCTGGCGGCAAGCCGGATCCAAACGCCGTTATTGAGCAGGAAAAAGTACCGAATTTGCTTAACCTTGAGTACAAACAGGGCCCTGAGCTTCCAGGACTGGAAGAGGCATACGGGTTTGCCGATTCTAATTATATCTGCTTTCAGTACGAGACCCAGAGAACGGGAATTTATGCTGCCGGAAGTATCAGGCAGCCGATGCACATGCTGGGAAGCATGGAGGATGCTATGGGCGCAAGTCTCAAGGCGATTCAGTGTATCGAAGCAACGGCTGAAGGTCATGGTGTCCACCCCAGGGCATGGGATTATACTTATCCCGTGGTCAATCTGCAGAAATGTACTTCCTGCAAGCGTTGTACCGAGGAGTGTCCTTTCGGTGCTATTGAAGAAGATGCCAAGGGGACCCCGTTTCACAAGATGTCCCGTTGCCGTAGATGCGGTACCTGTCTTGGATCCTGCCCTGAAAGGGTTATCAGCTTTTCGGACTTCAGTATCCATCAGATGTCCTCAATGTTTAAAGCTATGGACGTTCCGGACGAGGGCCTCAGAATTATCGCCCTGGTTTGTGAGAATGATGCATATCCGGCACTCGATGCAGCTGCCTTTAAGAGAGAAAAGATTTCCTCGGCTATCCGGTTTATTCCGGTCAGGTGTCTTGGAAACCTCAACCTTGCCTGGATTGCCGATGCGCTTTCACGCGGTATTGACGGCATGATCCTGCTAGGTTGTAAGTTCGGCGAAAACTATCAGTGTCACTTTGTTAAGGGTAGTTTGCTTGCCAATGAAAGACTTGGAAAGCTGCAGGAGACACTCGGCAGACTGATGCTTGAGCCTGAGAGGGTAAGGCTTGAACAGCTTTCTATACAGGATTATGATAAGCTGCCTACAATTCTCGCTGATTACATAGAGGAAATGGAAGAAATGGAGCCGAACCCGTTTAAAGAATTTTAATTCAGCCTGTAGCGATAAGTTAGCAGCTATTGGCTTTTAATAATTGGAGGAACAAATGGCCGAACAAGTGATTAAGCCAGATTTAGATTTTGTAAAAGGGGTGATGGCATCCGGGGGTGAGTCTCTTAAGAAATGCTACCAGTGTGCAACCTGCTCTGTTGTGTGTAATGTAACTCCTGATGATCATCCGTTTCCAAGAAAGGAGATGGTATGGGCTCAATGGGGTTTGAAAGAAAAGTTTGTCGGTAATCCGGATGTATGGCTTTGCCACCAGTGTAACGATTGTACCGCATACTGTCCAAGAGGCGCTCAGCCCGGAGAGGTGCTTGGCGCTATAAGGAAGCAGGGCATAAAAGAGTATGCGGCAGTTTCCTTTCTGTCTGATCTTGTAGGCGACAAGAGCAAAGTTGCTCTGCTGTTTGCAATACCGGCCATCCTGGTCGCACTGGTCATATCAATGGCAGGAAACTGGGCACCTGAAGGCGATGTCATCTTTTCGAAATTCATGCCGATAATAACAATTCAGATGCTCTTTACTCCGGCTCTGCTTTTCGGCGTAGTAGTAGCTTTTCTTGGAGTGAAAAAATTCTGGACCGATATGAAGCAGGCTAACGGAGTATCTTCCGGAGATCTTAAAGGGTCAATTATAGCGGCCCTGACTGAAATTGTAAGTCACAAAAAATTTCAGACCTGTGATGTCAGTAAGGATCGTTACATATCTCACGGGCTTGTATTTTTCAGCTTCGTAGCTCTTTTCATTACAACAGCGATAGGTGCGGTTTACATTGATGTGCTTCATATGGAATCGCCTTTTTATCTTGGCTATGGTACTCCTGTTAAGATATTGGGTAATGCAGGGGCTATTGCAATTATTGCAGGTGTAGTCCTTATGATGAGTAACCGATTAAAAAACGAGGCGACTCTCGGAAAGGGCAGCTATTTTGACTGGATGCTTCTTTCTCTGATTCTTACCATAGGTCTATCCGGTCTGCTTGCGGAACTTACCCGCGTAGCTGGTATCGGCACAATGGCATACCCTATATATTTTATTCACCTTGTGTCTGTATTGGCGCTCTTTCTTTACCTGCCGTACTCAAAACTTGCACATATGTTTTACAGGACAGCTGCAATAAGTTTTATCAAGTACTCAGGCAGGGACAGTCAGTCACCAGAGGTGGCAGCGGCAGTATCGGCTGTAGCTACTGGAGAGCCTGCAGAAGAAGAACAAACTAAGACAGAACAAAGTTCATAACCATAATTAATATGAAATACTTAACAGGAGGCAAAAAATGAGTACAATTACTTTCGCACTTCTCTGTGGTGCTGCCGGTGTTATATACGCACTGGTGACTGCAGGATGGGTATCAAAACAGGATGCCGGCAATGAGCGTATGCAGGAAATTTCAAATGCTATTAAAGAGGGAGCAGCTGCCTTCCTCGCTCGTGAGTACAGGACCGTAGCTATGGTTGCTGTCGTGATGGTTATATTGCTCATGTTCCTGGGTAAATGGATTGCCATCGGCTTTGTAGTCGGTACCATTGGTTCTGCATTGGCAGGATATGTTGGTATGATGGTCACGGTTCGCGCTAATGTACGTACTGCTCAGGCTGCATATAACGGAATACAGGCAGCTCTTTCCGTTGCCTTTAAGGGTGGTTCTGTTACTGGTGTTATGGTTGTGGGACTTGGACTGCTCGGTATTGCAGGCTTTTATGCAATCGTCAAGTCAGCCGCTCCTGATCAGGCCTTCCATGCCCTTGTCGGTCTTGGATTTGGTTGTTCATTAATGAGTGTGTTTGCACGTATCGCAGGTGGTATTTATACAAAGGCAGCAGATGTTGGTGCTGATATCGTTGGTAAAGTTGAGGCCGGTATCCCTGAAGATGATCCAAGAAACCCTGCAGTTATCGCCGATAACGTTGGTGATAATGTCGGTGACTGTGCAGGCATGGCAGCTGACCTTTATGAAACATATACCGTGACCCTCGTTGCAGCGATGCTTCTGGCTAAGACTGTATTCGGCGCTGAGAGCGCATGGATTGAGTTTCCACTTATGCTTGGCGGAGTTTCGATTATTGCTTCCATCATAGGCTGCTATTTTGTAAAGCTCGGTAAGAGCCAATACATCATGGGTGCACTTTATAAAGGACTTGCTGTTGCCGGTGTACTTGCGGCGATATCATTTTATGTTGTATCTTCAAATTTCATAGGCGGACTTACCGAGGCTGAAAAAGGCGGATTTACTGCCGGCAGTATTTTCATGACAGCACTTATCGGGCTTGCTCTTACCGGGCTTATCGTCTGGATCACTGAGTACTTTACATCAACAAGCTACGGTCCGGTAAAGCAGATTGCTGCAGCATCTCAGACGGGTTCGGGTACTAACGTTATTGCCGGACTTGCTGTCAGTATGAAGGCGACTGCAATGCCGGTTTTTGTTATCGTTGCTGCAATCCTCGGCGCTTATTCAATCGGCGGTGGTTTTGATGGTAATCCAGGTGGCGGTCTTTTCTCTATAGCGCTAGCAGCTGTTTCCATGCTTTCCATGACAGGAATAGTTGTTGCAATTGATTCCTACGGACCAATTACAGATAACGCCGGTGGTATTGCTGAGATGGCAAATCTGCCTGAAGAGATTCGTAATATCACTGATCCTCTTGATGCGGTCGGCAACACTACAAAGGCTGTTACAAAGGGTTACGCAATCGGTTCAGCCGCTCTTGCAGCACTCGTTCTTTTTGCAGAATACTCAAGGTCATTCGTTGATGCAGCTGGACTGCCTTTGCCTATTACTTTTGATCTCTCTAACCCGATGGTTCTTGCAGGTCTCTTTATTGGCGGACTTCTTCCTTATTACTTCGGGGCACTCCTTATGGAAGCTGTTGGAAAAGCCGCAGGTGGTGTTGTTGAAGAAGTAAGGCGTCAGTTTCGCGAGATTCCAGGCATTATGGAAGGAACTGCAAAACCTGAGTACGGCAAATGTGTTGATATCGTTACCAAGTCAGCTATCAAGCAGATGATGGTTCCTGCACTTATCCCGGTTGTAGTGCCAATTGTAGTCGGTGTGTTTCTTGGAAGAGAGGCACTTGGCGGTGTCCTGATCGGAAGTATCATTACCGGTCTTTTCCAGGCGATCGCGATGACCAGCGGTGGTGGTGCATGGGATAATGCAAAAAAATATATCGAAGACGGTATCTATGGTGGTAAGGGTTCTGATGCCCATAAGGCAGCTGTAACCGGTGACACTGTAGGCGATCCTTACAAAGATACAGCCGGTCCTGCGATTAACCCGATGATCAAGGTTATTAATATCGTGGCGCTGCTTATCGTTCCGATTATTTAAGTTTGTATTAAAATATGTTTTCACGGAGGCTGTCCATTGCGGGCAGCCTCTTTTTTCTTAGGATGAAGCAACAGGAGTAAAAGGAATAAAGTGGCATTATTAAGTTTGCAGAATATAAAGATTGCTTTCGGTGGGCCTGAGATACTCGATGGACTGACATTGCACATTGAGCCAAGGGAGCGTGTATGTCTTGTCGGCAGGAACGGGGCCGGAAAATCTACGCTGATGAAAATTATAAACGGCATGATCACGCCTGATTCCGGATCTATTGTCCGTTCTCAGGGTTTGCGTATTGCTATGCTGGAGCAGGATGTACCTCGCGATATAGATAAAACGGTCTATGATACTGTGCGCGAGGGTATCGCAGTAGCTAATTCGCTGCTTGTTCAGTACAGTGAGCTTAGCGATAAGCTGGAAAGCTCGCATGATAACGCCTTGCTGGACGAGTTGGAGAGGCTTCAGCATGCACTTGATGCATGTGACGGATGGCAGGCGGGGCAGCAGGTAGAGACTGTATTATCACAACTTAAGCTTGATCCCTCTGCTATGGTAAAGACGTTGTCCGGCGGGCAGGTAAGGAGGGTGCTGCTTGCCAGGGCGCTAGTGGCAGGGCCGGACCTGCTATTGCTGGATGAGCCTACCAATCACCTTGATATAGAATCGATCACCTGGCTGGAAGATTTTCTTAAATCCTATCGGGGCTCTATTTTCTTTATAACCCATGACAGGCGTTTTTTGCAGACCCTTGCAACCAGGATCGTCGAACTTGACCGCGGTGCCCTGACCGACTGGCCCGGAGATTACCAGACTTATCTCAATAGAAAACAGGCCCTGCTCGATGCAGAAGATGCTGAGAATGCCCGTTTTGATAAAAAGCTTTCACAGGAAGAAGCATGGCTTAGACAGGGAGTCAAGGCCAGACGTACCCGCAATGAAGGCAGAGTCAGGGCCTTGCAGAGAATGAGAAATGAGCGGACTCAGAGACGGGAGCTTACGGGAAGCGCAAAAATGAGTCTAAATACCGCAAGCCGTTCAGGCAAGGTCGTATTTGAGGCTGACAAGATCGGGTGTGCCTATGGGGAAAAGAATATTTTTCATGATTTCTCTACAGTGATTTTGCGCGGGGACAAGGTAGGTATTATAGGGCCTAATGGCTCGGGCAAGACCACGCTTATTAATATTCTGATTGGTAATGCAAAGGCGCATACGGGAACGGTCAAGCAGGGCAGTAATGTCGAGGTAGCCTGGTTTGATCAGCAGCGCGAGAGAATTGATGAAGACAAATCTGTCATGGAAAATGTTGCGGATGGGGAGCATGTGACTGTAAATGGTAGAACAAAGCATATAATCGGATATTTGCAGGATTTTCTCTTCCCTCCTGAGCGTGCCCGTGAAAAGGCCCGCATACTTTCCGGAGGAGAACGTAATCGTCTGATGCTCGCAAAGATATTTACCAGGCCATCCAATGTGCTGGTTTTAGATGAGCCTACAAATGATCTGGATTCAGATACTTTAGACCTTCTTGAGGACATGCTGGTGGAGTATGAGGGTACGGTACTACTTATAAGCCATGACAGGGCCTTTCTCGATAATACTGTGACCAGTACCATCGTGTTTGAGGGCGCAGAGGCCCCGAATGAGTATGTCGGGGGATATGATGACTGGCTGAGGCAGAGACCTGATCCGGCAGCAGTTGAACGGCAAAAGGGGGAAGCTGAAAAAATGCGCCTTAAAAACAGGCCGCCTGCCATTAAGCTGACATTTAAAGAAAATCGTGAACTGGAATCCCTTCCGCCTGTTATTGAGGGTCTCGAAGCGGAACATGCCGAATTGTTTGCACAGCTTTCAGATCCAGAATTATACAAAGATGGAGGCGAGGTGATTGCCGGTATAAAGAAAAGAATAGAAAAACTGGAAACTGAGACCGCACGGGCTTATGAGCGTTGGGAATCTCTGGAGAAGATAAGAAAGAGTTCAGAATGAAACCGGCAAGTAGTAATTGCGCTATTAATGACAGTTTAAATGATAAAGACAGGCAGGCGGGAAAGTAAGATTGATTTTTATGATAACTATTAAGTAGAATAATTGTTCGTATTTTGAATGTATTTATTTGATATATAAAAAAGGAGCAGGCAATGACGTATACAACTTATCGTCCTCACAACAGAAAACGTAAAAGGACGCATGGCTTTTTGGAAAGAATGAGCACCCCGGGCGGGCGACGGGTTATAAAGAGAAGACGTGCCAGGGGCCGCAAGAAGTTATCTGTATAACCGGGCGTTAACATCTTAAATCAGAAACTTATCGATATACAGGCATAATGTGAAGGCATTAGTACTGCTGGCCGTTAAGGGCTATAAAATTTTTATATCACCTTTCTTGCCGCATTCCTGCAGATTTTATCCCACCTGTTCGACATATTGTCTGCAGGCTGTAGAACAACACGGCGTGCTGCGCGGGTTGTATATGTCTGTCAGGCGTATAATGAGATGCCATCCATTCCATCCCGGGGGGTACGATCCCGTCGAGGGGACAGAAACACATGCAAGCCTTTTTAAACTGGAGAAATAATGGATAAAAGAACTCTGCTGGCCTTAGGGCTTTCTATGCTGGTACTGATCGGATGGTCATTCTTTCAGGGTGACAATAAGGGAATCGCTCCGGTTCAACCGGTTGTTTCAGAAACTGCGGAAACGATGAGGCCCGCAAATCCCGTATCTGCATTGCCGCTTCAGCAGGCCGCAGGACAGGCCGATGTCCCCGCACTTTTTGCCAATGCCGGTAATGATGTTATCGTTGAGACTGATCTGGTCAAGGCGGTATTTACAACGCAGGGGGCTACACTTAAATATTTTAAGCTTAAAGGATATAACCCCGATGGTACAGATGTGGTGCTTTTGGAGGAACAGGGTGTTGTTCCTTCTCTCGGAATAATACTTGACGGTCCGGACAAAAATCTGCCTCAGAAACTTGTCTTTGAAGTGAATACAGAAAAACTCACTCTTTCCAGTTCCGGTAGAAAAACAGGGGAACTGGTATTTAGTTATAACAACCAGGGAGTGAAGCTGATAAAGAAGTTTCTATTTTATAATGATGATTATAAGATTGACATAGTAGTAGATGCCGCTAATATTCCCAATTTTTCGATACCGCTTGGTACTGATTTCGGAATTTCTAATAAATCATCCTCTCAGCATGTCGGGCCTCTCTATCTTACTGATACGGATCGTGAGGAATTTGATGAAGACCTCACGGAGTCAGAGACATTCACAGGCAATATCAAATGGATTGCACAGGAGGATGCCTACTTTGCGGCTGCCCTTATTCCTCTTACTTCTTTTCCTGAAGGTGTGAAAGTATGGAAAGATGAAAAATCTGCTGAAATAGCAATCAAGCTCACACCTGCAAAACATGAGTTTACACTATATGCCGGACCCAAAGAATATGACAGATTAGAGGCCATGGGACACGGGCTTGAGTACCTGGTTAATTTCGGGTTTTTTACGGTCGTTGCCCTGCCGCTTTTTCTTCTGCTGAAATTTTTCTATTCATACCTTGGAAACTATGGCTGGGCAATTATTGTTCTTACGATAGTGGTCAGGATTCCATTTATTCCTATCCTTCATAAGAGTCAGAAGTCTATGAAGAAGATGACCAAGATTCAGCCTCTGATGGCCGAGTTGAAGGTGAAGTATAAAGACGATGCTGCAAAACTTCAGAAAGAGATGATGGGCATCTATAAAAAGCACAAGGTCAATCCCATCGGCGGTTGTCTCCCCATGTTTTTGCAGGTGCCTGTTTTTATTGCCCTGTTTGCTATGCTTCAGACAGCTATTGAGCTAAGGGGTGCGCCGTTTATGTTCTGGATTACCGATCTTGCTTCAGCAGATCCTATTTATGTGCTTCCTATTACCATGGGGCTTACCATGCTTATACAGCAGAAGATGACTCCCACAACCATGGATCCGAAACAGGCCAAGATGATGCTTATGATGCCGATCGTCTTTACCTTTATGTTTCTCTCATTTTCCTCGGGACTTGTGCTTTACTGGCTTGTCAATAACATACTTGGAATTATCCAGCAGCATTTCGTAAATAAACAGCCCGACTGAGTTTATTTTTTAAATGAATCCGGAAGATACCATAGCTGCCGTTTCCACCCCGTCGGGGCACGGCGGCATAGGTATTGTCAGACTTACCGGTGCTGATGCAATCAGTATAGCTGACACGATATTTCAGTCGGCCCGAAATAAGCTCCTTTCCGGGTCCTCCTCACATCGTATACTCTACGGCCATATCAAAGACCCTTCATCCGGGGAAATAATAGATGAGGTGCTGGTCTCTGTTATGAGGGCCCCTCATACCTATACACGTGAAGACATAATAGAAATCAATTGCCACGGCGGTTATCTATCTGTAAAGAAAATTCTCGAACTTACTCTCAGAGAAGGTGCACGGCTTGCCGGTCCCGGCGAGTTTACTCAGCGTGCATATATTAATGGAAGACTGGACCTTGCTCAGGCAGAGGCGGTCAATGATCTTATTCATGCTATGACCGGGCAGGGTGAGAAGGCAGCCATGGAGCAGCTCAGGGGGAGTCTTTCAGTCAAGGTCGAAGAGATCAGATCTGGACTGGCCGAGCTAGCCGCCTTTGTCGAGGCCTATATAGATTTTCCTGAAGAGGATATAGCTTCCCTGGATTTCCAGGATATGCGCACAAGGGCAGCAGATTTAGGGGAGTCCATGGTCAGTCTGATTGAGGGTTCCCGATACGGCACTATATTAAGGGATGGCCTCAGGACCGCCATTGTAGGCAGGCCGAATGTAGGTAAGTCCTCACTGCTTAATGCCCTTCTGCAGCATGACCGGGCAATAGTTACGGATATGCCCGGAACGACCAGAGATGTAATAGAAGAGTGTTTAAATATTAATGGTCTGCCCCTGAGGATTATGGATACCGCAGGAATCAGACATGTGGATGATATAGCTGAGCAGGAAGGTGTGAAAAGAAGTATCAGTGCGATGGAAGGTGCGGATCTTGTTCTGCTGATGTTTGATGGAAGCGATGAGATGCATGCAACGGATCAGGATTTAATTGAAAAGTCAGACCCTGATAAAACCATATATATAATTAATAAGACGGATCGTGAGGAAAGGTTTGCAATACAGCAGAAATTGTCGCCTCTCGTAAGGATATCGGTGAAGGGCGATTCAGGGCTTGATGAACTTAAAAAAGCTGTTTCTGATCATGTCCTTAGGGGAAACACTCATGAGAGTTCCTGCCTTGTCACAAATACAAGACACGTCAGCGCACTTAAAAATGCAACCCGTTCGCTTGAGGCCTTTACCTCAGCCCTTCAGAGTAATACCTTTCCTGAGTTTCTGGCGGTTGATTTAAGGGATGCGCTGGATTCGCTGGGGGATATTCTCGGGATAACCACTACGGATGATGTGCTTAATATTATTTTTGAGAAGTTTTGTGTGGGGAAGTGAAGGG
>JADHUV010000040.1 GCA_016784355.1 Nitrospira sp. | reverse complement strand
GCCTTATAAACTGCCTTTCCCTTGAACGACAAAAACTTTGTTATTGCTGCAGTAAGCGAGGTCTTACCATGGTCAACGTGACCGATCGTTCCGATGTTTACGTGCGGCTTGGTTCTTTCAAATTTTGCTTTGGCCATCTTATCCTCCCCTGACTTTGGTTACGATATCTTCAGAAATATTTCTTGGAACTTCTTCATAGTGATCAAACGTCATTGTATATGTTGCGCGACCCTGTGTCTTCGATCTCAGATCAGTTGCATACCCGAACATTGATGATAATGGAACCTGCGCTGATACAACTCTTGCATTCGCCCGCTGATCCATTGTCTGAATTCTTCCGCGCCGTGAGTTAAGATCCCCAATAACATCCCCCATATATTCTTCGGGAGTGACGACCTCAATTGACATTACAGGCTCGAGCAAAACAGGACTTGCCTTTGCCGCAGCATTCTTAAACGCCATAGATCCGGCAATCTTAAACGCCATCTCAGATGAATCCACTTCATGGTATGAGCCATCAGTCAGGGTTACCTTAACATCAACTATAGGGTATCCTGCAAGTACGCCATTTTCCAGTGATTCTCTAATCCCTTTTTCAACAGCTGGAATATATTCACGAGGTATTGTACCTCCGACTATCTTATTAACAAACTCAAAATCATGCCCAGGTTCAACCGGCTCAAGCGTTATATAAACATGCCCAAACTGGCCACGACCGCCAGACTGCCTCACAAACTTGCCTTCCGCTTTAGACTCCTTCTTTATCGTCTCCCGGTATGCAACCTGCGGTTTTCCTACATTAGCTCCGACCTTAAATTCCCTTAGAAGCCTGTCTACTATAATATCAAGATGCAGTTCACCCATACCTGCAATAATCGTCTGTCCCGTCTCATCATTAAAAGAAACCTTAAAGGATGGATCCTCCTGAGCAAGCTTACCCAGAGCTAAAGAAAGTTTTTCCTGATCTGCTTTCGTTTTCGGCTCAATAGCAACAGATATTACAGGCTCCGGAAACTCCATTAACTCCAGAATAACTGGATGATCAGGATCACAGAGGGTATCTCCGGTGAGAGTCTTCTTAAGACCTACTATTGCGGCTATGTCGCCCGCTCTGATCTCAGCAATCTCCTCTCTCTTATTAGCATGCATCTGCATTATCCTGCCAAAACGCTCTTTGGCATCTTTTGTAGAATTATGTACATAAGATCCTGATTTCATGGTTCCTGAGTACACCCTCAGGAATGTCAACTGCCCGACAAAGGGATCGGTCATAATCTTAAATGCTATTGCAGAAAACGGCTCATCAAAAGACGCCTTCCTGGAAACCTCTTCTCCACTATCAGGATGAATACCAACAATCGGCGGCACATCGAGCGGACATGGAAGATAATCAACAATGGCATCAAGCAGGTGTTGCACTCCCTTATTTTTAAATGCAGAAGCACAAAGTACCGGAGTTATCTTCAGCTCGACAGTTCCACGCCTTATAGCTGCCTTGATCATCTCAATATCTATTTCTTCTCCAGCAAGGTACTTTTCCATAATCTTATCATCAAAATCAGAAAGCATCTCCAGCATTTTTTCTCTATACTCAAGCGCCAGCGGCAGCAACTCTTCTGATATATCAGACTCTACATACTCTGCGCCCAATGTCTCATCATCATAATAGTAGGCCTTCATCTTCACCAGATCGATAGGCCCCCTGAATACCTCTTCGCTTCCAATAGGGAGCTGCACTACCAGTGGATTAGCCCCTAACCTCTCAACCATCGACTTTACGCACATATAAAAGTCTGAACCCATTCTGTCCATCTTATTGATACAGGCAATCCTCGGCACACTATACTTATCTGCCTGTCTCCATACTGTCTCTGACTGAGGCTCAACGCCGGCCACAGCATCGAATACAGCTACAGCTCCATCCAAAACCCTCAGCGAACGCTCGACCTCAATAGTGAAATCAACGTGCCCGGGCGTATCTATTATATTAATTGTATTACCAAGCCATGCACATGTGGTTGCAGCTGAAGTAATGGTTATACCCCTCTCCTGCTCCTGCACCATCCAATCCATGACTGCCGTGCCCTCATGAACCTCGCCTATCTTATATGTAACTCCCGTATAGAAAAGTATGCGCTCGGTAACTGTAGTCTTACCTGCATCTATGTGGGCCATAATGCCGATATTTCTTGTATTTTTTAGATTATTTCCCACTTAAATACTCTCCCGTTACCACCTAAAATGCGCGAATGCCTTATTAGCATCTGCCATTTTATGAGTGTCTTCTCTCTTCTTCATTGCTGCACCTGTCCTGTTTGCCGCATCAAGCAACTCACCAGCCAGCTTTTCTCTCATCGTTTTTTCACCGCGTTTCTGTGAAAAACTTATTATCCATCTAAATGCTAGCGCGACTCTTCTGCTGGGCCTGACATCTATAGGCACCTGATACGTTGCACCGCCAACTCGTCTGGACTTAACTTCCAGCGCCGGCTTTACATTATCAAGCGCCGCCTTAAACACCTTCAGCGGATCATCGCCAGTCTTATCTTTAATGATGTCAAATGCACCATAACATATTCTTGCAGATACAGACTTCTTGCCGTCACTCATAATTGCATTAATGAATTTACTGACAACCTTACTGTTGTATATTGGATCCGGCAATATTTCTCTTTTCGCTGCGACTCTTCTTCTTGGCATAATTGATACCCTTGATTATTTAGGTTTTTTAGCTCCGTATTTTGACCTACCCTGCCTGCGATCCGCAACACCCAGCGTATCCAAAGCACCCCGGACTATGTGATACCTGACACCAGGTAAATCCTTAACCCTTCCGCCACGTATAAGAACGATGGAGTGTTCCTGCAGATTATGACCGACACCGCCAATATAAGCGGTAACTTCCTGTTTATTAGTAAGCCTTATCCTCGCAACCTTTCTTAGAGCTGAGTTTGGCTTTTTAGGCGTTGTAGTATACACCCTGGTACAAACCCCTCTTCTCTGCGGGCACTGCTGTAGCGCCGGGCTCTTTGTCTTCTGAATAGCCTTCTTCCTGCCTTTTCTTACTAATTGTGCAATAGTCGGCACTTCTCCTCCAAAATACTCGTTTTAGTGAATGTCTATAAATTTCAAACCCGATTATGGGGAAACCTAAGGATTTTATCAGGGGATTTTTTTTTTGTCAACAAGCATTTCAAAAAAAACTTCAATTCCTAATAAAACAGCGGGTTACGGTATTATTTATAATGCATTACTGAAATTTCAGCTTTAATTTAAAGCATTTCCATTCCATAAATTCGCACTTAACATAAATAACTCCGTAACAAGCTATATACAATAGCACATAAATCTAATTCAGGCAATATATTCAGTTATTCCTGTAAAATCACAACAGCAACAAAGCCATCACGCCTTATAGATAACCGGATACTATTGTGAATAAACATGGACCTATACCCAGAAAAACTTAATTAATATGAGAAATACCAGTCCCTTGGAAAGCTCAATATAACCAGTAGTGCGCAATTTTTCATTATGCATAGAAATGACTGCAAAAATATTTTCAGTTAAGGGCAGCAGTAAGAATATAGATATACCCATCAGATAAAAAGCCGCAGCAGCTCCTGCGCAGTACAGTACAACTGTCCTTCTGTACTGAATCGTGCGCCTGAGCCTCACCCGAACCTTAAGAACTCCGGCCGCAAAAAAAAGCAGAACGGCAAGATTCAGTCTATAGGCTATCTCGCCGGACATCACATAGTATAAAACCGGGGCAGCAAGTGTAAGTATCGCAAAACCAATCAACTCACTTACAATATGATGCTCCCGACCTGACCACAGGAGCAGAAAGTAAATCACGATCAGGGGAGCAAATATAAAAAAACGGCCAATTCCCGCTCCCAATGAGAGCAATATCAGCACAAAACCAGAGGCAAAGAAGACTGCAAACCATACGATACTGCCAATATCTTTGTGAGACCGCAGTACTGCAGACAGCGGATTCTTGGTATTTACAAGCAGTGCAAACCCCATCATGGCCATTACAACCGAGGAATCCAATCCATTGAAACCATGGGCATTACTATACGCAACGACCGCAGCGCTCATAGACAAGACAAGCACAACCCATGAACCCCACTCTCTAACTAATGGTATTCGCATAGGTTCATGCTAACCTTATTAACTGCCGAGGTTCAAGCTTTCGCAACTCTATTGAACTAAAAAAAGAAGCTGTCTGCAGATCTTCTAAACACCTGAAACATCATGCCCATATTCAGTTTGACAATACTACCCATGAGGTCTAAAATAATAATTACATGCAACCGCGGTTGCACAGACCAGGGTAAGCCTAAGCATCAAGTTACTCAGTAGGGTCGCTGGTGATAGATCTAGTGTGCAGGCCTCCGGTTCCCGGGATCAGGAGGAAGCCTTAAGCATCTGCCGAAGCACCATCGTAGAATACCTGCTTTTGGCTACCTGGCCTGTGAAGCTGCGGTTTTCAATTAATCAAGCTTGGACAAAAAATCCTTAATATATATAGAAAGCTCTTCATGATGCCTAACTGGCATATCATGCCCCCTCCCTGAAATTCTCGTCATAGATGCTCCTGCAATACCCTCCGCCAGGCACCTTCCAGCCTCTACAGGAATGATTCTGTCTTCTTCCGCATGGATTACCAGCACCGGAAGCCCTATCATATCAAGACGCTCTAGCATATCAACCCTCTGAAGATATCTAAGACCCTGCTGAAGAACAGCGGCCGATATATTCCTTGCATCATCTATTACCCGCTGCAGGGCACTGGAAAGCTCACTATCAGGATATGCGGCATCTAAAAAAAATCGAGCAAGAACTGCCGCTGGATCTTTCTTTAGCCCTATAGACATTGCCCTGACAACAGACAGGGGCCATCCATGAGTATAATCAGGAGAGGCACAAAATCGTGCTGTAGAGTTAATCAAAACAAGGGCCTTAACCTTATCCTTGCATGTAAGCACAGATTCAATGACTGCCAGTCCGCCGGCAGACCAGCCAATCAGCACTACAGGTTCTGTAATGTCCTTCAGCAGTTTCAAAAGCCCCCTCGCATATTCAGAGACTTCTGCAGTATACTCTTTATCGGGAGACGACATGTCCGGCAATGCATCAAATGCATATGTACTGCACTCACATACACCCGCCAGATTCTCAGCGAGCGGGTGAAGCAATTCATCAGGGCATGCCCAGCCGGAAACGAGTAAACACTTGTTCATAAATTCAAACTCCTGAAATATATTAAAAACCCGAAAATTATACTATAAAATAATGTACTGTCGGAAACAACTTGAGTTATGAACCAGCAAAAGATAAAAATCAATTCGGCCTTTTCCCGTTCCGCAGAAACCTATGATGTAAATGCCGCAATACAAAACTCCCTGGCAGAATTTCTTGATGCAAAGCTAGGCTATAAAACCCCAACTGACATACTGGAGCTCGGCTGCGGCACTGGAAACTTCACCGCGCGTCTTATAAAAAAGTTTCCAGGGTCACACATAACGGCGGTCGACTTTTCAGAAGCCATGATTCGTCGTTCTATAGAACGCACATCAAACAATACACACATTAAACATCTATGCACCGATGCAGAAGTGTATATCTCTAAAACGATTGAACGGTTTGATCTCATAACCTCAAATGCCACATTACAGTGGTTTAACACGATCGAAAAAGCGATACAGGATGCTCACAATGCTTTAAAAGAGACCGGCACTCTTGCCTTTTCAGTTTTCGGCCAGGAGACTATGGGCGAACTGCAGCAGGCCCTCAGTCATGCATACGGCCGCAGCATCGACCTACCCACCAGACATTTTCCATCCATGGATGCAATACAGAATATTGTCTCAAGACTATTTAGTTCTCATGACATACAGGAAAAAAGACTGTCAAAAAAATACGGATCAACAATGGATATACTGCACAATATGAAAAGGACTGGAACTTCAGGAGGCAACCGCCTGCCCTCCATGCTCACCCGCGGCAAAATACAGCTTATGGATAACTGGTTCAAAGACACATACGGCAGTTGCCGGATCTCATATCAGGCATATATTGTTACTGCAGAAAAATAAAGCGCCCCTGCACGCAGAGGCGCTTATTATTACTTTTCGATAATCTTTACTTTCATCTCAACTCTTTCAAGAGGGTTGTCGTTACGATCTCTTTTTTGACTAACTATCTTGTCAACAACATCCAACCCTGAGACAACCTCACCAAACACAGTGTAGTTATTATCTAAGAAAGAGGAATCCTTCACCACTATAAAGAACTGTGAACCAGCACTGTGAGGGTCACTGGAGCGCGCCATCGAGAGAATTCCCCTCTTGTGAGGCTTTGCATTAAACTCGGCCTTTATCGAATAACCGGGTGATCCAGATCCATATCTAGAACGGGTTTTATCCTTTGAATCAGGATCGCCGCCCTGAATCATAAAATCGGGGATTACGCGATGAAAGATAGTCCCGTCATAAAAACCTTCTTTTGACAGTTTTATGAAATTTTCAACGTGATTGGGTGCAACATCCGGGAAGAATTTTAATTCTATGTTCCCCTGATTAGTCTCTATTACCGCTCGTGCATCTGACATTTTTTTTGTTTCCTCCGGTGTAAATTTCCTAAATTTTGGGGCTGAATGTGCGCTGGCAGCAAAGCTTACAAGCAAAATCACAATCAAACCCATCCTGAAAAATCTCATACAACCCCCTTTCCATATAAATTAAAAATAAAATAGCTTAATATTATAACAGACTTTGCAAATGAATTATAAAGCCGTCTTCCAGATATTATTCGGGCGGCATTGAAAGTATAATATAACTTTGTGTGCTAAAAATGAATTCTGAATCAAAAACAAAAGTACTCATGTCAGTAGGCGGGGGGAAAGGCGGTGTTGGTAAAAGCATCTTTGCCATTGCATTGGGAACTGCCTATGCAAGAGACGGCAGAAAGGTTGCACTGGTTGATCTGGATCTTGGCGCGGCAAACCTTCATACTTACCTTGGCATAACAAAAGCAACACCTACACTGGCAGACTTCATACTTAAAAGAGTTCCTACCCTCGAAGAGCTGCTAATCAACACCTCTGTAAAAAACATGCAGCTTATAAGCGGGGCCGAGTTCGTACCGGGTATGGCAAATCCAGCACACTGGATGAAACTCAAGATCATGCGTCATGTCAGGGCTCTACCGGCAGATGTAGTCATTATAGATCTCGGGGCGGGGGTGCATTTCAACACCCTGGATTTTTTCAGCATGTCCGACCGCGGCATCGTCATTACTGCCCCTGAACCCGGCGCTGTGATGAATGCATATAGCTTTGTAAAGGGCTCCCTGTTCAGGAAACTTCAGGGGATTTTCAAAAAACACCCTGAGATAGGGCCTATCATAGAAGCTAAATCAAAAAAAACCGGGGATAACGAAAGTTTTTCCATTGACTGGCTGACAGCAAAGATCAAAGATACAGATCCTGCGATGCTTCCGCTTATTGAAGAAGTAGAACACTCCTACTGTCCCGCTCTTATAATTAACAGGGCGCCTGAAGGTCGCAAGCACGTACTGGTAGACAACCTTATCAGTCTTTGCACTGACAGGCTAAATGTAAAGCTGCAGCATCTGGGCAATTTGCCTGATATAAAAGAGATCTCAGGCTATCTTCTTAATATCCCGAGATTTCTGGGTACTGCTTACGGCACTCCATACCGTGTTGCTGTGCAGGTAATTGCGGATATGCTCCTGAATCCCTCTGAACCGGCTGCAAGCGAGGTGGTCATCAAAAGCGTCTTCAATGATGCCGACATTGAGAGTATTTTAAAATATATGGATGGACTAGATAAAAAAACATTCGAAGGTACAAGCCTGGAAGCAATGAAAATGAGGATTCACTTTAAACCGCTTGAGGTTGTCAAATTTCTTATTAAGCGCGGCTGCAGCAGCGATTCTTTCCTAGCCGGTTAACTGACCGCAGAAATCAGAATAAACTGAACTTTAAATACCTTGAAGGATTCTCCTTTAGATCTGAGATAAGCACATTCAACTCTTTCAGCGTTGACTTAAGCTCATTAGCCAACTCCCCATCCTGCACCATGCTGCCTACAAGCCCCTCTCCCCTGTCAACCTTCCCTAGTATATTGTCAAGTCTCTCTGATGCTGAGTTCATATTCACATAAAGGGATTCATCCTCAATCAGTTTATTCACTGTACCCCGGGATGAGACAATCTTCTGCGCAAAAGAATCCAGATTTCCAACGGCATTTTGAAAACGCTCATAAAGCAAAGGGTCATTGATAAACTTATTCATCGTACCCTCTGACTCCTTTAGTCGCGCCGCGAAAAGCCCAACATCCCGTACAGCCTCGCTCATATCCGCATACAGTGCCTCATCCGATACAAGCTTACCAGCAGTACCTTTCCCCTTGTTCAAATTACTCACCATCACAGAAAGTTCATTAACGGTGTTGTTGAGATTGTCATAGACAGAGGGATCCTTTATGAATTTTGATATCGTTCCTTCGCCCTTTTCTACCCTTGTTAGAATATCTGCAAGCAAGCTCACAAAATCAGATATCTTGGCAATTGACTTCTGGCTTGTCTCCACCACATCCTGAATCTCAATATTGGTAGTCCCGAATATCATATCCCCTGCCGCAAGCTTATCACTAGCGCCCGATCCAGCCGTAAGCTCCAGATATTTATCACCTAACAAGCCCAGCGTAAGTATATTTGCCTTTGAATCCTTCCGAAGAAACTGCATAGTCTCGGCGTTTATATGCATTTCTGCCTGTATTTTCTGGTAGTATGAAAAATTTATAGCCGCAACAGAACCGATCTCAACGCCGGAAAACCAAACAGGTGCACCCTTACGCATGCCCTTTATGTCCTCAAACTCAGCATAGATTTTAACCTTGGGCGAAAACAACTTTCCGATATTCCCGGCAAACATGACAGCGAAAAATACAACCAGCAGCGCCACGGTAATGACCAGACCGACCCTGAGTTTTGTCCATCTTAATTCTTTTCTGTAATCGTACATAACCTCTCCGTTATAATATCAGGAAATACAATAATGCAATTCTTCAACAAACTTTGCAAGTTCAGGGTCAGCGGTTAACTTCAACGCAGACAAATCCCCATCAAAGGCAATCTTCCCCTGCCTGAGATACATATACCTGTCAGCAACTTTCACAGCATCCGTAACTTTATGAGTCACAATTATAAAACCCAGCCTCTGCGGAGATTCACCCGCTGCCAGTTCATTGATCAACTGACATATATTATCCGCGGTCAGAGGATCAAGACCGGTTGTGGCCTCATCATACAGCATCATAAGAGGCTTACACCCTGAAAGAGAACGGGCAATGGCCACCCGACGCTGCATCCCACCGCTAAGTTCCTCAGGCATGTGATATATCGCATGCTCAAGATCCAGCTTAGCAAGCAACTCCCTGACCTGCGCCTCAATCTCTTCTTCCGGCAATGCTGAATATTCACGAAGGCTGAAGGCCACATTTTCATAGACATTCATAGAGTCAAAGAGGGCACCCTCCTGAAACACAATACTGAATTTCATACGACTTTCCCGCATCTCAGACTCGGAAAGCACGGTGATGTCCCTGCCGTCAATTAGAATCCTACCGCTATCGGGATTCAGAAGTCCAAGTATAAGCTTTAACAGGGTAGTCTTGCCCTCACCGCTTCCGCCAAGCACTGCTATTTTTTCATAAAACTCCGCTCTGAAACTCATCTTATCAAGAATAATACGTTTGCCGAATGAGAGACTCACATTATCAAACTCTATCATATAGAAAACCCCATAAGCTTAAAAAGTATTATCGTCAGGACAAGGTCCGAGATGATTACAAATATTATTGAGTACACCACGGCCGAGGTTGTAGCCTTCCTGAGTCCTCTTGCGCCTCCCCGGGTCGAGAGTCCCACATAGCAACTGATGCAGGCAATGAGATAGCCAAATACATAAGGTTTAACAATACCTGAAACTATATTTTGCATATCCATGATATCCCTGATCTGGCTCCAGTAAAAAGATCCGCTCTGATTGCTGACAAAAACTGCAACATAATAACCCCCGAAAAGCGAGACCGCATCCCCGACGACCGTAAGGGCAGGCAGCATGACAAGTGAACTGATCAAACGAGGGGTAACAAGCTTATTAATGGGATTAACGCCATGCACCCGCAATATGTCCACCTGGTGTCCAAGCGTCATAGATCCGAGTTCCGATGCCATCCCTGAGCCAACCCGGCCGGCATAAATAAGCGCTGTGAGCACCGGGCCGATCTCCCTTATAATCGAGATGCCGACGGTCTTTCCGGTATACATCTTAAGACCCATGGGAGCAAGTTCCGCTGATATCTGCATCGACATGGCCATCCCGATAAAAAGCGATACAAGGATCACTATAAACAGTGAGCCGGTACCCGCATAATCCATTTGCTCAAATATTTCTTTAAAATAAAAAGGCCTCTTAAAAATTCCCAATGGGGCCCTGATCGAAAGAAGATAAAAATCCTGTAGCCTGGCAATATTTTGTTTAATATTCATAAATTATAAATTATTTTTATTTAGCCATTATAATAGGTTCAATAGATAAATTCATCTTTTTTCTGAAAACATATCCCTCCTCTTATATCAAAAATCAATTAATGCAATGAACAATATTAAATGAAAAATATCATCATAAAATGCTATATTCCATGACTACAGGCAGGCATATCCTGATTGACAAAACAACATGTCTGTGATAATTTACAGCAAATTTTTTTCAGGGAGGAATCATTATGGAAGGCATTACAATCGGATTTGTATTATCCGGAATCTTAATCGGACTGGCAATAGGCTTTGTCCTTCAGCGCGGCAGGTTCTGCATGAACACCGCATTCAGAGACACCATATTTATACAGGATCAGACTCTGTTCCGCGCTTATCTGATAGCCCTTGTTATCATGATCTTAGGTGCAAACGGACTCAAGGATATGGGAGCTATGGATCTATTTCCACAGCCTTTCTGGCCCGTAGCTAATATACTCGGCGGTTATCTGTTTGGCTTAGGAATGGTTCTGGCCGGCGGCTGCGGAAGCGGCGTATGGTATAAGCTAGGTGAAGGTCAGTTCAATGCAGTTGTTGCAATAACCGGCTTTTTTGTAGGTATAGGCGCGACCACCAACGGCATACTTAATCCTGTATATAAGGCAATCAGGGGAATAGGCGTAGCAGACGGCAACTTCTCTGTGCCCATTGCCGGAGAGACCTTCCCGACTCTATACAATGTAATTGGCAGCTCAGCAGGAATCAAATGGGGAATAATAGCAGCCGTTGTAATCGGCCTGACTATATACATATTCAAAGAGAATCCACTTAAGGTAAAAAAGCCAAACAAAGGCTATGCCTGGCCTCTTACAGGCGTACTGGTAGGGCTGATCGGAATCATTGCCTTCTGGGCTTCCCATGTATGGGAGGGCTTCCCAAGGGGACTTTCCTTTACAACACCAACAGGAGAGATCTTTTTCACCATTCTGACCGGTAATGCAAATGCAAAAATTTTCCCGATGTATGACCTCGGTCCATTCAAGATCACCTGGGCATCACTGTATATTATTGCGGTTCCGCTGGGCGCATATATCAGCGCAAAAATGCTTAAGGAGTTCAAGTGGAAAGTACCGCCTGTAGACGAACTTCTGACAGTATTTGGCGGAAGCCTTCTGATGGGTTTTGGAGCAGTACTCGGAGGAGGATGTAACGTAGGTCAGGCCCTGACCGGCGCTTCAACGCTTTCAATTGGAAGCATACTGGCAGCAGTATTTATTATTCTCGGCAACTGGACCATGGTGTACTTCAAATTCATCAAGCCCATGAATGATATGGATCTGGATTAATGCCGGAAGCGCGGTTTGACAGTAAAGAAACCGCGTTAAGGGATATCTTTCTACAATTGAAAGACATCCTGGTAACCAAACTCGGAAAAGAGGTAGACATTGAGATTATGGTGTATACGCCGGGAGAGGCAAAAAAAGTCAAAACATTTGCAAGCATGTCAGGCTGCAGAATCGAGATTGACAAACTCGAAAGTTACTATATAATTCATATAACAGGCAGTCCCTGTTGTGTATAACGCAATATATTATTTTGTTGTATTAACCCTAACAGAAGGAGCGTACGCATGAAAAAATCTTTCGTTTTACTGCTGGGCATTATGGTTTTGACTCTTGGATTAACAATGGTATCCTGTTCAAAGAAAGAAGAAGCGCACAATGATGTCCACACTGATGGTACTGGTCATGGTGAAAAAGCTGCAGGTTATGGAGAAAAGGCTAAAGAAGTTGTGAGCGGCTACGGCGAAAAAGCCAAAGAGATGGCCACAGATAAAGCCAAAGAAGTCGTAAGCGGCTATGGAGAAAAGGCTAAAGAAGCTGTAACCGGTTACGGCGAAAAAGCCAAAGAAGCAGTCGGCGGCTATGGCGGTGATGCAGTCAAGAAAGCCGTGGGTGGATATGGAGATAAGGCAAAGCAGGCAATCGGCGGTTACGGTAAATAGAACTGCTTTTTTACTACAAGTAATTATTAGTTAATATTATTACGGGGCGCTCATTGAGTTGCCCCGTAATAATATATTACAATCATCCATGCTTACCCCTGAACACAACTCCATATGCCTGATGAAATCCATACCGGGCAATCAATTTAACTCAGCAATCAAATCACAACAAGCCTGTCTGCTTAGGGCCTGTGTAAAATGAAGTGTGCTCTCATCATCCCATCATGGATACCTGAAGACATATTTTCCTCAAAAACAGCGGGGTCACAGATCAATTACTGGCAGCCGCTCGGAACCCTGTATGTAGCGTCCGCATTAATTCAGGCTGGTCATGAGGTGCGTTTTTACAATGGAGCCTTCATGCCGCATCAGAAGATAATGAGCGAGATCTCAGAGTTCAGGCCGGATATAGTAGGCATATACTCCACAACCTTCGGCTGGGACAAGGCAGTCTTTACCGCATCTGAACTCAAAAAAATTTCCAGAAACTTTTTTACGGTTGTCGGGGGACCCTATCCGGTCGCTGTACAGGAAGGCTGCATTACAGACTTTCCTGATATAGATGCAGTTGTAACAGGTGAGGGTGAGCTGACTATGATAGAGCTTGCTGATCGTCTTTCTGAAAATCTGAGCCTGAGCGGTCTGAAAGGGACTGTAATACGGGAAGATGGCAGGATAATAAAAAACCCGGCTCGTGAGCTTATTACTGATGTTGATTCCTTACCCTTTCCAGCCAGAGAACTGCTTGGAGATGCCATGGATTACATCCCGCCTCCTGCAACCTACAAGAGAAAACCTGTAGCAGTAATTATGACTGCAAGGGGATGCAACCGCAATTGTCTCTTCTGCTTCCAAATCGACAGGGAGAGGAAATACGGGATACGTCAAAGAAGCGTAGATAATGTTATGCAGGAGATTGAGCTTTGCCTGAGTCAGGGGTATCGTGAAATTAAATTTATTGATGACACCCTTGCTGCTGATTATGACCGTGCCCTGGAAATAGCACATGAGATAAAAAAACGCGGCCTTGATTTCACCTGGTTTGCTTCTGCATGTGTCCACCAGGTCGACCTTAGACTTTTAAAGGCATTTAAAGAAGCCGGATGCTGGGCAATCCTGTTCGGGGCTGAAAGCGGCGTTCAGGAGAATCTCAATACACTTAGAAAAGGCATAACACTTCAGCAGACACGAGAGGCAGTCAAGGCCGCACAGAAGGCCGGTTTGACAGTTTATACCCCTTTTCTGTTCGGCATACCCGGGCAGACTTTTGAAGACGGATTGAAAACTATTGAATTTGCTTGTGAGCTTAACCCCGATATTGCGAACTTTCATGCCCTTACACCCTTCCCGGGCACAGACCTCTTCGATAATATAGATCAGTATGGCACTATGTCAGAAAATCTTATCGACTACACATATCAGGGGGCTGCTTTTGTCCCTCACTCTATGACAAGAGATGAGATTGCAACCCTGCGCCAGCTGGCTTTTAAACGGTTTTACTCAAGACCAAGCTTTATATTAAAGAGACTTATAAGTCTGCGCAACCTCAATGACCTGAAAGCAGCGGTTACAGGAGTAAGGAGCATGTTCTGGCTCTGGCTGAAAAATGATGTATTCAGGCATGCCGAGTCCTCATCCCGCAATAAATAAGTGCCACAAAGCACTGTGACACGCACAGAAGCACAGTGTGCCAGCATACAGGCATTCAAAACAACTACATATTTATAACACCTTGATATAACATGTTTTAGGCCTCTATATGCTTAAACTTAATTCTGGCATGTATATTGCATATTAATCCTCAGTATCAAACATAAAAGGAGAGGGATTATGATTGGAATTTTTTCAAAGTTAATTATCACTGTTGCACTGGTTGCGGTTTTTTCAATATCGTACACATTAATGCTGACCTCACAGGCAATGAGAAAGTCAGCAAAGGCATAAATTAAATATTTTAAAGCAATTCTGAGGGGATTATGAAAAAAGATTTATCAAAATACTTAATATCAACCGTACTGATACTCCTTTTCAGTATTTCATATTTGGCACTGATCATAGTAAAAGTAGCGTGGAGCACTGGCAAGGCTTAAACCTTATCTCAATAACCATTGTATAGATAATAGTTATTTCCAAGCTATCATAAACACCTTTCTTGCACAGGTGCAAAGCTCATCGCCTTGTGCATCCTTCTTCGCAGACTGGATTTAAGACGATATATACCTTATAATCTTTTATATTTATTAATATTGACGGTTTCAATGAGACTTCGATCAATCAATCTGCGAGGAGGATAATGTGGCTTCTGACATAAACGATGTAACTATAAATTTCAGTGAAGGTGAGCAGCAACTGGTTAAAGAGCTGGACAAGGTGATCCTTACAAAAGGTGCCTGGGCAACTCTTATGTTTAAGTACCAGCAACTGGACCGCAAGACGGAGGAGTTTGGACAGGATCTGTTTACAATAAGACGCTATCAGAAAAAGGGCGGCGAGTATATTCAGCGATCAAAGTTTAATATATCTAATAAAGATCAGGCCAAAAAGATTATTGATGTACTTAAGAACTGGACTGCTGAAGAGCAGACCCAGGACGAGAGGCCGGGGTAATGTCTATATTTGATTATTTCAAACCGGTTTCTACTATGAAGCCTGATGAAGTACGGCAGTTTTTAAAAGACCACGATCAGGGACAATTCAACCTGATAGACGTGCGTCAGCCCATGGAATACAAGATGGAGCATATTCCAGGGGCTACACTCATACCATTGGGACAGCTTAGTGAGCAACTTGATAAACTAGACCCCGCAAAGCCGACAATTATATATTGAGCATCAGGCGTACGCAGCCGGTCGGCTGCTGCAATCCTCGAAGGTGCCGGTTTCGATCAGTCATACAGCATGGAAGGAGGAATCCATGCCTGGAACGGACTTAAGGCAGAAGGGCTGCCGGAATCAGGTATGGCTTATTTCACCGAGGCACACACTACAGCAGAACTTTTAAGTCTCGCATGGAAGATTGAAGAGGGATCACGATACTTTTATCAGGCCGTTGCATCTAAGAGCAGCGACGGAGAACTTAAGGCTCTATGTTCTCAACTGGCCTTAGCAGAGGAACATCATAAATCAACTATTGAGGAGTTATACAGTAAATCAAAAAATAGCAATGGCGCCCTTGATATAGTACATGATGACCATTCTGAAGATATAATGGAAGGAGGAATCACGGTAAAAGAAGCCCTGCAATGGGCAAATAATAAAAGCACAAAAGAAGTACTGGAGTTTACCCTTGCGCTCGAAGCAAATGCATATGACTTATATATTAAAATGCAGAAAAAAATTAATGATGGAGACTCTGAAAAAATCTTCAGTATTCTTATTGATGAAGAAAAACAGCATCTCAATAAACTTGCCGAACTGCTCGAGAAGAAAATATAGCTTCTCTGTACTTAATAATAATAAAGCCAATGTAGTTGCCTTACGCAGGCAGATTACAATAAAAAAATATCAGTTTATACCTGTGTGCATGCAAAATCAAATAAGGCCGAATAATACTATGCACATTAATGGCTATAGAAAAAAGGATTTCAATTACAACTAATGGAAAATATACTAATTAATCAATCCGTTGCAATCTTATGTGACGGCAACAATATTGAACGCAGCATTCACGAACTTTCTAAAGCAAAAAATGCAATGATAAATTTCGATAAACTTATCCCCAAACTGCTCAATGGCAGAGGGCTTAACAGATTGATATATTTCAGAGAGGGAAAGGCGATCTCCTCAAAGTTTGCTGATAGGCTGCATGAAAACTACTACGGCTCGGTCATCCCCTGTCATAAGTCTGCTGATATCCCTCTCTCTATCAAGGCCACTCAACTCGCGTCAAAGGTTGATACTATTATTATCATGTCAGGAGATTCCGATTATGTAGATTTAGTAGTCCATCTGAAAAGCGAAGGCGTCAGAGTGGAGATAGCCGCTGTTAGACAGACAACTGCAAAAATACTTATTGATGAGTCAGACCATTTTCATCCTATTACCAAAGAAGACTGGTTTGTGTACAAGGCGCCAAGACAGAAATCTTCCTCCTCACGTGGCCAAAATGATAATAGTGACGCTGATTAATAAATACCTTATAGATATGAGGAAGTCATGAAAAGTATGTACGTAACGACTCGCCTGAGAAGTCAAAAAAAGAGTCGCGGCCTGCCCATAAAATAAGAGTTTCATAGAAAACTTACTTAACCAACGGAGACATCAACTTGAGAGAAGATCACTTCGTATAAAACAGCTAAAAAAGTCTATTTACTACTGAAAAACCAATTAATCAGGCTTTTTAAAACCGATATATAATCAATCAAATCTCAGCTGTCCACGGAAACTCCGGTTGAAAAGGTCGATATTTCCGATTCAGAATTTACTATAAAATTTGTCCTGCCATCAGGCATGACTTATTAATGCTGTCATTAATATCATCATAAAAGAGAATATTTGATTCAGCATTTATAACTCCGGCTTTTTTTAATTTTGCCTTGATATCTACATTCATACCATTAATGACAAGACCTATATTATTTTTTCTGAAGTTCTCAATAATCGATTCCATTGCAACAATGGCAGTCATATCCATCATAGAAACATCACGCATATCAAGAATAACAACTTTTATTTCCACCCTTATATTCAAGAGGGTCTTCAAGGCATTCTGTGCCGCACCAAAAAACATCGGTCCATTTATATCGTACACCATAACCGCTTCGCACATATGCGGATATGTATGTGCATCACTATGTCCGATAATTTGAACCCCTGTCAGTTCAATTGTTCGTTTTATAAATAAAATAGCCGCCAGGGCCATCCCTGCAGCAACCGCAATCTCCATATCAAGCAGCACAGTAAGAAAATAACAGGTTAAAAGCACCATAACATCATGACGCGGGGCCACTTTTAAGATATGAATAAAATGCCGTGCTTCACTCATATTCCATGCTACCATCATCAACATTGCTGCCATGGATGCCATAGGGATATAGGCGAGAACCGGCGCAAGCATTAAGATCGCACCAATAATAAACAGTGCATGTATTACAGAGGAAAGAGGCATTGTTCCGCCGGATCTTATATTCATAGCAGTTCTGGCGATTGCGGCGGTTGCTGGAATGCCGCCAAAAAACGGCACTATAATATTTCCAATACCCTGACCAATTAACTCGCGGTTAGGGTCTGTTTTTGTTCCGGCCATACTATCAGCAACGACCGCACACAAAAGCGATTCAATTGCACCAAGCATCGCAATTGCAAACGCCGGCCCTAGCAATGAAGAAATAAGGCTTAGAGTTAAACCTATAGGAATACCGTCTGCATCAGGCAATTTCCACGGAAGAGTAAATCGAGGCGATACCGGCGGGATACCATTTCCAACAAATCCATCCGTGTTATAGCTGAATGCTGAACCGATCGTTGCAACATTGAAACCCTCAATATAATATGCAGCGATAAAGGCCGCACTAGCGCCTGCAATTAAGGCAATCAGATGCGCAGGAACCCGCAACTTCAATTTGGACCAGAAAACAAGAGTGCAAAAAGTTATGGAAGCAATCAATATTTCTTCCCACTGCATTGTAGGTAAAGCTCTCGTAATCGCCGTGAGTTTACTGATATAGTGTCCGCTGAGCGAATCTATATGTAAGCCCATGAAATCCTTGATCTGGATAGTTGCAATAACTGTAGCAATCCCGGATGTAAATCCAATGGTTACCGGGTATGGTACTAACTCAATAAGCGTTCCCATACGTCCAAAACCCATCACCACTAATATAATTCCTGCAAGGAGCCCGCTCATAAGCAAACCACCAAAGCCAAATTGCTGTGTAATGGGCAGCAAAATAACGACAAAGGCTGCTGTAGGCCCGGAGATATTAACCCGACTGCTTCCCGAAATAGCAGTAACAATGCCCGCAATAATAGCTGTATATAAACCATATTGCGGTGCTACACCGCTGGCTATAGCCAGAGCCATGGAAAGCGGCAGAGCAACTATACCAACAGTGATACCGGATAACGTATTTCGCCGGATGTCCTTTATAGTCATCTAATTAGCCTGAGATGGGTAAGGTATAAAAGTCACAAGGTTAAGCTCCAATGATCTTTGAGCGAAACAGAAAAAAATACAGCCCCATAAGACGAAATCCCGACCAGAGATAGTCATGTGTCAGTTTCTCCTTCATATAGAAAATTGAGAAGGGAATAAACACTGTGAGAGTAATAACTTCCTGAAGCACCTTTAATTGTCCAATGGACATAACCTCATGACCAATACGATTTGCGGGAACCTGCAGAAGATACTCAAACAGAGCGATTCCCCAACTGACAAGTGCCGCAATAATCCAGGCCTTGTGATTAAGATGTTTAAGGTGAGCATACCAGGCAAATGTCATGAATATATTGCTGCAACTAAGCAAAATTACGGTACTTACATATTGATTCATAACCCCCTCAGGTAATCTCAAATTATGAATATCACTAACTGCGCCCCGACAACCGGCCTAAATCTTCGTCCTATTCTAGTAATTCAACGTATATAATGCAATATGTCACAATTATCAAGCCAGGTAACAGCCCATTATTTAAGCCAAATATGCATTTTGTCAATGTTATAAAATTTATTTGTCTTACATGTAAAGTTTATTACCACTTCTTCCGATAATACATATAGGTAGCAAGAAAGAATGCAGCCAACTGCCCCGCATAAAAAGGCAGTATCAGCAATGAAATTCTGGAGCCGGACAGCAGCCAGGATCCTCCCCCTCAGGATTCTCGGCTGCTCGGCTCAGATCTTTCCTGCAAAAAAAGGGACACGTTTAAAACGTGTCCCTTTTTGTTGATAAATGACAATTAAAAGTTAAGCTTTATTTTTCAATCTTAACCGCACATGCCTTGTATTCAGGTGTTCCAGTTATCGGATCCTTGTGCTCAGAAGTGAGTATATTCGTAAGCGCATCTTCAAAATGGAAGGTCATAAAGACATTTCCTGCCTGTGAACGGTTCGTAACCTTTGCCCGTGCCTTGATCTTACCCCTGACTGAGGATATATTGACCATATCTCCATTACTAATATTCAACTTTTTTGCATCAGCCGGATTGATCTCTACAAGTTCTTCAGGAACAAGTTCCATAATCCCGGGAACCCTTCTGGTCATAGAGCCATTGTTGTAATGTTCACGAATTCGGCCTGTCACCAGAGTCAAAGGGAAGTCCTTGCTTGCAACTTCGCCCGGCCCTTTATGATCAAGCACCATGAACTTTGCCAATCCACCCGGTCTTGCAAATATGTCTGTATACATCGTGGTAGTGCCCGGATGATCCTTTGTCGGGCAAGGCCACTGCAAGGTCTCATTTTCCAGGCGATCATAACTTATACCGCCGTAGATAGGAACAAGGCTTGCAATCTCATCCATGACCTCTGAAGGATGATTATAATTCATGGGGTAACCCATATAGTTAGCGAGCTTACAGATAACCTGCCACTCAGCCATTCCAGCTACAGGCTCAACCGCCTTTCTAATCCTCTGGACCCTTCTTTCACCATTTGTAAATGTACCGTCTTTTTCTGCAAAGCTTGCGCCGGGCAGGATAACATCAGCAAATTTGGTTGTCTCAGTATGGAATATATCCTGAACCACTAGGAAATCAAGAGACTTCAGTGCCTTACGCACTTCATGGACATTCGGATCTGTCTGTGCAGGATCCTCACCGAGAATAAATATTCCCTTGAACTTACCATGACATGCCTCTTCAAGCATCTCAACAGATTTTTTACCAATCTGCGATGAGATCTCAACATTCCAGGCATCTCCGAATTTTTTCCTCACTGCCTCGCTGGTTACTGACTGATAACCGGGAAGTGTAGCCGGCAGCGGACCAAGATCCGAGGCGCCCTGAACATTATTCTGACCCCTCAATGCCATGATACCGGTTGAAGGACGTCCGATGTGACCGCACAACAGGGCAAGGTTGGACATAGCCATCGCATTTTCTGTACCCGTCTGATGCTCTGTGACTCCGAGACCATACACAATCATTGCCTTGCCCGCATCTGCATAAAGCCTTGCAGCTTCGATGATGTCTTCTTTTTTAACACCGGTCAGCTTTACAACCTTATTCAGGTCATATTTTGCAGCCTGTACTTTAAATTCTTCAAAACCCTCGGTTCTCTGACCGATAAAGCTCTTGTTCTCCCAACCGTTTTTCAGGATTACATGAGCAAGGCCGTTCATCATGGCAATATTACTGCCGGGCTTAAGATTCAGCCATACGTCAGCGCGTTTTGCCATCCAGGTCTTTCTCGGATCTCCGACAATCAGCTTTGCTCCCTTTTTCAGGGCTTTTTTCAGGTAAAGCGATACAATCGGGTGCGCCTCGGTCGGATTTGATCCAAAAAGAAATATTGTATCAATGTCCGGCATTTGTGCTAATGAATTGGTAGCTGCACCTGCTCCCAAGCTGGTGGCCAGACCGGCCACAGTAGGAGCGTGTCAGACACGCGCACAGTTATCGACGTTATTCGTCTTGAAAACTGTACGTACAAATTTTGAAAGCAGAAAGTTTTCCTCATTTGAACATCTGGATGAAGAAAAACCCCCTACTGTCTCTTTACCATGTTTTTTAATAATATCACTGAACCTTCGTGCGCAGTATTCCAGCGCCTCATCCCAGGTAGCTTCAATATATTTGTTACCCTTTTTAATAAGGGGAGTCGTGATCCTCTCATCGCTATGGATGAAATCATAACCATAGCGACCCTTGACACAAAGGTTTCCGTGGTTTACTGGGGCATCATAAGCTGATGTAACCTTGACTACCTCACCATCCTTAACATTCAGATCAAAGTTACACCCGGTACCGCAGTAACTACAGGTAGTCCGCACCTTCTTCATCTCATGTGCACGGCCCTTACCCCTGGCCTTCTTGTCTGTGAGTGCTCCGGTGGGACAGGTCGATACACACTGTCCGCAAAACTCGCAGTTATCAAGGGAGCGAGGCTTACCAAATGCAGTATCAGGGATGGTATCAAATCCACGCCCATTAAAATCAATCGTACCAGCCATCACGACCTCGTTACAGATCCGGACGCAGCGTCCGCAAAGAATACACTTAGTAGGCTCAAAGGTAATAAAGGGGTTATCATCCCTTACTGGAAGCTCACATTTTTCACCTTCATATTGACTGCCGTCTACCTCATATTCATACGAAAGATCCTGCAAAGTGCAGTCCCCGGTTGACTCACATCTCATACAATCGTTGGGATGGTTAGACAACAGAAGAGCAATTACACTCTTCCTGATCTTTCGAACATCTTCCGTCTCAGTCCTTATTTCCATTCCTTCCGCAACCGGTGTAGTGCAAGCAGGAAGCGGCCTCATACCGCCATTTACCTCAACTATGCAAAGCCGGCAACCGCCGTACGGCTCAAGGCGGTCGTCATGACAAAGTGTCGGGATGCGTATCCCGGCTTTCTTTGAGGCAGTGAGAATCGTGTCCTCAAGCCCGCACTGCACAGCCACGCCATTCATTTTTATATTTATCGTATTGTCAGACAAAGTTAAACCTCCTCTGTTCGTTCTAAACCGTCTTACAGTATCGCGTTAAAGGGGCAGGCCTCATAGCATGCGCCGCATTTAATACACTTTTCTTTGCTAATAACTGCCTTCTGCTTCTTTTCCCAGGTAACCGCATCGGACGGACACACTGTCTTGCACTTACCGCACATTTTGCAGGCCTCATCACTGACCGTATACCGGCGCAAAGACTTGCATACGCCGGCAGGGCATATGCCTTCATTTATATGAGCCTCGTACTCATCCCGGAAATAATGGAGAGTAGAGAGCACCGGATTCGGCGCTGACTGGCCTAATCCACAGAGTGAAGCAAGCTTAATGTCCTTACCTAGTTCAAGCAGCAGATCAATGTCACTGCTTTTTCCCTTGCCCTCAGTAATCCTGGTCAGTATCTCAAGCATCCTTTTGGTCCCAACTCTGCAGGGAACACACTTGCCGCAAGACTCATTTGCGGTAAAAGTAAGGAAAAATTTAGACATATCAACCATACAGGTCAGATCATCCATGACCACCATTCCACCTGAACCCATCATCGATCCAGCAGCAGCAAGTGATTCATAATCAACCGGCATATCTATATTGGCAGCAGGGATACAGCCGCCTGACGGACCTCCGGTCTGCACAGCTTTGAGCGTACGGTTTTTCTTTTCCATCCCGCCGCCGATGTCATAAATAATTTCCTTAAGAGAAATGCCCATAGGAACCTCAATAAGGCCAGTGTTTTTAATCTTTCCTGTAAGAGCAAATACCTTTGTTCCCTTGCTCTTTTCAGTACCAATTGATGAAAACCACTTCGCTCCCTTTGTCATAATAGAAGGAAGCGTTGCAAGTGTCTCTACATTATTAATGACAGTAGGTTTACCCAAAAGTCCTTTATGAGCCGGAAATGGAGGCTTTGACCGAGGCATTCCGCGCTTACCCTCAATCGAGGCGATTAGGGCTGTCTCTTCACCACAAATGAAAGCTCCTGCACCTTCCTTGATCTTTAACTCAAAATCAAAATCACTATTAAATATTCCCTTACCCAGAAATCCATTGCTTCGAGCTTCTGAAAGTGCAATTTTAAGCCTCTCTATTGCAAGCGGGTACTCAGCACGAATATAAATGTATCCAAAACTGGCCCCAATGGCATAGCCGCTTATTATCATGCCCTCGATCACTGAATGCGGGTTCCCCTCTATTATAGAACGGTCCATAAATGCACCTGGATCGCCTTCATCAGCATTGCATATAATATATTTCTGATCTGAATCAGCATTTCGACAGAACTCCCACTTTAATCCTGTAGGGAAACCTGCACCGCCTCTGCCCCTTAGTCCTGAATCCTTTATCTGAGCAATGATATTCTCAGGCTTCATTGTAAGTGCCTTTCTGGCACCATTATATCCGCCTATCTCAGTATAGGCATTGATATCTTCAGGGTCTATATGACCACACTCATGAAGGAGTATCTTTGTCTGCTTGTCATGAAATGCGTGATACTCCGGACCTACAAGCCACTGCTCAACCGGCTCCCCGCCTACGATATGCTCCTCAACGATACGGGCCACATTTTCTGCGGTTAAAAGCTGATACGTATGTGATATGCCATCAACAATAACATCCGCCAGAACGTCCTTGGCACAAAAACCACGACAGCCTGTCTTATTCACACATTTTTTAAGGACCTCCGCCCTCACGCCTTTTTTCTTCAGGAGCTTAGTAAACTCATCTATGACTTCCTGACTGCCGGCTGCAAGACCACCGGTACCAACGCACACCCTTATTACTAGGCTTTTGATATCCGTATTATTCTTACTTGCCATTCTTTTTCCCTTTCTTACTTTCTATAAAGCTGATCATATCGTCAGCGCTTTCTTTTGATACCTTACCAAAAACTTTTTTATTGGCAATAAATACCGGAGCAATACTGCAGGCACCGACACAGGCAACACTTTCAAGTGTGTATTTTCCGTCTTTACTTGTATTTTCCCCCTCAGGAATAGCAAGATCGGTTCTCAATTTTTCAATTATCGGGGCCGATCCCTTTACGTGACATGCCGTTCCGCAGCACGCAGTAATAATATTCTTACCACGGGGTTTCAGATAAAACTGTGAATAAAAAGTTGTAACACCATAAAAATTGCTTGCAGGGATATTCAATTCACCTGAAAACCAATTGACTGCATCCTCTCGAATGTAGCCGAATTCTTCCTGCATATCCTGAAGAATGGAGATAACACTGCCATTTCCCTTGCGATACTTGTCCAGTATAGTCTTGCACTGCTTTTCCATCATATCATTACCACCTTTTCTGGAGAGTTGCCAACGAGTAATCTTATTTTTTGAATATAGTGTTACTTCAAATTCTGCGAACTGATATTCTAATGGAAGATAATTAGCAAAGTAAATGAAAATAAATAAATAAAATATTTTAATAAATCCATAAATTAGACATAATCTCTTTACTATCAAATATTCACCATTCGAACAACTGTGACGTGGTTCCAACTGACTATACAGATCAAGGACAGTGAAAAAAACAGATAATCTGCGAAGACAGCATAAGTAACTGCTTGAGTCCATAGACAATATATATTGAAGACCGGGGCCGGTATCCACTGCTTTTAAAGAAAAAAAAACAGAA
>JADHUV010000039.1 GCA_016784355.1 Nitrospira sp. | reverse complement strand
CAACTGTGACGTGGTTCCAACTGACTATACAGATCAAGGACAGTGAAAAAAACAGATAATCTGCGAAGACAGCATAAGGAACTGCTTGAGTCCATAGACAATATATATTGAAGACCGGGGCCGGTATCCACTGCTTTTAAAGAAAAAAAAACAGAAACACATGACCTGACTGAGCAATTTATAAATGAAACGGGCAATATGAGAGGCATATTTGAGAATTACGCTGCAAAATGGGCCGGTGCCAGCAATATTCAGACAAATCCGGCTGAATTTATAAGGGAAACTCAAAGCTTTTCAGCGCCCTGAAAAACAGGACTGACCGTGAAGATACCGGCCTTTTCAAGCTCCTTGGTAAATAGTCCTTATTATCCTTAAATCAACTACATTAATTAATAGCTATTGATAGTGTCCTGCGGGCAACTCTGGAAGAGGAGTCAGTTATCTGCACGGTAAAGGCATAGGTACCGGCAATTGTCGGAGTACCTGAAATTACCCCCGTTGCAGGATTCAGACTGAGACCAGTCGGGAGTGCTCCTGAGAATATCAACCACGTATAAGAACCTGTACCGCCGGATGCCGCAAGATTGGCAGTATAGGATAAACCAACTGAACTGTAATGCATAACAGCTGTGTTTATTTCAGGGTCATTCGGGTTAATAGTTATCGCAAAACTCTTGGAGGATGTCCGGCTTTCTGCATCAGTAACCGTGACAGTAAAATTAAAACTCCCGTCAACCGAAGGTGTCCCGAAGATAACCCCGGCTGTACTCATGCTGAGTCCTGTAGGTAAAGCACCACTGCTTAGTGCCCAGGTATAAGCCGGCGTACCGTCTGTTGCCTCAAGAGTTGTGGAGGCATACGAGACTTCTTCTTTGCCAATCGGAAGGGTATCTGTCACTATCTTAAAGGCATTGCATATCTGCTCACGCAATTGATCAATATCTATATATTTAACAGTGTCATCATACCCCGCGTTTGCATCCGAGGCACATGTACCCACAGTGCCGACAATAGATTTTGTAAAGGGACTGGCAGTCCCGGTCTCATTACAGGCATTTCTTCCTATACTATAGATGATAAATGCGACATTCGTCTTCGATGTCCCCTCATCCGTAACTGTAAAATAGGTTCCGGAATTTGTGCAGAGATCTGATCCGGTTATTCCGCTTACCGGGTAATAAAGAAGATCAGCAGAATAAGCGTCTTTTGTTCGTGAACTCAGATTAGCAAGAGCAGCAGGAAGTGTCCTGTTAGCAGCTGCATATCCAAGCAAGGCCGCATAGGCATCATCAACCGCCTCCCGTGTCTGACTCAGCTTCAACCTTTCTGTCATAGGGCCCAAAAGCCCCGCGCCCATACCGACAAGCATGCCGATAATGACCAGAACAATGGCAAGTTCAATAAGTGTAAAGCCTGACTGATCAGAATTACAATTAGTTTTCATCTTGATTATTATATATCTACCGTTATAAAAGGTAAAAAACTGTATACAGGCCCCTACCAGATCCAGAATGATTGACTTGGTGGGTCGCCACAAGAATTCGCCCGACAAGGCATCCGTGTCTGAACAAATAATAAAAAGGGGCGAGATGATCGCCCCTTTAAATTCATATATCTATGGTCATTCAGACTACAAGGCATAGCGAAGGTCAACTGTTGCGGAGGTGTATGCCGCAGACCCCCTCACTGTTCCCGTGTTATAAATTCCGTCATCAAATTTTATATCCGTTATCTCAGCGACATTACCGGGAATATTGTCAGCAAACACACAGTTTCTTATGCCCACACCCGTTCCAAAGTTATAGTTTGTAAGACCAAACTGATCTCCATACGGATGACTTGGTAATGATGCTACACCTGTCGCCGTAGGATCACCAGAGAGAAGACCTGTATATCGAAGTGCCTGCCATGCCTCCTGAGACTCACCGGCCGGAGTAGTATAGTTGCCCTCGATCCTGGCATCAGCATCACCGGCGGCTACACCTGTCCACCCGCGGGAAGCACCATTAGGATCATCGCCGGGATATGCATTGTACCTGTCAAAATAAGTAAAATATGCAGCGCTTATACCCTTAAGATCATTAAGGAACCTCTTCTGCTTTGCATCATCAATCATGGCCTGACCCTTCAAAACCGCGCCAATCATCAGCCCGATAATAACCATTACTATGGCCAGTTCTACCAGGGTAAAGCCCTTCTGATCTCTTTTAAGTCTCATCATAACCCTCCTTATGGTTAACACACTGTCTTTTATACATAATTTTTCAAACCATCAGCTATCATAAAGTACGGAACTGATCGCATGCTTAATATCATTATCGGACGACACTCAAAAAAACTTTAATCCCTCCAGCATACAATCATTATACTTTCATAAACAACAGTATCAACAATAAACTTTCATAAAGACAATGTTTCACGCGCCTATATATTAAGAATATAACGGTCAAAATATGCCCACAACTTAGACACCTCTTTTTTTTAAGATTTCAAATTAAAATTTATTATTAATTCTTTCTATACATGCTCTTGATCAAGCAATCCAGCAAACTATTTAAAAAGAAGATCTCTGAATCAGTTTGATGCATGCTGAAGGATAATACTTTTTTTGCCGGAGGAAATAGCGTGCTGCATAGGTTTTAAAGCAAAATCATTACAAAAAAATATATTTAATTCTCTGCAATAACTCTATATAAAAGTCAGTCTCATTCTGCTATAATATACGCCATGTCAATAATATATAAATATACCAACGAACCCAAGATAGCTTATTTTTCAATGGAAATCGGACTAAGGGATGAAATTCCCACCTTCTCCGGAGGTCTCGGTATTCTCGCCGGGGATACCGTCAAATCAGCAACTGACCTGGATCTGCCGTTTGTAGCGGTCACACTAATATGCCGAAAGGGATATTTCAAACAGCGTATCAGTAAAGACGGGGTGCAGACAGAAGAGGAAGTCCAGTGGGATCCAGCAGTCCTGATGAAACAAACAGGGGTGCATGTCAGTGTGACCATAGAGGGTCGTGAAGTAGTGCTGCAGTCATGGGTATATATTGTTGAAAGTCCGAGAGGCGGAACTATACCGGTTATTTATATGGATGCCAACCTGCCCGAAAACAGCCCTGAGGACAGAATTCTGACAGATAAACTGTACGGCGGAGATGATACCTATCGCATAAAACAGGAGGTAATTCTCGGGATCGGCGGAGTCAGAATGCTTCGCAAGCTCGGCTTACATATAAAGAAATATCATATGAACGAAGGACATGCGGCATTTCTTACATTGGAACTGCTCCACGAATATAAGAAAGATATAGAGTCAGTATGGGACGAGTCCCGGATATGGGATATGAAATCAGTTAAAAACCTGTGTGTCTTTACCACACATACTCCTGTGGCGGCTGGGCATGATAAATTTTCCTATGAACTTTACAGTAAAGTGTTTGGTGATTATTTCCCAATAGCGACACTGAAAGAACTTGCAGGAGAAAAAGACTTAAACATGACTTTACTCGGATTCAATCTGAGCAAGTTTGTTAACGGTGTAGCAAAGAAGCATGGGGAAGTCTCGCAAAATATGTTCCCCGGCTACGAGATCAAATCCATTACAAACGGAGTACATGTATTCACATGGACCTGTGAGAGCATGAAAAAAGTATTTGACAAATATCTGCCAGGTTGGGCCAACGAACCTGAAACATTTGTCCGTGCCGGAGTAATTCCGGATGATGAGTTGTGGGCTGCTCACTCTGCTGCAAAGAAAAAACTTATTGATTACGTAAACACTACTACTTCTTCCAAAATGAAAGCAGATGTTCTTACAATAGGATTTGCAAGACGTGCAACTGCCTACAAAAGAGCTGACCTTCTGTTCAGTGAGCTGGACAAGCTTGAAAAGATCGGCGCCGGTAAGATTCAGATTATCTATGCAGGCAAGGCCCATCCTAAAGATGAAGTCGGTAAAGAGTTGATTAGGACTATTGTCGGCTATAAAAAGAAGCTTAAAGGTAAAATAGAGATCGCATTCCTTGAGGGCTACAACATGGAAATTGCGCTGGACCTTGTATCCGGATCTGATATATGGCTCAACACCCCCCTCAGACCGCTTGAAGCATCGGGGACAAGCGGTATGAAAGCGGCAGTAAACGGAGTGATGAACTTCAGTGTGCTTGACGGCTGGTGGATTGAGGGACATATTGAAGGATTTACAGGATGGTCCATTGGGCCTGCGCCTACCGAGGTCGAGCCAAATAAAAACATGAACAAGATTGATGCAGATGACCTGTATGACAAGCTTGAAAATGTTGTCATACCGGCTTATTACAATGATAGAGCAAACTGGATCAGGATGATGCAGAACGCAATTGGTAAAAATGCCAATTACTTTAATACCCACAGAATGATGAGAATGTATGTCACTGAGGCGTATATCCGCTAGTCTCCCTGACATGACCGGACGCCTGCAGTAGATCTGTCGTTGTCTGCTGCCCGCGTCTAAGCAATTCTACACGCTCATGAAACTGCAGAACCAGCTGTCGCAGACCATCCCTGTTTGAAGTAGCCCGGGATAATTCAGACATTATAAGCAGAGTCTGCCTTGTCGCAGTTGCCAGTATCTCGTCATTGAGATCCATGCATTGTTCATATTCGTCCAAAAAAGCATTGACCTCCACAATAAATGAATTTATGTAAATATCGTCACTACCACGCACAAACAATCTGCGGTGCCTGTTCCCGGAGCGAATCAACTTCAGCTCATCATTAAGCCTTTGAAACGGCCCTAAAAGCCTTCGTGAGAATATGGCTGATATGAGAAATATGATGCCGGCATAACCTGCAAACACAAAAAGAAGAAGCGGAATACCCTGCCCTACTATCAGACTAAGCCACTTTGCAAAAAATGTGAAAAAAACTAATGGGAAAAGCGCAGCAATAGTTATCACTGCAATTGAAAGCCTTATCTCCCGAGAGGCATAATATTTCTGTTTTTTCCAACCCGTTGATCCGCTGATTATTCCATTCATAATTTTATTATCACAAAACGCCAACTTACTTCATGTGATTTGAGTAACAAAAAACGATATGAAATTCAAATAATAAACTTAACTATATGGCAGAAAGTCGATTTTTAAAAAAAAATGGAGGAGGATTCGTACAATATCAGGACGGAGATGTGGCCTCTAGTTCTTCCTTTGCCCGCTTCCTTATAGCCTGTTTTTCATCATGCTCATGCTTTACTTTTGCATAATTAAATGTGCCAGTTATCACACACACCGGGCATTTTGAGGTACATATCCCGCAACCGATACACTTATCCTGATCAACAACATGAAGTTTCTTCAATTCACCTGTCACTGCATTGACCGGACATACCTTGGCACATGCATGGCAACCTATACACTTCTCAGTTACCATTGCCTTTGGCCTTAAAGGGATGAAATCTTTTATAGCATCAGTCGGACACTTCCTTAAACACAGTCCGCATACACGGCATTTATCAAGATCAATTCTGGAAAGCGCATCCACTACCTTAACTGCATTGTAAGGACAAACCTTCTCGCAAAGACCGCAGGCGATACAGCCCTTCTGGCAGTTCTTTTTTGTGACGGGACCTTTATCTTTTGAATGACAGGTCACAAGAACCTCGCTGGCCGTTGGAAGTATCTCAATAACATTCGTGGGACATACCTGGGCGCAAACACCGCATGCCGTACATTTTACTATATCTATGAGCGGAAGATTATCATCACTCATCGTTATCGCACCAAATGGACAGGCCCTGAAGCATGTACCATAACCGAGACAACCATATATACAGGACTTATCACCACCGCTTGCAAGTATAGCGGCCCTGCAGTCTTTTACACCTTCATACATAAATCTCCGTGAGGAGGTAGTGCACCCGCCCTGACAAAATACACGTGCAATCTTTGGTTCTGTCTGCTCCATAAGCTTGCCGGTAATTCGTGCAACCGCCTCTGAACAGGCAGCACCGCCAGGCGTACAAAGTGTCGCCTTAACATCAGGATCAAATACAACGGCCTCTGCGTACTGCCGGCAACCTGCATAGCCACACGCTCCGCAATGGGCATGGGCAAGTACTTCCGATACCTGATCAACTCTCGGATCTTCCTTTATAGAAAATTTCTTAGCAGCAAATGCAAGGCCAAGCCCGAAAAGCGCACTGATTCCAAGTAAAAAGATCGCTGCAAAAGTCAGAGTCTCTTGCAGGTTGACATACTCCTTTGCAGCCACCCCTGCTCCAACACCCATCATCGGCAAAGGAATCTGGTCAAGCCCGATAGACGCCGCAAACTGCAGCAACTCAATCAATATTTCATTTATAGTTATATCTAACATCCTGTCCTTTACCTTAAAATCATACAATTAAATGTAATTTACAACCGCTAGCAACCTAATAATTCTTACAGCCTGATAAGCCCGGAAAACCCTGTAAAGGCCAGAGCAATCAACCCTGCAAGTACAAATGATATAGGCAGTCCCCTAAACGGCACCGGAACATCTGCCATCTCCAATTTCTCACGTATGCTTGCCATGATGATCATGGCAAGACCAAAGCCAAGTCCTGAGCCAAGCCCGAAGGCGATGCTTTCAAGAAAACTGTAGCCTTCCCTTGCATTTATAAGTGGGACCGCTAAAATAATACAGTTTGTTGTTATCAGTGCCAGGTACACCCCGAGTTTGTAATAAAGCGAGGGACTGACTTTTTTCATTATTGTATCTGCTGACTGTACAAATGCCGCAACCACACCGATAAATATAATAATCTGAAGAAATTCCAGGCCATATGGCTTCATTATATACTCAAACACAACCCAACTCAGGGCTGCACTTACCACCATTACCGCGGTAAAGGTAATACTCATGCCCACAGCAGTCTCCATCTTCCGTGAAACACCGAAGAAGATACACAGGCCGAGAAACATTGTAAATACAAAGTTATTTATCAGAGCGGAAGAAACGACCAGCTCAAACAGCCTCTTTAGCAGTTCCATGTCCATATCTTATACCCCCACTATCCTAACCGGCACCTGAGGCACCCTTACCGCCGAAAAATTTAATATCCACCCAGTTGAAAAAACCCATTAACAGGCCGACCACTATAAACCCGCCTGCCGGCAACACCATGATCAATAACGGATTGCCGGCAATAATTGAGTAACCAAAAAGTTCCCCTTTACCGAGCAATTCCCTGAAAAAACTGATTACTATCATAGCAAGAAGGAAACCCGCACCACTTGCAAATCCGTCAACCATAGACGGCCAGACCCGGTTTTTACTCGCAAAGACCTCGGCCCGGGCAAATATAGACGCAAATGCAACTATGATCTGAATGTATAGACCTATCTCCTTGTATATTGGGCGGGCATACGTAGACATCAGCATATCAATAATTGTCACATATCCAGCAATAACGAGCATGAATATAGGAATCCTGATCTTGGGATGTATAAATCCCCTTATCATAGAGATCGTCATATTAACCATTGTCTGAACAAAAACAACCGCTATCCCGAGGGCAACACCATTTTTCATACCGCTTGTTACTGCAATCGCAGGACAGAGACTGATCGCCATACGGAATATCGTATTTTCACCAAAGAGACCGTTTTTCAGTATCTCTAAATTACTCTTTTTATTTGCGCTCATTTCGACACCTCGCCTGACAGTCTTTCAGTAAGCATCTTCACACCATTACGCACGGCATCTTCTGCCACTGCACGAGTTGAGATAGTGGCACCGGTCAATGACTGAATCTTATCTTTTGTCTCGCCCTTTATTACCTCAAGCGTATCCACAGTCTTACCGGCAAACATATTTAAAAAATAATCCTTTTCAATCTCATCCCCAAGGCCAGGTGTCTCTCCGTGACCGAGCACACTGATCTTCTGGACGATAAATTTTCTATCCACTGCTGTAAGTACATGTATATAACTGGAGTAACCTTTACCATAATTTTCAACTATATAACCGATATCCGTTGGTCCAATACACTTTTTTTCTTCTTTAAGCTTACCGGTTTTTTCATCTGTAAGCGTCTCTACCTTAACCTGCTCACACTTTCTGGCCGCATAATACTCGGCATGCTTTCCATGAGGCTCCCAGTCACCTATTTTTTCAACATTATCGGCCTCCGGCATCATCAGTTTAAGTGCTGCTTCCTTTTCCTCTTTTTCCTTCTTAAACTTAATCGGCGAGGTCTGGGCATAAAGAAATGCCATTATCATACCTCCCACAAGGTAGATTACCACCAGATTAAAGATTATCTTAAACATCTCTGAGGTCTTCACTGTTTCTGCTCCTTTACAGCCCCGAACAATTCAGGCTTGACGCTCCTGTCAATAAGGGGGGCAAAACAGTTCATAAGCAGTACAGCAAACATCACGCCCTCTGGAAATCCACCCCAAAGCCGTATAAGCATGGTAATAGCACCGCATCCGATACCAAAGATAATTTGACCTTTCCTCACGGTCGGACAGGTTACATAATCTGTTGCCATGAAAAAGGCTCCCAGAAAAAGACCGCCGCTTAAGACATGAATAAGCGGATCACCATTGAAAAAACCCTCACCGCCGAAGACCCATGCAAAAAGCGCCACGGTGCCTAGAAAAGAGACAGGTATGTGCCATGTGATATAACGCCTTGCCATAAGAAAAAGCGCACCGACCAGAAGAGCTAAAGCTGATGTCTCGCCGAGAGAACCGGCAGTATTTCCAGAAAGCATCCCTAAATACATATCAGACTTATCCCCGAACATCTGTATAAGCTTGGGCAATCCTTCTTCTTTTAATACGCCAAGCGGGGTCGCTGTTGTAGTAGCATCCATCCCGACAAACTTAGCTGTAGGCTCATACCATATAGTCATTGCCTTAGGCCATGTTATAAGCAAAAATGCCCTTCCCATCAGAGCAGGGTTAAAAACATTATACCCGAGACCTCCAAAGAGCATCTTGACGATCGTTATAACAAAAAAGGAACCCGCAATCGGGATATAAAACGGAACACTTGCCGGAAGGTTCAGGCCCAGCAAAAGTCCGGTGAGAACCGCGCTGCCGTCATGAATCGTACTTGGCCTGCCGATGCCCTTCTGAAAAAAATGTTCTGTCAGCACGGCTGCCAATATACTCAGTCCCGTAACATATACCGCCCTGGGGCCAAAATAGTAAACCGCCATGATAAACGCCGGAAGCAGGGCAAGATTTACAGACCACATTATGCGGCCGACACTTTCTCCATCCCTGACATGAGGGCTTACAGAGACAATCAGTTTATTTTCTTTATTTTTTACTGCCATTTTTCATACCGCCGTACATAATAAAAATATATATCTGCAAAAATTACGGTTTAGACTGAGACTTCGCAAGGCGCATAAACTGCACCATCGGTCTCTTTGACGGGCATACATAGGCGCATGACCCGCACTCAAAACAATCAAAAAGATTGTACTCGCCTGTCTGTTCAAAAAATTCTTTCTCAGACAATATACTGAGCATAGAAGGATTAAGCCCCATTGGGCAGACATCTATACACCTGCCACACCTTATACACGGCGAATATGACTCCGAGGACACATATTCATCACTACTCATAACAAGTATCCCCGATGTGCCCTTAACTACCGGGACATCAAGTGTCCACTGCGCAAATCCCATCATTGGTCCGCCGGCAATAACCTTCACAGCACCTTCCTTAAGTCCGCCGCACTGTGAAATTACATCCGAGATCAGGGTTCCTACCCTTACCATCATATTCCCCGGCTCCTTTATACCGTCACCGGTAATAGTTACAACTCTTTCAATAAGAGGCTTACCGTAACGAACGGCCTCATATACGGCTAGGGCGGTTCCGACATTCTGAACAACTATCCCGACATCCATAGGCAGGCCCCTTGCTGGAACCTCTCGATCCTTTATGGCCTTTATAAGCATTTTTTCAGCGCCCTGAGGGTATTTAACCTCAAGTGCATGGACCTCAATCGGCTGACCTGAAACGGCCTTTTCCATGGCTGCAATCGCATCGGGCTTATTTTCCTCAATCCCTATATAACCTTCACTTACACCAAGCGTCTTCATCAGAAGCTTTAAACCCTCAACGATCTCAGCTGGTTTTTCAACCATGAGTCTGTGATCTGCTGTAAGATAAGGTTCACACTCAGCACCATTGATTATAATTGCATCAATAAGTTTTTCCTTTGGAGGCGAGAGTTTCACGCCCGTCGGGAAAGCAGCACCACCAAGGCCTACAATACCCGCATTTTTTACAATTTCTTTTATCTTCTCTGGATCCAGATTCATATAATCCGGATGTTCCTGAAAGTCTGAATAAGTATCCTGACCATCGCTCTCAATGACGATACAGGGGCCTTGCTTACCGCTTGAAAGAGGGAAATCCGCTATCGCAATAACCTTTCCGGAAACAGATGAGTGCACAGGGGATGAAACAAAACCGGCAGACTCGCCAATCAACTGACCAGTCCTTACCTCATCTCCTATAGCAACAATGGCCGCTGCCGGAGCACCAATATGCTGGCTAAGTGGTATCAGAACTCTTTTCGGCAGTGCCGCCTGTACAGTAGAGCGCTCTGCCGTTAGTTCTTTATGATATTGAGGATGAATTCCTCTTTCAAATGTTTCTGTCCTGCTCATAACCTCATTTTAGAAGACCTGAGATACCCCGGTCCTGCATTTAAAAACAACGCACATGATTCTAATAGTTAATAAGTGACAATTGAACATGTATAATAAACATGTTTGGTTATTGTATGTCAAGGAGTGCCTTGACAACAAGCAGACATAACAGTGCAGCTTGCCGGATTAAGCTTTATAACATCTTAAATTATAAAGCTATTATTACTAATAAGCCTCTTCGATTATTTTCAAATAACACTATAAAACAGACTCATAGCCATTCTCTAGCATATTTCTTGCCAGTCCTTTACATGGTATACGCCGTATGATAAGCTATTATATGATTAAAGGGAAATTATTAACAATTCTATCGATAGTTATGGTAATCGGCACGATCATAATGCTGAATTATGATGACAGAAAAATCGAGTTAAACCCTTCCTATAAAACGTCATCAATGAAAAATGTCACCTGGATAGAAAAAGAAGACTCCCGGATTCGTTGGGAAATGACCGCAGACCGAGCAACAATCCCCATGGACAACAAAGAAATATTCCTGAACAATCTGCATTTAGAAATTCAGAATGAGCCCCGCATAAGCATTTACGGGAAAGAAGGGCATTATAATATTGCAGAAAAAAAAGTTACCTTGAAGGATTCAGTTAAGCTTACGACGAAAGATTCCGTATTTATAACTGACACCCTGAATTATGATGGTAAAGCAGATTTGGTGAGCACAGACAGTACAGTCAGGCTTACCGGCAGTAACTTACAAATAGACGGCATCGGACTTACTGCTCAGTTAAAAAATGAAATAGTGAGAATAAAGAAGAATGTTACAGCTGTTTTTTATCGTTAATACTGTTATTACACTGCTTTTGTTCAGCAGTCCTGTTTATTCTGCAGAGTTGCGTGAAGACACGGGCAAGCAGCCGGTAGTCATCACTTCAGACACACTTACAGCTGACAATAAAAACAACACCGCTGTTTTTGAGGGTTCTGTTATTGCTAAAACCGATGACATCACGATGCGATCGGATAAAATGCAGGTTTTTTATGATCAGGCTGAAAACAGGGTCGCCAGAATCATTGCAGTGGGCAGTGTCAGGGTAAATAAAAAGGAGAAGGCAATCTTCTCGGACAAAGCAATATATAACAATATAGAAAACAAAATCACATTCAGCGGCAGCCCGAAAGTTGTTGATGGTGGAAACCTCATCACAGGGTCAAAGATCATTTTTCACCTGAAAGATGACAGGGCAGTCGTTGAGGACAGCAAGGTCTTTTTCCGTAATAAAAAGGAGGGTGGCATTGCACGCCCTTGATATCCAAAAATTAAAGAAACATTACAGTGGCAAATCCGTGGTGTCTGATATATCCATTAGCATCAGTTCTGGAGAAGTGGTAGGACTGCTAGGTCCAAACGGTGCAGGCAAGACAACCACGTTTTATATGATCCTCGGGCTAATTAAGCAGGACGACGGCCGGATATTCCTTGATGGAGAAGACCTCAGCAGGGCACCGATGTACAAAAGAGCTCGCAAGGGGATAGGTTACCTGCCGCAGGAGGCCTCTATATTCAGAAAACTTAATGTTGAGGATAATATAAAGGCAGTCCTGGAAATTACGGATGCCCCAAAAAAAGACATGCGAAGAAAGCTTGATGAAATTATGAGTGAGTTCAATCTGGACAAGCTCTCCGGCAGACTGGGATACCAGCTTTCCGGAGGCGAAAGAAGACGGGTTGAGATTGCAAGGGCACTCGCAGTTGACCCGTTATTTATATTACTGGATGAGCCCTTCGCAGGAATAGATCCGATCGCAGTCATTGAGCTCAAAAAAACGCTGCAGCAACTTACGGAAAAGGGCATCGGGCTTATTATTACTGATCACAATGTACGCGAAACTTTATCAATAACAGACAGGGCATATATAGTCAGTAATGGTAAATTGCTTGCCCATGGAGTACCTGATGATTTAATCTCAAACGATCTGGTTAAGAGCAGTTATCTCGGAGAGGAATTTAAACTATAATGGCACAGGAACAGAGACTGGAGCTTCGGCTTTCCCAAAAACTCATACTCACGCCTCAACTGCAGCAGTCTATCAAGCTACTTCAGCTGCCTATACTGGAACTCTCGCAGGACATAAATCAGGAACTCATGAATAACCCGCTGCTTGAAGAAGGCACGGATAATCGTAACGATAGAGAGGCAGAGCCAAGCGACAGCAGACTTGATGAAGACGGTTTCAAGGAGCCGGTCAGTGATATGGAGACCCCCCTTGAAAAGCTCTTCGGCTACACCTCGGACAACTATTTTGAGGAACGGGAAAGCGATGGCAGAGACCTCGGATATTTCAATGATCAGCAGGAAGAAATGCTATCGCCCTTTGAAAGAAACAGGAGTAAAGACAGCCTGTATGACCACCTGCTCTGGCAGCTCAGGCTCTCTCACACTACCGAGAATACAAGGCAGACCGCTGAGATCATAATTAACAGTCTTAATGAAGACGGATATCTTAAGTCCACGGTTGAGGAGATGGCAGCACTGGCCAAAATTGATCTGGACACGGCTCAAGAAGCACTGACCTTAATACAGAGTCTTGATCCTGCCGGCGTTGGTGCAAGAGATCTGCAGGAATGCCTTCTTCTGCAGCTTGAGCCGCTTAACCTTAAGGCCTCTCTTGTAGAAAAAATTCTTCTCGATGGTTTTTCAGAACTTGAGACAAAAAAGTACAAACAGCTGGCTACCAGATTTGAGTCCACTCTTGATGAGATAATTGAGGCGATCAAAATCATAGAAAGACTTGAGCCACGCCCCGGACGCAACTATTCCAGCGATGAAATATTACATATTATACCTGATGTATATGTGGAGGAATCAGAGGGCAAATTCATAATTACTCTAAATGATGAAGGCATACCAAGGCTCCGCCTCTCCAACTACTATAGAAAAATGCTTGCCAACAAAAAATCTCTTGGAGTGGAAGAGAAAAATTTTCTTGAAGAGAAACTCCGCTCAGCAGTATGGCTGCTGAAAAGTCTTGATCAGAGAAATAAAACCATATACAGAGTAACCGAGAGCATACTGCGAATCCAGGAAGATTTTTTCAGGAAGGGCTTTAACTACCTCAAACCCCTAAATCTCAAGGTAATTGCAGAAGATCTCGGCATGCATGAAAGCACTATCAGCCGTGTGACTTCCAATAAGTACATACAGTGTCCGCAGGGACTTTTAAATTTCAGATATTTTTTCAGCAATGCCGTGCAGACAGCGAGCGGAGATATCTCTTCCTCAACCGTTAAAGATTTAATAAAATTAACCATAAGCGAGGAAGACCCTCTAAAACCACTTAATGACAATAAAATTGTTGAGATGCTGGCAAGTAAAGGTATAAAGGTAGCCAGACGGACGGCCGCCAAATACCGTGAAGAACTCAAGATACCATCTCACCTGAAACGAAAAAAATGGTTTTAACTGAAATCAAAGTGCCCTCATAATTACTAAAAAAACCGGGAGGAAAAAGCATGAACATAATAATCAACTGTAAGCATATGGACCTTACACCTAACCTCAAGAGCCACGCAGAGGAAAAGGTCAGTAAATTTAAAAAATATCTTGGCAATGCCTCTGAGGCCACTGTAACACTCAGTGTTGAAAAGTATCGCCACAAGGCCGAAATACTCTTAAAGGTTAATGGCTCTTTCCTGCAGGCAGAAAGCATAACAGAGGAAATGTACGCCTCAATCGATGAGGTCATTGAAAAATTGGCGCGCCAGGTTAAAAAACACAAAGATAAAATTGTCTCCATGAGAAAACAACATCGTGACAATGCGGATGAAATAGTCGATACAAGCGAAGAACTTCCTTCAATTATCAAAAATAAATCATACGACATCAAGCCTATGGGCATTGAAGAAGCAGCCATGCAGATGGACCTTATGAGCAGAGAGTTTCTTGTATTCACAAATTCATCATCAGGCAGTTTCAATGTATTATATAAACGTAACGATGGGAATTTTGGACTAATAGAACCGCTACAATGAAAAAAACCTCTACATCCAGCCTATCCATAATAATACTGACCGGCCTATCCGGCTCAGGCAAATCAGTCGCTCTTAATGCCTTTGAGGACATTGGTTATTTCTGCATTGACAATCTTCCCACACTCCTGATAGATACTTTCGCTACGCTTAACCAAAGGACGCCCGGGACATCAAAGATTGCTATTGGAATTGATATACGAGAGAGAAGACTGTTTGATGACTTTCCAAAAATCATCAGCGCTCTGCGAAAGAAGCATAATCTAAAGATCATCTATCTTGAGGCCCGGGATTCTACCCTCATCAGCAGGTTTAAAGAAACCCGGCGGCCCCACCCGCTCGGAGACAAGGATCTTAAAAAATCCCTTCATAAGGAAGCCAAACTCCTTTCACCTATCAGAAAGGAAGCGGACAAGATTATTGATACATCTTCACTGACGGTACATGAACTCCGCAAGTTTATCATCGAGACCTTTGGCGACTCATCTGCTGGAGAGATGAAAATCCGCATAATGTCTTTTGGCTACAAATATGGAATTCCTCTTGAGACAGACCTTCTTTTTGATGTTAGATTTCTGCCCAACCCATATTTCATAAAGGAGTTGAAACCATATTCCGGGAAAAACCCAAAGGTAAGAGATTTCGTCCTCGGGCAGAAAGATACAAAACTTTTTCTTGAGAAGCTCAACCCGCTGCTGGATCATATCATCCCCCTTTACAAAAGAGAGGGCAAAAGCTACCTGACTATTGGCATTGGATGCACAGGAGGAAGACACAGATCCCCTGCTATAGCTGAGAAGATCAAAAAATCTCTAAAAAAACAGAAGCATGATATCTCCATAAGCCATAGAGATATAGGTGTGGCGTAGCTGAATTTCAACCGTCATCAAACTAAGCCGGACAGAGCCATCTGCCTTGACCAGCCAGCCTGATGGCTGGCTTATTTCATAATATAAAAATAATCGATGCTGATAAGAAACAGCACAGCGGGCGAGAAACTATTTCAGATACTCTGAAATAACAATTACTTCAGAGTATCTATTACGCCGGACAGATCACTATTTTCAGTAGGACCGTAAATAGTCAAAGCAAAAGGAGCTTCAGAAGATAATCGTTCGGCAAGATCTTTAACGCTTTCAAGCTTAATGGCCTCAACCATTGCAATAATATCTTCCGGAGTATAATATCTGCCGTAGTAAATCTCCTGTTTAGCGATATTGTTCATCTTGTTACTGGTAGATTCCAGGGCCAATATAAGATTGCCCTTCAGCTGAGCCTTGGCACGTACAAGCTCTTCTTCCGTAACAGTTGAGGAGAGGTTCCGCATCTCATTGACAGTTATATCAATTACCTCGCTGACATTCTTTCTTTCCGTGCCTGCATAAACAGACCAAACACCGGCATCAAGGTAACTCATGTGATATGAAAATATGGAATATACTAGACCTCTCTCTTCCCGGACCTTCTGAAACAGTCTAGAACTGAAGCCGGACCCCAATACAGTGTTAAGCAGGTGCATGGTATAGCGCTCATCTGTATTATAAGGCAGCCCATTCAGTCCGAGGCATATATGAGCCTCAGATAGATCCTTGGTTATAATATTTACATCGCTATGGAACTCTGAAGGGTGAAAGTTTTTTCCGGCACTCTTGCGCTCCAACTGCCCAAGTGTTGCATTAAGCCTCTCTACCAGTCGCGCTTCATCAAAATGACCGGAACAGCCAATAACAATATTGCCTTCCCCGTAGAATCTGTTCACATGATCTACCAGATCATCTCTAGTAAATGCATCTATAGTCTCCCGGGTACCGAGAACTGCCTGCCCAAGCCCGGATGACCCCCAAAGATGTTTTGAAAAAAGATCATGCACATAATCGGACGGCGTATCCTCAACCATGCTTATTTCTTCACGGATTATGCCTTTTTCCTTCGGAAGCTCATCTTCTGGAAAAGTGGAGTTCATAAATATATCACTTAGCAGGTCAAGTGCTTTATCAAGATACTCATCAAGAACCTTGATATAAAACAAAGTATACTCCGAGGAGGTAACAGCATTTATTTCGCCGCCCAGCGAGTCAATTTCCATCGCAATATCCTGAGGAGAGCGTCTGTCTGTGCCCTTGAAAAACATATGCTCCAGAAAGTGCGATATCCCGTTTTTTTCAGGATTCTCATCACGAGAACCGACCTTCACCCATATTCCGATACAAAGAGAGCGTACATCAGATGCAGACTCAGTAAGAAGAGGCAAGCCATTATCTAGTAATATTTTTTTAAACATTTTATCCTATAGATTGACTGCAACCGATAAATAATGATATTTCCGTTGCATATATCATGCTGTTATTTTATAAAAGAAGGCCACTCCTAATGGAGTGGCCGTTTCTGAATCAGTACAATATGCTTTTCAGCATCTCTCTCTGAACAAGACAAATCCTAATCTCTATGCCACTGCTCCCTGGTCACGAATAGCCTCTTTCCTGCTAAGACGAATTCTACCCATCTTGTCAATCTCAATTACCTTGACATCCAGTACATCGCCTTCTTTCAGCACGTCCGTCACATTTGCTACTCTTTCCTCAGAAATCTGCGAAATATGCAGCAGGCCTTCAGTGCCGGGCAGGATCTCGACAAATGCGCCAAAATCCATTATCCGTTTGACCTTTCCGTTGTATATTTTATTAAGCTGTGCTTCAGCAATAATTCCTTCAACAATCGCAATTGCCCTTTTTGCTGACTCCTGATCAATAGAAGCAATACTTATCAAACCAGTATCATCGATATCAATCTTGACACCGGTCTCCTCAACAATGCCGCGTATCACCTTACCACCGGTTCCGATAACGTCTCTGATTTTATCCTGCCTGATCTTCATGGTAAAGATTCTCGGTGCAAATTCAGAGAGATCTTCCCTCGGACTCTCAAGAACTTCCTTCATCTTCTCAAGTATGTGCAGCCTGCCGCTTCGGGCCTGCTCCAATGCATCACCCATAATTGCCCGGGTAACATCACTAATCTTTGTATCCATCTGAAAAGCGGTAATTCCCTCCGCAGTTCCGGTCACCTTAAAATCCATATCTCCAAGATGATCTTCAAGACCAAGTATGTCGGACAGTACAACCGTCTTATCACCTTCTTTAATCAGGCCCATTGCGATACCGGCAACAGGTGCCTTAATTGGAACACCAGCGTCCATCAGTGCGAGTATTCCGCCGCAAACAGAGGCCATGGAAGATGATCCATTAGACTCCATAATTTCAGAAACTATTCTAATAGTATAAGGGAACTCTTCCCTTGTCGGAAGGACTGCTTTTATAGCTCTTTCAGCAAGCATGCCGTGTCCAATCTCCCTGCGTCCTGCTGACCGAAGGAACTTCACCTCTCCTACACTGTAAGGAGGAAAGTTATAATGAAGCATAAATGATTTTTTCTGCTCACCTTCGAGAGAATCAATTCTCTGTTCGTCACTGGAAGTACCAAGTGTCGCAACCGCAAGTGCCTGTGTCTCTCCTCGCTGAAACAGCGCAGAACCATGAGTTCTGGGCAGCAAACCGAGATCAGCGCTAATCGCGCGAATATCATCAGGCTTACGTCCGTCAGCCCTGATACCCTGCTCTATAATCATATTACGTACAAGATCTTTTTCAAGTTTATGAAAATAAAATGAGATGTCCTTGGAAATATCCGTCTCAGAATCAGAATTCAGTGCATCCTTGAGATCCTGCGAAACCTTGTCCAGAGTTTCCTGTCTGAGCATCTTGTCAGGAATAACAATTGCTGCCTTTATTTTCTCAAGTGCATAATTAGAAACAGCTGACATAAGCTTCTCATCCAGTTCCGGCGCAACAACTACCCGCTTTGCCTTTCCTATCTTCGATACCAGCTCTTTCTGCAACTCAATAACCGTCTTAATTTCGTTATGCGCTATCTCCAGTGCCTCAAGCAGCACACTTTCAATAATTTCCTGACCACCGCCCTCAACCATCATAACGGCTTTTTCTGTGCCGGCCACTACCATTGAAAATTCACACTCTTCGATTTCCTGAAGATCTGGATTAACAATAAATGACCCCTTTGATATGCCAACCCTGACGGCCCCGACAGGACCTTCAAATGGTATATCAGAGATACTCAGTGCAGCGGAAACACCAATAATACCAAGTATGTCAGCTATATTTTCCTCGCCAAAAGATAGTGCGGAAACGATGCCCTGAGTCTCACAATAAAACCCATCAGGAAACAACGGCCTGATCGGTCTGTCAATGAGCCTTGATGTCAGCGTCTCTTTCTCTGTTGGTCGGCCTTCTCTCTTAAAAAAACCTCCAGGAATCTTACCGGCTGCATAAGTCCTTTCCTGATAATCAACTGTAAGCGGGAAAAAATCGATATCTGCTCTTGCTTCTTTCTTTGCTACAGCAGTTGCAATAATCACGGTATCTCCATATCTTACGATAACGGAGCCATCCGCCTGTTTTGCAATCTTGCCTGTTTCTATTGATAGGGCTTTACCCTTAAGATTCATCTCTACGATTGTCATTTAATATCTACTTTCTGAGTCCAACCTGTTTGATAAGCTTCTCGTATCTTGCCCTATCTACACCTTTAAGATATTTCAGCAGTGTACGCCTTTGACTTACGAGAGTCAGCAGTCCTCTTCTTGAGTGGTGGTCTTTTTTATGTGACTGAAAGTGCACATTTAAACCATTTAACCGCTCACTAATAAGCGCTATCTGAACCTCGGGAGACCCGGTATCACCATCTTGCAGTTTGTACTTCTCAATAATGTTTTCTTTTTGTTCTTTCGTTAAAGCCATTCTAATACCTTCCTTTAAGGAATAAGATTGTAACACAATATTTTCAGGATGTAAAGCAATGCATCTTCTGGAAATAATGCTTTATCGGTTATCTCTAATACTCATGAATTTCGGATGTAGTATATATAATAAATCAAAAAAATGATATATAAAATTTGTCTATATTCAGATTTCACAGGATATTCTGAATCCGGCATCAGCAATATTATGAATGCTCAGGTATCGAATAATCAGAGACTGGACGAAAACTCTTTCTGTGCATCGGAGCAGGCCCGTACTGACTCAGGCGCAACATGTGATCCTTAGTACCATATCCCTTGTGACTCCTGAAATTATACTGGGGGTATCTTGCATGACAATCACACATAATATCATCCCTGACTACCTTGGCAATGATTGATGCGGCGGCTATCGATGCACTTACGGACTCCCCCTTAAACATAGAAAACTGGCGAATACGGATATCCGTCAATTTCACAGCATCTATCAGCAATATGTCCAGCCTTACCCCAAGGTCGCCGATGGCTATGCTCATGGCCGTTTTCGTCGCCTGCAATATATTGATGCGGTCTATTATCTCCGCACCCACAATGCCGACTCCAATGGCCAAAGCCTTCCGGTTAATTTCCCAAAACAGCCTTCGACGCTGTTTTTCCGTAGTCTTTTTCGAGTCAATCAATCCTTCAATATGTATGTCTCGTGGAAGCACTACAGCAGCAGCAACAACCGGACCAGCCAAAGGCCCCCTACCAGCCTCATCCAGCCCGGCTACTGAGGAATACACCTCGCGCACCTTATCATCATAGGCGAAAATATTCTCAGCACATAAATTAGTAAGCGGCATAAATCACAACACACCAATATAGAAACAAGGTCAATTAAAGGCCTCCTGATTAAATCAATTATTCTTCAAACCTTCGCTATATTCCTAACAACTCCATACATGATATTTCAACAATATATTAACTGCGCAAACACTAACCATATTGCCATACCCACACTCGGCAGCATCTTCTTAAGCACAAAAAAAAGAGCCTGACTTTTAAATGCATCAGGCTCTTTTAAACTTGTAAAATTGACAGCCTTATTTGCCTATGAACTTCTTCTCTTTCACCTTAGCGGCCTTACCCTTCTTATCACGTAAATAGTACAGCTTAGCCCTTCTCACGACACCTTCCTTAGTGACTTTGATACTGTCAATGAGAGGTGAATGAAGCGGGAGGACTTTTTCACAGCCGATACCTTTAGAGATCTTGCGGACAGCAAACGTCTCACGGATTCCTGCGCCCTGACGTCCTATCACTATACCTGTAAAAACCTGTATACGTTCCTTCTCTCCTTCTTTAATCTTGATGCTGACACTTACCGTGTCACCAATACTGAAGGGAGGTATTTCCTTCCTGTAGCTTTCTTCTACAACCTTTATGGCGTTCATTGATCTCCTCCTGATATATATTATTTAAAAATCTTACTAATTTATTTACTGCCGTAGCCATCTCTTAAATCAGATATCATCCTCTGGTCTTCATCCGACAACTTCGCCGTTTCCAGTAAATCCGGTCTGACTGCCAGTGTCTTTTTCAGGGCCTGACCGCGTCGCCAGGCGATAATATCCTTGTGATTTCCCGACAAAAGCACATCAGGCACTTTGAGTCCACAATACTCTCTGGGCCTTGTATATTGAGGGTAATCCAGCAACCCCCATGTAAATGATTCATCCTCTATGGATTTTGCATCTCCGAGTGCGCCGGGCAAAAGTCTCGTTACAGCGTCAATTATAACAAGTGCGGCCAGTTCTCCGCCAGTCATCACATAATCGCCAATGGATATCTCTTCATCCACTCTTGACATGACCCGCTCGTCTATTCCCTCATACCTGCCGCAGATAAAGACAATCCTTCTGTCCTCTTTGGAAAACACTTCTGCCACCTTCTGACTAAAAGGTGCTCCCTGCGGACTTAAAAGCACGACACGCCTCGGAACTCCGTCTTCAGCAAGAACATCTAAAGCCTTGAAAAGAGGTTCCGGCTTCAGCACCATTCCAGCACCGCCCCCATAGGGCATATCATCTACGGTCCTATGCGAGTCTGATGTAAAATCTCTGAAATTATACAGTGCTACATCAAGCAACCCCTTACTCCTCGCCCGCTTAAGAATACTCTCATTCAAATAAGCAGACAAAATATCAGGGAAAAGCGTCAATACATCGCACTTCATATTTCAAAACCACACAATCTAAAGGAGAAGGCTTAACCTTCTCCTGGAGAATCACATATAAATATTAACCATTGCGCCAGACAGTGACCTGACAGCCTACTCCAGAATCTCCAGCACACAGCGCTTGCCAAGCTTAGTTCCAGCCGCACTCATAATAGTGCGCATTGCCCGGGCAGTCTTACCCTGCTTTCCAATCACCTTCCCAAGATCATTCGTGTCCACACGAAGCTCAAATACGGTAGTCCTTTCTCCCAACACCTCTGAAATAACTACTTCCTCAGGCTTGTCAACTAAAGCCTTTGCCATACTCTCTACCAACTGCTTCATGTCCACCTCCACGAGAATCCGGGCGGCTTTTTTAGATGCCCGAAATTTTCAAAAGCTTCTGCACTGCAGAAGTCGGCTGTGCTCCTACCCCAATCCAGTATTTAGCTCTATCAGTATCAATCTTAATCGCAGAAGGATTCTGCAATGGATCATACGTACCAATGATCTCTAAAAACGACCCATCTCTTCTTTCACGGGCATCCGCAACAATTACTCTGTAGAAAGGCTTCTTTTTAGCGCCCTTCCTTGTCAATCTAATCTTTACCAATTCCGTTCCTCCGTGTCATTACAAATCATAATGCAGTATTATGTCAGAAGTATTTAAAAAAAATACAACTATTTATTCCCGGCCAACCTACACCGGTATTCTCTAAAATTTAAACTGCGGCATTCCTTTTCCACGTTTAAACCGTTTAAGCATTTTTTTCATTTCAAGATGCTGCTTTACTAACTTATTAATATCCGCAACAGTTGTCCCGCTTCCAGTTGCGATCCGCTTTTTTCTGTTGCCGTTGAGTATAACATAATTCTTTTTTTCCTGCTTTGTCATAGAATTAATGATTGCCTCGATCTTCACAAAGGCAGAATCATCCACTTTTATGCCCTTCAACTTCTTTCCCATGCCTGGTATCATACCGAGAATACTCTCAAGCGATCCCATTTTCCTGATCTGCTTTATCTGATCAAGAAGATCTTCATAGGTGAAACGGTCCGTCTTAATCTTGTCTTCCAGCTTTAGCGCATCTTCAAAATTAACAGCATCCTGGGCTTTTTCAACAAGACTGACAACATCTCCCATTCCAAGCACCCGGGATGCCATACGCTCCGGGTGAAACGGTTCAAGAAAATCTATTTTCTCGCCCATACCTATAAATTTAATAGGCTTACCGGTTACAGATACAATAGAAAGCGCCGCACCACCCCTTGCATCACCATCCATTTTTGTAAGAATGACACCCTGTATATCCAGCCTGTCATTAAAAGACTTGGCAATATTAACCGCATCCTGCCCCGTCATTGCATCAGCTACAAACAGGATCTCATGGGGATTAGCATTCTTTTTCAGATTCTCAAGCTCGGTCATCAGGTCATCATCAATGTGAAGACGTCCTGCGGTATCGAGAATCACAATGTCATGGCCCTCAAGTTTTGCCTTTTTCAAGGCATCCGGAAATATTGCTACCGGATCATCCCCCGGCTTTGAAAGGTGCACGGGAACATCAATTTGATCACCAAGTGACTTCAACTGATCTATAGCTGCGGGACGACCCGTATCCATCGCAACCAGCAGGGGCCTGCGCCCGTCTTTTTTAAATGTGTACGCAAGCTTGGCCGAGGTTGTTGTCTTACCAGATCCATGCAGGCCAACAAGCATAATTATGGTAGGAGGATTAGCTGCCAGATTGATCTTTGCCTGTCCGCCGCCCATAAACTCGCTCAGGACATCATTAACAATCTTTACAACCTGCTGTCCAGGCGTAATACTGTCTAAAACCTCTTTACCAACCGCCCGCTCCCTGACCTTCTCAGTAAAATCCTTAACTACCTTGAAGTTGACATCCGCCTCCAGCAAGGCCATCCGAATTTCCTTAAGCGCAGCATCCACGTCCACTTCAAGCAAAAGGCCGCGGCCTTTAAGCTTTTTAAATATTCCGTCAAGTCTGTCCGATAATGATTCAAACATATTCAGTTATAAATCGCCTTTATCTTAAACATAAAATACCGGCAATATTCATCCCGTTAAATTAAAAGGTTTCTTCTACGTATTTTTCTGCAGTGATCGCTGCGATGGCGCCATCACCTACCGCAGTGGCAATCTGCTTAAGCGGCTTTGACCTAACATCACCGGCAACAAAAACACCCGGCGTACTCGTTGACATATCTTCCTCAGCAACGATATAATTGCTCTCATTCAGCGTTACCAGCTCTTTTATAAACTCGGTATTAGGGTCATATCCTATATAAATAAATATTCCTTTTGCCTGAATTGTTGAGTGCTCGCCTGTTTTGAGGTTTTCTAGATCAATCGTCTCTACGCCGCTTTCATCACCCTTTATTTCCCTAACCGCTGAGTCCCATATAAATTCAATCTTAGGATTGGCAAAGGCCCTTTCCTGCACTACCTTGGCAGCCCTGAGCTGATCGCGGCGGTGAACAATGTAAACCTTACTTGCAAATTTAGTGAGAAAAAGCCCCTCTTCAACCGCTGAATCTCCTCCGCCTACCACAACGAGCACATCATCTTTATAAAAGGCCCCGTCGCAGGTTGCACAATAAGATACGCCTCGCCCCCTGTACTCATCTTCGCCCTTAATATTAAGAGGCCTCGGATTAGATCCGGTTGCGAGTATAACGGCTTTAGTCTCAAGCTCGCTATCATCATCGAGTCTGACTTTTTTATATTTCCCTTCAGACACCACCCCGATCACCGAACCCTGAGTTATCTCAAGGCCGAATCTGAGGGCCTGAGCTTCCATCTTACCGGCAAGCTCAGCTCCCGATATACCTTCTTCAAAGCCGGGATAATTTTCAATCCATTCAGTAGTCATAACCTGTCCGCCGGAAAATCCTTTTTCTATAAGAAGGCTTTTCATCCTTGCCCGCGCAGCATAAAGCCCTGCTGTCAAACCAGCAGGGCCTCCGCCAATAATTATCACATCATACATAATCTGGTTACCCGAGAAGTGAATCTATCTTTGACTTAAGCTGCGCCTTGGGCACAGCACCCACGACCTGGTCTAGAATCTCACCATTTTTAAAAAACATAAGAGTAGGTATTCCCCTGATCTTGTACTTACTTGCCAGATCAGGATTTTCATCTGTATTAACCTTGGTAAAGTTGACTTTTTCGCCGTATTCCTTGGCAAGTTCTTCTACTACCGGGGCAATTATCTTGCATGGACCACACCAGGTAGCCCAAAAATCTACCATTGTTACTACGGATGACTTTACAACATCTTCTTCAAATGAATCAGTAGTAACGATTTTAACTGTATCTGACATGAGAAACCTCCTGAATTTTAAAAAATTTACAAATTATATTTGTTATTTATCTTCTTTGTCAATTTCATCTCGGCTGAAATCAGATGTATATATTATCACTATATTAAATATATAACAAATTCCACTCCCACGCACTGAACACTTAATGGGCCTGAACCTGAAAAATCCTCGGGTTTAGAAAACATGCCGGTTATATTATAATGTTCAGCAGACAATTAAATGAATTATCATGGAGGAAACATGTCAGAAGTACGAAGCCGCGAGGACAAACCATTACCAGGGATAGATTATTCCGAGATTCACATACCTGACGAAAATGATCTCGGCACAGGTGAGTTCACAACCGTTCTAGATCCCGGTGCATTGGGAAAGGTCAATCCGATCATAAGTTCTATCATCAATAAACCCATATTTCAGCTTATAGTCAATATCAATGCTGCCGAATATTCGGTCTCAGCCTTACTCGGTCAGGCAGATAACAGTCCCGTCAAATCCAAGAAGGTCTATACCGTAACAGAAGACATAAATGTAAAAAATTCCCTATTTTTTGTGGTATCATTTAAAAATTGGGAGATAAGCGGACTTACACTGAACGGCAACGCACTGGCAGAAAAATAGATATGGGAGGGCAGCCCTTGAAAATCACACTTTTTGCGGCAGTTTTAATCACCTTAATCCTGACGGCAATACCAGAGGCCAGTGCTCAGGAAAAGACCTATTCAATGCAGGAGGCCCACGGCCCGGAACAAACC
>JADHUV010000088.1 GCA_016784355.1 Nitrospira sp. | reverse complement strand
TAAACCCTATGGCTTTATCCAGAGCATGAGCAGGAAAGGTAATTGCTATGATAATGCAGTTGCTGAGAGTTTTTTCCATACGTTAAAAACAGAGCATGTGTATAATTACAGCTATGAAACAAGGGCAGTGGCACGACAAAGTATTTTCGAATATATAGAAATATTCTATAATCGTCAAAGACGGCATTCAGCACTGGGGTATCTTTCCCCGGTATCATATGAGATGGTGGCTTTGGGGGCCTAACTTAACTATGTGTCCGAGGATTCGGGGGAAGATCAATTGCAACTGATCCTAAATGGGCGGCATTAAAGGATGCTGCACTGCCACATGGTATGCGCTGCTGCTGGTCTGAGCCGATCAAAAATCCCGCTGGAAAGGTATTGGGTGCTTTCGGCATGTATTATGATCACCCAGCATTGCCGAATGAAGAGGAACGAAGGGATCTTGAATCGGCTGCAAGGCTTACCGGTATCATCATGGAGCGCAAACGGTCAGAAGAGCTATTGAAGGAGAGTAAGGATTTCCTCAGCACCATTATAGACAACATACCGGATATGATTTTTGTCAAGGATGCTGCTGATCTCAGGTTTGTGCGTTTCAACATAGCGGGAGAGAAATTGCTTGGATATGGCAATGATTCATTGCTTGGGAAAAATGACTACGATCTTTTCTCAAAAGATCAGGCTGATTTTTTTACTGCAAAAGATCGGGAAGTTCTGGAAAGCGGCCGTATTCTTGATATCCCGGAGGAACATATATTGACTAAGAGCAGAGGACCTCGGGTGCTTCATACAAAGAAGATACCTGTTTCGGACCAAGATGGCAGACCGCTTTATCTTTTGGGTATTTCTGAGGACATAACCGAACGTAAGATATTTGAGGCGGAACATCAGAGAAGACATAAGCTTGAATCCATTGGAATTTTAGCAGGTGGTATTGCTCACGATTTCAATAATCTTCTTGCAGGCATTCTTAATCATGTTTATATTGCGAAGATGTATATGGACCGTGAAAGCAAAGAATATAAGAGTCTGGAGTCAGCAGAAAAGGCAATTAGTAGAGCAGCAAATTTGACCCAGCAGCTTCTTACTTTTTCCAGAGGAGGAACTCCGGTTAAAAAGACTGCATCAATTGTTGAACTTATTAAAGAGTCTGCGGAATTTGTTCTTAGCGGTTCGCATGTCAAATGTGAATATAGTTTTGAAGATAATCTTTGGCCGGTGGATGTTGATAGCGCGCAAATTAGTCAGGTAATACATAATCTCATTCTCAATGCCGATCAGTCCATGCCTGCTGGAGGCACAATACGCATCAGTGGGGAAAATGTCGCCATAGAATCGAATACCGACCTGCTGCTTCAGAAAGGAAGATATATCAGGATAACAATAGAGGATCAGGGAACCGGTATTTCCGCAGAGTATTTAAAAGATGTATTTGACCCTTATTTCACAACAAAGGAGATGGGGCGGGGACTGGGACTTTCAATTTCCTATTCCATTATCAAGCAGCATGGCGGGCGTATATTGGTAGAATCTGAAATAGAAGTTGGAACGACTTTCACAATATATCTGCCTGCTTCTGAACATATGGTTGAAGTAAACAAGGATAAGGATGATCTCACTGCTTCCAGAGAAGGCAAAATTTTGATAATGGATGACGAAGAATCAATAAGAAGCTCCATGCAAGAGCTTTTAATGATGGGCGGATGGGTAGTTGAGTGTGCAAAAGATGGTGACGAAGCAATCGAACTTTATAAAAAAGCCTTAGAAACATCGCGCCCCTTTGATGTAGTGATATTGGACTTAACCGTACCTGGAGGTATGGGTGGAAAGGAAACCATTACGAAACTGCTTGAGCTTAATTCAAACGTAAAGGCGGTTGTCTCAAGTGGATATTCAAATAATCCTGTGATGGCAGATTATGAGAAGTACGGGTTCAGCGATGTTTATAACAAGGCCTCTGACCGTCCCGAAAGACTATATCATATCTTACGCAAGTTATTAGAATGAGCTGTTTCACTAAAAGCGTGCAGTCGGTAATTTTTTAACGCCCCGGATTCATATTTATGCTGCCGTCTGAACCCAGACTTATTAATTTTGTATAGTGGATTGTGTAGAGGTGGGAATGTTTGTCAGGATTTCCGTGAATTGCCTCGACTTCTGCTATATATAATATGTGATCTCCTGTCTGCACCTCATTTATAACTCTGCACTCATAAGCTATTGTTGCGCCCTCAAGCATCGGAGGTCTTACACGGGTTGAGTGAACGGGCATGAATTCACTTACCTTGAATTTATCTACATCCCTTCCGCTTTTTGTTCCGCACATCCAGGCGTCTTTTGCCTGTTGTTCCGAGGGGAAGCAGAGGGTGAATTCTTTTGCATGCTGAAGGCACTCATGGGTATATCTCTCCGTGCTGACTGATACTCCTATCATCAGGGGATCCCATGATGTAAAGGTCCACCATGAAAGTCCCATAATGTTTGGTCTGTCTCTGGCGTCCAGTGTTACGAGTAGTGCGTATGGGTAGGGGGAGGTTAGTCGTAGTGCTTCCTGCTGCTGGAGTTCCTTCATTGTCTTATTCCCTCAGATTTTGATTTGTTCATGCTGATAATAATATTTGGTCAATGTTTTCATGTCAAATTCACAATTTCTGTTACGCATTAGAATGAATTTAATCATTACGTTTATTTTATTACAATTCATCGCCTTGAAGAGGTTCACGGTCTGGTACCCTGTTCAGGATTTTTTTAAATTCACTTTTCCTTGCCTTTTTAGCTCTGCTTTTCAAATAATCCTCAGTTAATAATGCAGATACTTTCTCTGAGACTGCAGATGATATGAATTGATTAATCGAGACTCCTTCTTTCTGTGCTATTTCCTTGATATGCCTATGTATTGAATCCGGTAACCTTAAACTTAAAGCGCTCATTTTAATTCCTCCAATAATATTTTAGGAGTGATTGCTCTTACCCCGAACTTACTGATTTTTTTAAAGTCTTTGATATTATAAGTTACAATCGTCTTTGTTTCAGATGCAACTGCCAGTTCTAAGATATGATCATTCTTAGGATCAGGCAGATATGGTCTCCATAAAAAATATATTTTCTGATGATCACTGAATTTACACAGGTTATCTAAGATAATTTCAATATCTCTTTCTGTTAGTTGTAATATTTGCTTGTTTCTCTTTAATATATCTTCATATTCAAATAATAATGTAGTTGATAGAGATAACTTAATATTGCCTTTTTCTATTAACTTTAAGACTTGATAAGATGCACCTCTCGATGAATAGAGGCCTGAATGTAATACGTTAGTATCAAGGATTATATCAATATGGCTCATAGTCTAATGATACTATATGCGGTATTATATTGTAATTCTTCAGAAGCTAAAAGCAGGAGGTGTCACGTCTACGCTCTTCAGCACAGTCAGTGATGCGTAGACGTGACACCTCCATAGTTAAAGACAACTTCCTTGACTACCTTGGGGCAATATTTTATTCTTACTTCATGAAAAAACTTTGGGGCGGAAGATTTACTGGGAATACCGAGAGTTCGGTCGAGAGCTTTACCGAGTCTATATCCTTTGATGCAAGGCTTTGGAAATATGATATTCAGGGCAGTCTGGCTCATGTGAAAATGCTTGGCAAACAGAAGATTATTCCTCTGAAAGATGTTCAGCTTATCACTAAGGGGCTTAATGAGATATATGCCGAGATTGAAGGCGGCAAGTTTCAGTTTAGTCAGGCTCTGGAAGATGTACATATGAATATAGAGAGTGCCTTGATTGAAAAGGTCGGACCTGTCGGCGGTAAGCTTCATTCCGGCCGGAGTCGCAATGATCAGGTGGCCCTTGATATAAGGCTTTACCTGCGTGATGAGATCGGTGTAATCATAAAGCTTATTAAGAAATTCCAGAAGACCTTTGTCTCATTGGCAGAGAAAAATATTGATATTATAGTTCCGGGTTATACGCATTTGCAGCGGGCTCAGCCGGTCTTGCTTGCTCATCATCTGCTTGCTTATTATGAGATGCTGCAGAGGGATCGGGAGCGGTTTGAGGATTGTCTTAAGAGGGTTAATGTCATGCCTTTAGGTGCCGCGGCCATGTCCGGCACTACGCTGCCTATTGATCGGCATTATGTTGCAAAGCTTCTGAAGTTTCCGAAAGTTACTGAAAACAGTATAGATACAGTCTCTGACAGGGACTTTGCGGTGGAGTTTATTGCGGCCTCGAGTATCCTTGCGCTGCACCTTTCGCGTTTGTCTGAAGAGATTATTATATGGAACAGCGAAGAATTCAGTTTTATAGAACTGCCGGATGCCTTTACTACCGGTTCCAGCATAATGCCCCAGAAGAAAAATCCGGATGTGCTTGAACTGACGCGGGGCAAGACGGGGCGTGTTTATGGCAATCTTATCTCGCTTCTGACAATCATGAAGGGTCTTCCTCTGGCCTACAATCGTGATATGCAGGAGGACAAGGAACCGGTATTTGATACAGCCGATACAGTTCGTTCCTGCCTTGAGGTACTTGCTATGATGATGCCGAAGGTGCGTTTTAGAAAGTCAGTTATTGATAAAGCTATTTCTGCCGGATTTCTCACGGCCACAGATCTTGCTGAATATCTCGTAAGAAATAAGATGCCCTTCAGGGATGCTCACGGTGTAACAGGCCGGGTTGTGAAGTATTGCATTGAGAATAAGAAGGAGCTTCATGGACTCAGTATGGATGAATATAAATCTTTCTCCTCTCTTATAGGTAAGGACATATATCATTATATTGAGATAGATACCTCTGTTGACAGTAAATTGTCCTACGGCGGTACGGCGCGGAAAAGGGTGCTTGCCAGGCTTAGGGAGATCAAGAAAAAAAGATGAGGACTCCTGGCAGGAAAAGGGCCTCAGTTATTTATCTCTTCTGCTTTATGCTGCTGTTGCCGTTAATGACGGGGTGTGGAATGCGTGGGGATCCGGTCGCGATAAAACCCGCAGTACCAGTTCAACCTGCACCGCTTCTGGCTGATATTGATTCTACCGGGACAGTTTCGCAGTCTGATAAATCCGCTTCTGAGGCTGAGTCCGCTGATATAACCCCTTCATCACCTGACGGCCTTAGATGGCTTTATGTGGACGGGCTGGTAATATTGACCTGGAACGAGGTGCCTCAG
>JADHUV010000087.1 GCA_016784355.1 Nitrospira sp. | reverse complement strand
CAGGTGAGGAAGGATACGTGATTGGAGTTGATATGACCGAGGAACAGCTTGAGGTCGCGAACAGGCACCTCGAACCGCAAATGAAAAGGTTCGGCTACAGTAAACCGAATGTTGAGTTTAAAAAAGGATACATTGAGGACTTAAAGAAACTTGGGATCGAAGATAATTCAATAGATATTGTTATGTCTAATTGCGTTATCAATCTTGCGTCGGACAAAGAGGCTGTCTTTAAGGAAATATTCCGTGTGCTGAAGCCCGGAGGCGAGCTTTATTTCTCGGATGTATTCAGCGGAAGGAGAGTGCCCGAGGATATTGCCAATGATCCTCTGCTGCATAGTGAATGTCTTGGCGGTGCAATGTATTTTGAGGACTTCCGCAGGATGATGAGAGAAGCAGGGTGCCCGGACTACCGTGTTGCGTCAAGGCATAAGGTCAACATAAATAACCCTGAAATATCGGAGAGGGTTGGAATGATAGATTTTTATTCAATGACGGTTCGCGCTTTCAAGCTTGAAAGCCTCGAGAATATCTGTGAGGATTACGGCCAGATAGCGGTTTACAGGGGCTCAATACCCGGCAGTGCGCATGTGTTTGAGCTTGATGATCATCACAGGTTTATTGCCGGCAAGCCGATGCTCGTATGCGGTAATACAGCCTCAATGCTGCAGGAGACCCGGTTCGCTTTTCATTTTAAGATCACCGGAGACAGGTCTGTCCATTACGGGCCGTTTGAGTGCGCGCCTGCCCATGAAAAGCGCGGCTCTGAAGATGAAACCGGCGGCGCATGCTGTTGAATCGTAGATCGAAGGTATAATGCATATTATAAGGTTAGATAGGATAACCCTCTTTATAATAACAATAATAATAGCCTTTTCAATTCCTTATAGCCTTGCCCTGGCGGATGAGGATAATGTCTATCTTCGGGAGGAGTTCAATGATCTCGAGGAGTGGGAGCCGCTTCACTTCGATAAGATAGATGAGCATTCTCTCTATTCGATATTGAAGGAAGAGGGGAGCTATCTTAAGGCGGAAAGTAATGCCTCTGCATCAGGGATCGTGCACAAAAGAGATTTTAATGTCTATGATCACCCTAAGGTCAGGTGGAGGTGGAAGGTCAGCAATGTCTATGAAAAGGGCAACGCTTTAAAAAAGTCCGGGGACGATTACCCGGTACGCATTTATATTATGTTCAAATATGACCCTGAGACTGCTTCCTTCGGGAAGAAGATAAAATACGGCCTCGCAAAAAAGCTCTATGGGAAATATCCTCCTGACAGCAGCCTGAATTATATATGGGCCAACAGGAGGCATGAGGAACGGATCATCCCAAACTCATATACTTCCCAGGCCATGATGATACTGCTGCAGTACGGCGGGGAGAATACCGGTAAATGGTTTGAGCAGGAGGTTGATGTCCTGGAGGACTACAGGAAGGCGTTCGGGGAGGAACCGCCTGCTGTTGCGAGTCTTGCGGTCATGAATGATTCGGACAATACGAAAGAGAGTGCGGTTTCGTATGTTGACTATATTGAGGTATATAAGTAAAAGTATAGGCAGGCGAAGTGTCCTGTGTAGAGCTTGCCTCTGCCTGTGAAATCTCTAGAATAAGCCCTTCTATTAGAAATAAGAAAAAGTAAGGAGTATAAATGAGTTCCTTTGGTTATAATTCGCGGCGTCGGAAATCCGGGCCGCAGCAACGTTCAAATTCCCGGCGCGGGCAATCGCGGCCGCAGCAGCGTTCAAATGCGCCGGGCCGCAGGGTTGTTTCATCTGATGAGAAAAAGTTTCTTGCCGCTACGGCAATAAACCCGTATCCGCGTATTATTCTTGAGAAGGGCAGTGATGATCTGTCAGTCCGTGCGCTTGATCTTATCTGTCCGATAGGGATGGGGCAGCGCGCTCTTGTAGTATCATCGCCTGGTTCGGGCAAAACGACATTTTTAAAAAATATCAGTAATGCGGTAACAAACGGGTATCCTGACATGAAGGTATATTGCCTGCTTGTTGATGAGCGTCCCGAAGAGGTGACTGATTTTACGCGTAGTGTTAATGCCAAGGTATATTCTTCGTCTATGGATCATGGTAATGATAGTCATATCAAGATCGTAGATACGGTTATCGCTGAGGCTTTTAAGGAAGCCGCTGCAGGGCATGATGTGATGATATTGCTTGATTCACTTACGCGTCTGGCGCGGGTGCATAACTCACAGCACCGGGGCAGAGGGCGTACGATGTCCGGAGGAGTGGGCGCCGGTGCACTTGAAGTGCCGCGTCGTATTTTTGGAGCTGCACGCAATGTAGAGGGTCTGGGCTCTATAACTATCATTGCTACGATCCTGGTCGATACAGGCAGCGCTATGGATACTGTTATATTTGAGGAGTTCAAGGGCACTGGTAATATGGAACTGGTGCTCTCAAAAGAGCTGGCGCAAAAGAGGGTGTTCCCGGCAATAGATGTGGCAAAAAGTGGTACCCGTCGTACTGAGCTTTTGTTTGAGCCGGAAGAGTACAGACGCCTCGAATTATTGTACAGGGGCATGGCAGCGACTAACAATGTTAATGCTATGGAAAAGCTGATAGAGATGCTTCAGAAATATCCGAGTAATAGCGGTCTTTTAGAATCATTTAAGGATCTTTAGGTTAACTTGACCCTGCGCTCTTTTTCAAAAACAACAGGTTGGTATCTTTGGAGACCATATGTTTGAAATGATCAACACTCTCTTCCTGGGAATTGTCGGTATCAACATGTTCATTGTTGGTGCTGTGATGGTTATTGAAGCGATTTACATGGTGGTGAAGAAGAAACGGACGATCACTCATATCCGAAGTGTCATAAATATAGTTGTCGGCCATTTATTAGTCTATTTCGGTATGCATCTGGCCGGCAAATACCTTTTGGCATTATAGCCTATCCACAACTTTTCCCCTTAAAAGAATTTAATCATGGAAAGAAGTAGTGCCATTACTTCCGTTTGTTGCTTCTATAAAGAGGAGAATTCCACCAGTGATCACGGCAGATGCTGCAATTACAGTCCCGACACTTACTGAGGTAAGAGTAGTAAGACCAGCAGCAGCGCCGGTAGCGGAGGCAGCTGTAAGCTCCAGTATTAATGGATCTATCATAGATGCGGTATAAGCAATGGGAACCGCAGGAGCTGCGCCGGCTGTAACTGATGTGAAAAAGCCTGCATTTACTTCAACTACCTGACCAGGAAATGCAGGGTTTTCAACTGTGATAGTACCTTCTAATACATAAAAAAAGCTCTCTGTTTCACCCGTTACAGGATCAGTTATTACAACGGTGATCCACTCAGTGCCTCTTGCAGCAGCAACCGCTGTGGGCGTATGGATTTCAACTCTCGATTTTTTATTCAGAAACTCATTTACTTTGATTTTCGCCTTACCCATCGTCATAGAAAGAATACTTGTTCTTTCTTTTTCATTAACTACTAATTCAGAAATATCTATGCTTGAATTTTCTGATATGGTAAGCATGCTGTCATCAAAGAGTTTGAATTTTGTTCTTGCTTTTTCACCTGTAGTAATCCGGTCTTTTTCATGAATAACATCGTTAACAGAAGGTTTGAAAGAGCTGCCATCTCTTTCGTCGGAAACGTCTCCCTTTATTTGCAAAAAAATACCTGCGCTCTCGGCAAAAAGAGCAACAGGAAAAATTAACTGTACTACTAAAACCATGCTGACTATTTTAGTTATATTATTCCTTAACATAAATTATCTCCTTTATTATTCAACAATTAATGATTAGCGCAGATAAATAATAAATGTAATTACAGTAAAAAAAATCTTAAAATTAAACAACAGAAAGCCGTAACGCCCTTTACATTCATGATAAAAGCTAACATTATCTCAATGTTGCTGTCAACAGGTATCTATATATAAATATGCCGGGCCCAAAAAATATTTAACAGACTTATTATCACCAATAACTACGTATTTATTACGACTTAAGTATTTTATATTGGAACCGATAATAGAAACAAATATATGTTAATTATATTGACAATAATATTGCTTTCATTTTGAAGCATATTAACGTTAAATTTCATTAACTATGGAGATATGTATATGTTCGCTTCTGAGTTAATTTTTGCTACCATAGTAGCCCATTATATTGGAGATTTTTCTCTTCAAGGAAATTATCTTGCTAAATTTAAAGGGAAATCTGATTATGTTCTCTTCGGTCATGCTCTTATCTGGGCTGGATGCATTAGTGCTGTTCTAAGTTATTTCGGTGTCTTTGCATGGTGGAAAGTTGCTTTCCTTGTTTCAGGTCATTTTATTATTGACCGCTGGAAGGCTCGAAAAAAAGATAAATCACGAGCTTACACATATGATTTATGGATTGACCAATCTCTTCATTTCTTACAACTATTGGTTGTCTCCATTAATGTGGAACCCTGGCTATCTGCATTTATATTAAAAGTTATATCATAGATGAACGAATAATAAGATTATTTAACTAATGTGAAAATCATAAGTATTTGAGCGATCGTAAAATCATTCATAAGCAGGTCAAGTCAATGCTTATTCCTTGCCTCTCTTTCAATAAATAACCTATACTCGCTGATGGCATTATTGAGTTTAAAAGATATCAGGGTTGCGTTTGGCGGGCCTGAACTGATCAATGGGGTCTCTTTGCAGATCGAACGCAAAGAGCGGATCTGCCTGGTCGGCAGGAACGGGGCTGGGAAGTCCACTCTTATGAAGATAATCAGCGGTGAGATCACCCCTGATACGGGAGAGGTAATATGCGGGCAGGGGCTTAGAATTGCCTCTCTTGATCAGGAGGTCCCGCAAGGCCTGTCCGGTACTGTATTTGATATCGTGGCATCAGGTGTCGGCGGTATGGTTGATCTGCTACAGGGATATCACACTGTGAGCCATCGTGTTTCTGATGGAGACGCAGGCGCAATAGAAGAGCTTGAACGGATACAGCACCAGATCGAATCTGCCGGCGCCTGGCAAATACAGCAGAGGGTCGATACCATACTTTCACGCCTAAATCTGGACCCTGACGCCCGGGCAGCTGAACTCTCCGGAGGCTACAAGAGGAGGGTGTTGCTTGCGAGGGCGCTTGTGAGCGAACCGGACCTCCTGCTCCTTGATGAGCCTACGAATCATCTTGATATAACATTGATCGGCTGGCTTGAAGAATTTCTAATTGATTACAGCGGTTCCA
>JADHUV010000086.1 GCA_016784355.1 Nitrospira sp. | reverse complement strand
GTGTAACTACCCTTGTGTCTGAAGCAACAACCCCAGCGCCTATTGTGGCAGAAAGCCTATATGAAATTACTTTACTGCTTTCCGCGAGGGTATCTATCGATGTTACAAGGTCTGCTGCAGTTGTTGAGAGAGACGTATAACCTGCGCTTGAGCCTCCAGTGGGGGCTGTCAGGTTGGTTTCGAGTGTTACGCCGGACGGCATGTTTCCGCCTGTTGTGATCTGCCCGGTTATCTTCTTGGCAGTTTCGTTTGTTGTGATGTCGTAGGTTGTGGTACTGTCCGTAACTGCAGTCGGAGCAGAACCTGCTGTTGCCGAGTTAATTATCATTGCAGCCGGATTGCCGCTGACCGCCATTTCATTGATAGCCGTGACCTGGAATGTGACCGTTTGTGTAGCCGTATTGGCTGCTAATGCTGCCCCAGCCACTATTATTAATAACCAGCTGCAGACAAAAACTATCAACAATATTTTTAGACGAGTGCTCCTCGTTTTAAATATTTCTAATGTATCTTTCAATTTTTCTTTCTCCCCTATTTATTAATTGTTAACATTAAAATTAAAATTTGACTGATTCGCATTCAAGTCTTTTGAAAAAATTACATATTATCGTTTGCCCTCCTTATATCTATTTTTCAGCAAACATTCCACCTGAGGGTTTCTGACTTTTAATGCGAAGAAGAATATATCCAAAAAAACTGGCAACTTTACAACAATGTTGCGCCTGACGATATGTTGCCGGCTATTACTACCAGACATCATTTTTTTGGAACTTACTCTCTGTACGCTAAGCCCAGGTTTCAGTTACTAAATAACATTAACGACACAATTAAAAAAAACTTTAGAAAAATTTGATGTCAAACAAAAAAATAGAAAGGATGTTTTCTTACTAAAGAATTGAGAGGTTTTTAATTGCTGGTGAATCTAGTCTGTAAGGGAAAGTGTTACCACTCTTGTATCTGAAGCTACTGCACTGGCTGCGATTGTGGCAGAAAGCCTGTATGTTATTGTTTTGCTAAGCTCTGCTTCTGTGCTGATTGCCGTTACCAGATCTGATGCACTTGATGAGTCCAACGTCACATAGCCTGAACTGGAGCCTCCTGTGGGAGCTGACAGGTTCATTTCAAGGATTACACCGGACGGCATGTTCCCTCCGGTTGTGATCTGCCCGGTTATCTTTCTGGAAGACTCATTTGTTGTAATGCTGTATGTTGTACTGGTGTCTGTAACGGAAGAGAGCGCAGATCCAGCTGTTGCAAAGCTAATTGTCATGGCATCGGGATCGCCGCTGACCGATATTTCGTTTATTGCCAGAACCTGGAAAGTTATCGTTTGTGTAGCAGAGTTGGTTGCTAAGGACAGTCCACCATGCAGGAGCAAAATGAAAAAAGTCATAAGACAGATGATAATTGATATGACACAAATAAATGGTCTGTTTTCTCTTTTAGCCATTGTAAATCTTTCTTACACTATTATCGTCATTCAAGGAAAGAACCTAAAGGAAATAGTTGATATTTTATAAAGGCGATATAGTTCTGAATTACAGGGAAGCACTGACTCTCAAATAAAAACATCTAAATACAGTGAGTTGTAGTTGGCAAATAAATGCTTTACAAAAATGAAAGATTAGATTATTCTATAACCATGGAACTATCGAACTATTCAAAGATCTTCAAGGCGCTCTCAAATGAACAGCGTTTAAAAATATTCATGATGATCTACAAGAATTGCTGTGCGCCCGAAGGATCGAAGATAGGGGCAGAGTTCAGGTTCAAGGATGAATCGCCAAGCTGCTGCGTAAGGGGTGGGCTTTCTAAGGCATTTACGAAGATCTGTGACTGCATGGACATTTCACGCTCAACAGTCTCTCACCATTTCAAGGAACTACAGAATGCGGGGCTCATTACCTGTGAGAGGGAAGGGCAGACTTACATATGCACAGTGAATGAGGATGTTGTAGAAGAAATAAAAGATTTCCTGAAGTGATTTTTTTTATCTCGAATGTTCGATGATTGTCGAACGCTAAAACAAGAAAGGAGGTGAGATAATGAAAAAGGAATGTTGCAATTTCAAGGTCGCTGAAACTGAAAAAGGTTTTTGCATTGAGATCGAAGGTGAAGATATCAAGGAAAAATGCAAAAAAATGTTCGAAAACTGTTGCACAGTAGAGAAGAAGGAAGATAGCGGCAAGTCATGTTGCTGACTGGATAAGTAGGGCACATTGCTTTCAGGCTTGCAAAGAAAACATCATTGCGGGCCTGAAAGCAAATTCATAATCATTTATAATACATATTTTGAAAGAGGGGAATAATGACCTGGTTCGAGAAAGCTTTCGGGAAATGGGTAGTAAAACACCGTTGGTGGATAATTGCGTCTACCGTATTGATCATCCTGGCCCTGGGAAGCGGGACCAGACATATAACATTCATTAATGACACGAGGGTCTTCTTCGGTGAGGATAACCCTCAGCTTCAGGCGCTTGAGGCCCTCGAAAACACTTACAACCGGATAGACAATGTAGCGTTCATTGTTGACCCGCCAGACGGCAATGTATTTACCCGTGAAACCCTGGACATGATAGAGGAGATCACTGAGGCTTCATGGCAAATACCGTATTCGAGCCGGGTCGATTCCATTACAAATTTTCAGCATACATGGGCGGAAGACGATGACCTTATAGTTGAGGACCTCGTGCTGGACGCGGAAAACCTGTCGGATGCTGATATTGAACGGATCAAACAGATCGCGCTTTCCGAACCGCAGCTTGTGAACCTCCTGCTTTCGCCGTCAGGGCATGTAACGAGTGTTAGTATCAATATCCTGATGCCCGGCGAATCCATGAATGAGGTGACGGAAGTTGCCGCGTATTCCCGCAAAATGGCTGAGGACTTAAGAATGAAGTACCCCGGGACAGATATATACCTGACCGGAGGCGTAATGTTCGATAATGCATTCGGTGAGGCGTCCATGAACGACATGTCGACACTGATCCCGTTAATGTTTGCGGCGATCCTTCTGATAATAGGGGTGACACTTCGCTCGTTTGTCGGAACTTTTTCAACGCTAATTATAATAATGTTCTCTACTGTAACAGGACTGGGGATAGCAGGATGGCTGGGAATACCCCTCAACCCCGCATCAGCCAATGCCCCAACTATCATACTTGTACTTGCGGTAGCAGACAGTGTCCATATACTTGCAACAATATTTCAAAATATGCGTAAAGGCATGGGCAAGCATGAGGCCATTTCCGAGTCCTTAAGGATCAATTTACAGCCGGTACTTTTAACAAGCGTTACTACGGCAATAGGGTTTTTGACCATGAATTTTTCGGATGCCCCGCCTTTTCGGGATCTCGGCAATATTGTAGCCATAGGTGTAATGGCGGCCTTTGTTTTTTCGGTCACGTTCCTTCCATCGTTTCTGGCTGTCCTGCCAATCAGGGTGAAGGCAAAAGACGTCAAAACGAATGTCGATTGCAATGCATGTGATAAATTGGCCGGTTTTGTCATTAAACAGCAAAGATTCATTTTCCCTGCCGCACTGGTATTGATCATGGTCATGACTGCCGGGATAACGCGGATTGAACTGAACGATGATTGGGTGAAGTATTTTGATGAAAGTTATGATATCCGCGTTGCTACCGATTTTGCCCAGGATGAGCTGACTGGATTCGATATCATAGAGTATTCCCTGGAGTCTGGAGAAACAGGCGGGATCAACAGTCCGGAATATTTATCAAAGTTGGAGGAGTTCAGCAACTGGTACCGCAGGCAGCACAAGGTCATCCATGTCAGTACAATTACAAATACGATGAAACGTCTGAATAAGAGTATGCATGGAGATGATGACTCTTATTATCGGATACCCGGGCAGCGTGACCTTGCGGCGCAGTACCTGCTGCTGTATGAAATGTCACTTCCGTTCGGTCTGGATCTTAATAATCAGATCAATGTCGATAAATCCGCTACGCGAATGATAGTGACTTTCCGGAACATGACCGCGCGCGAGCTGCGTGCAATGGATGAGAGGGCAAGGGAATGGTTGAGCACAAACGCCCCATCAGAGATGTTCACTTACGGCTCCGGCCTCTCGATCATATGGGCCCATTTATCCGAGCGGAATATTAACAGTATGCTGGGCGCTTCATTTATGGCCCTTGTGTTGATCTCTGGTCTCATGATATTTGCACTCAGGAGTTTTAAACTCGGTATGCTGAGCCTGCTGCCGAACCTTTCCCCAGCCATGATAGCTTTCGGCTTGTGGGGTATTGCAGTGGGCCAGGTCGGGTTGGGCCTCTCTGTTGTCGTGGCAATGACACTTGGCATTGTTGTGGATGATACAGTACATTTTATGACCAAGTACCTCCGTGCCAGGAGAGAATATGGAATGGACTCGCCCGATGCGGTCCGGTATTCCTTCAATACGGTAGGCACTGCCATCTGGGTCACAACCGCAGCGCTGGTCTCCGGATTTATGGTCCTGACGCTTTCAGGCTATAAGATGAACGCTGAGATGGGGCTGCTTTCGGCTATAACCATATTGATAGCACTGGCTATGGACTTTTTCTTTTTACCGGCATTGCTTATGAAAGTTGATGCAAATAAAGACGGGCGATAGGTAAGAGGCAAGAGGTAATGGGGAACGGCAAAAGATATAAGATAAGAAAGGAGATCATTGATGATTAAGATAAGCATAAAAATCAATTTACTTTTACTATTGATACTTATGCTGATGCCGACGGTCCTGCCGGCTGAAACAGCGGAAGATAAGGGGCTTGCCATTGCAAGGGAGGCGGATGAACGTGACAAAGGTTTTGGTGACTCTACTTCAAGCATGACCATGACCCTCAGGAACAAACACGGTCAGGAAAGCATCCGCAAGATCAGGACCAGGACACTTGAAGTTGAAGGAGACGGCGACAAGAGCCTTTCGATATTTGATAATCCAAAAGATGTCAAGGGCACCGCGTTTCTTAACTTTACTCACAGGGTCGGAGACGATGATCAGTGGCTCTACCTGCCTGCGCTGAAAAGGGTGAAGCGTATTAGCTCCAGAAACAAGTCCGGTTCGTTCATGGGCAGTGAATTTGCCTATGAGGATATCTCCAGCCAGGAAGTCGAAAAATATACATATAAATGGATACGGGATGAGGTGTATGAAGGGCAGGATTGTTTTGTCGGAGAATCTTATCCTGTTGATAAAAAGAACTCCGGGTATACGCGACTGCTAAGCTGGATAGATAAGAAGGAATATAGAACATTAAGGGTAGAATACTATGACCGGAAAAACTCACACCTGAAGACGCTTACCTT
>JADHUV010000038.1 GCA_016784355.1 Nitrospira sp. | reverse complement strand
ATGGAGGAGATTAAGAGGTTTCGATTGCCTGGGTAAGCTGGTAACCGGAATCAAATTCAAAGATGGTATCGAGGTGAAAGATGTCGATCAGGCCGCCGCTTGAGTCAACTTGCCATACACCAGATTTGACAATATCTCCACCGGCAACGACCTTACTGATAATCGATCATTTAATTCCAACTCATACGACCCGATAAACGGCTCTGAAGGCGGACTAGACGGGTACTGGCCTGGATTCAATATTTCCTGGGATATCTCCTATGACTTCAGCAGCACCCTATGGCACTATGAGTACACACTGCAAAACAGCAAGGATATATCTCATATGATCCTTGAAGTATCTAATACAGCGACTGCCGGAGATATACAGAACTTTCATTACAGCGACAGCGGAGCAGCATTTCAGACCGGGCAGATAGAAGGTCCCACGGTTTGGACTAAGTCAGGCAATATCACCATGCCGAACTCATTTTATGGAGTCAAATTCAATGTTGGCGGTAACCCTGTTGTTTACTCCTTTGATACACACCTTGATCCGGTATGGGGTAACTTCTTTGCTAAAGACGGCAAGGACGGTGGCGATTCTGTTTATGCTCATAACACTGGATTAAATACATCTCCATTCAACAGCACGGATGAACTTGATTACATCGTACGTCCTGATGGAGGCGGCAACCCGCCAATCGTTCCTGAGCCAATCAGTTCAACACTCTTTATTGCAGGCGGTATTGCAATGATAGCCAGACGTTATCTGAAGAAATAATTTTCTTACATAAACCATATTAAACCTGAAGAATCTCAAATGAGGCTCTTCAGGTTTTTTATTGACCTTTTATATGCATATATTCTAATATTCTTATATATGCATGAATTAGCCCAACGCATAGAAGTCATGAAATCCATCGCTCATCCTGTGCGAATTGCTATCTTGCAGGAACTTGCAAAAGGCGTAAAGTGCGTAAGTGATTTCAAGGATTTTCTAAATATCAGCCAGCCTAATATTTCTCAGCATTTATCTGAACTTAGGCATACAGGCTTGATAGATTACTTTATTGATGGGCGCCTGCGGTGCTACTTCCTGAAAAGTCCGTTTGTACTTGATCTACTGGAGCTTATACAGAAAGAATACTGTTCAGATCTACCGGGTCCGGAGTGCTGTCCGGTGACTAAGAAAGGCACCTATCATGGAGACAGACATCGTTAATCATAAATAAACAGATTCAGACTGACAATCAAGATTAACCTGTCATTCTGGACAGCAGGCATAATCCGGCAGAAACTCCAGGATGAATATTTTCACAGGGGGGCATGAGATTTCATTATGATAAAAGAAAACAGTCTTCTAAATAAAGTCCATCAGGCATATTCTAATGCTGCAGAAAGTCCCGGTTCAGAACACCCATTCCCCGTCGGCCGTGAGTTTGCAGAGAGCGTGGGATATCCGACTGAACTGCTTGACTGCCTCCCTACAGCGGCAGTTGCGGCCTTTACAGGGGTATCCAATCTCTCGATCTCTGCCGAGATACCGAAGGGCAGCACAGTCATTGATATAGGATGCGGAGCTGGGCTTGATTCATTTATTGCCGCGAAACGCACCGGTTCTTCAGGGCGGGTAATCGGACTGGACTTCAGCAGTTCAATGATTGCAAGGGCACTAAGATCATTTGAAGAACTGATGAACAAACCGGATATAAATATGGGGCGGCTTGAGTTTCACAATGCCTCCGCAGATAACATCCCCCTTAAGGACAATACAGTAGATATAGCCATGATTAATGGAATATTCAATCTAAACCCTGACAGAGATACTATTTTCAACGAAGTCTTCAGAATAATAAAACCAGGGGGAACCGCATTCGTTTCAGAGCTTATACTGATAGATCCATTAAAAATAGATACCTCCTGCTCTATTGACAACTGGTTTGCCTGAATAGCCGGTGCCAGGGATGGAGATACCTTCCTGAGTGAATTTATTGAAGCAGGATTTAGAGAGGCGAAAATATCAAAAACCTATAGAAATGCAAGAACGAAGAACCCTTCAGTAATCGGGGCAGATATATTTGTCAAAAAATAAATTTTTCTTCATTTTGTATCATAAAGATATCAGTTGAATTTCAACATTCATTAAATAGCCACAGGAGGTGCTTAATTGAGCTGGATAGAAACAGTACCTGAAGAAAATGCTGATGGACTGCTAAACGAAATATATGAACAGACCACGGCCAAATTCGGCAATGTTATTAATCTGGTAAAAATTCAGAGCCTACGCCCTGAGACAATGGATCTAGGCAGGAAACTGTACCGGCATCTAATGGAAATGCCAGGCGGCCTGACCAGACTTCAAAGAGTGCTTATCGCAACAGTTGTCTCAAAACTGAACGGCTGCTACTATTGAATGGAAAGCCATGAACCTGATCTCCGTGAAGAGATCAACGATCAGGACAAGGTACTGCAGATACAGGAAGACTATACAAAGGTAGATTTTGATGCACCGACCAGAGGCCTTCTTGATTATGCAGTAAAACTCACTCTGGAAGTAAAGGGTATGACAGGATCAGATATCGAAACACTGAAAGGTCATGGTTTCACTGACACTGACATTCTGGATGCAGTCCACCTTATCAGCTATTTCAATTTCATAAACCGAGTACTGGACGCCCTCGGCGCAGAACCCGAACCTGACATGCGCTACGGTATCGAGGTTCGACCTCGATAACATCATGTCAGCAATATTACAATTAACTAGACTGGCCATCAAATTAAAGAGACCGGAATTTGAGTTTGCTGAATATCAGGATTCACCGATCGCACCACTTGAAAAACCTCTGAACAAGTGCTCCCTGGCCCTGGTAACAACTGGTGGACTGCATATTCAATCTGACCCACCCTTTGATTTCAGCATGAAAGAAGGCGACACCTCTTACAGGATTATTCCCACAGAGGCGGACCCCGCTGAAATACGGATATCACATAACTGGTACAACCATAAGTTTATCAATGCCGATATCAACTGCGTTTTCCCCATTGACCGCATGAAAGAGTATCTCAATGACGGAACCATTGGCTCGCTCTCAAAGGAACATTACAGCTTTATGGGCCATATATATGATACTGAGGCATTGATCAAACGTGCTTCATATCTTGGCAGACATATGAAGGATTCCGGGGTTGATATAGCTTTTTTAACCCCTACTTGAGTACTCTGCAATCAGTCCGTGGGACTGCTGGCGCGTTTTTTAGAACTCGAGGATATCAGCACCATCTGTATTACATTCCGAAAGGACATTGTACAGCTTATACGTCCCCCTAGAATTCTCTCCCTTAAATTTTCAGCAGGAAAACCACTGGGCATGCCGGGGGATATAAATACTCAAAAAGGAATAATTGATGCAGGCTTTAAACTTCTGGAGAAAGAAATAAAGGGCATGACCGTTATAGATCTGCCCTTTAAATTGAAAAAAATGTCTACTTTATAAGAACTTATAATTCCGTCTTGCGTATATAAGGAACTAAATTCTATACTTTATTGACTTAAGTCCAGCAAAGAGGGCCAATAGCCCGTATTGAACCCGAGAATAAAAAAATTCACTTCTATAATTCAGATTTTATGATATTAGTTTATTAACTCGCTAAGGAGAATAGGTTTATGAGTCTAGCTACAAAAGGAAAAATTACAAATGTCCAGGAGTTAATGGCTTTGTCAAAAAAGGTCCGGGGCAGCATACTGCAAATGCTGACAAAATCAGGATCAGGACATACTGGAGGATCACTCTCTGCAGCAGATATTGCAGTGGCCATATACTTTTCAAAGATGAACTACAATGCTGACAATCCGTCTATGCCTGAAAGAGACCGTTTTATTATGTCAAAGGGGCATGCGGCACCGCTGGTATATGCTATCATGGCTGAGGCCGGATATTTTCATACTGACACAATGAACACGCTTCGCACTATTGAGTCTCCCCTTCAGGGGCATCCCTGCTGCCAAAAATTGCCGGGCATTGAAGTATCGACCGGTTCCCTCGGACAGGGCCTCTCGGTTGCTAATGGAATGGCGCTTGGCCTTAGACTTGATAAGAACCCTGCGCGGGTCTTCTGCATCATGGGTGACGGCGAGATACAGGAAGGACAGGTCTGGGAAGCAGCGATGACCTCTGCTCATTACGGCATCGACAGTCTGTGCGCAGTTGTTGACTGCAACGGCCTGCAGATCGACGGCCCTGTTGAAAAAGTCATGAACATTAATCCGGTAGGAGACAAGTGGAGGGCCTTCGGATGGCATGTAATAGAGATCGACGGTCATGATATGCAGCAGATCCTTTCGGCCCTTGATGAAGCAGAAAAAACCAAGGGAAAACCAACTGCAATAATCGCAAACACAACAAAAGGGAAAGGTGTATCTTTCTTCGAAAATAAAGTAGAATACCATGGAGTTACGCCTTCTGAGGAGCAGTTGGTTAAGGCTTTGGAGGAGATAAACAATGGGTGAAAGACCAGGCACAGAACAGATAGATGAAACCACAGACGCCTCAGGAGTAAAAAAACCGAAAGCTACCCGTGACGCATATGGTGACACACTGCTGGAACTTGGAAAAGAGCGCGAGGATATCGTAACACTGGATGCCGATCTTTCCGGCTCTACCAAGACAGCGAAATTTGCAAAGGCATTTCCTGATAGATTTTTCAATATCGGTATTGCAGAGCAGGATATGGTAGGCACAGCAGCCGGATTAGCCTTGACCGGTAAAGTCCCTTTTGCATCTACCTTTGCTGTCTTTGAGACAGGAAGAGCCTGGGATCAGATAAGACTGACCGTATGTTATTCCAATACCAATGTAAAGCTTGTAGCTACACACAGCGGTATAACCGTTGGTGAGGATGGTGCTTCCCATCAGGCCCTTGAAGATGTTGCTCTCATGCGGGCGCTGCCAAACATGACAGTTATAGTACCTTCAGATGCTGCTGAGACCTCTCTGGCTATAAGGGCGGTTGCAGATTTCCTGGGACCTGTATATGTAAGACTCGGCCGTGCAAAGGTCCCCTATGTAATGCCTGACAATTACGAATTTAAAATTGGAAAGGCACATGTGTTCAGCACTGGTAAAGATGCAAATATTATAGCGAACGGCTTGATGGTTGATATGGCTGTCAGGGCTGCAGAGATGCTTAAATTAGAGGGCATTGATTGCGGTGTAATTAATATGTCGACGGTTAAACCTCTTGATGAAGTAGCACTGCTGGCAGCAGCTAAGGCATCTAAAATACTGGTGACAGCAGAAGAACATTCTATAATAGGCGGACTTGGCAGCGCTGTTTGCGAGTTCATATCAGAACATAGCCCAATGCCTGTAAAACGGGTTGGAGTACTTGACACCTTCGGCTGTTCAGGCGACCCTGATGAACTATTAAAATTTCATGGCCTTACAGCAGAGAACATAGCAACTACCGTAAGAAATGCACTATAGATAATGATCAGATTCTCCAATGTCACTAAACAATATGATAATGATGTAGTACTGAAAAACTTATCATTAAATGTAGACAAGGGGGAAATGGTATACCTTACGGGGCCCAGCGGTGCAGGCAAATCCACCCTGCTTAAATTAATATACTGTGCCGAGCGGCCGGATATAGGCCAGATCACCGTAGCCAACTGGGATATAGGCAAGATCAAACAATCGACGATTCCCTTTCTACGCCGTAATGTAGGGATAGTATTTCAGGACTTCAGGCTTCTTGAAAATAAGACAGTATTTGAGAATATCGCACTGGCACTTAGAATTCACAACCTAAATACACAGACAATCAGAGAGCAGGTCAATGCTGTTTTACGCGAGGTAAAACTCTCGCAAAAAGCAAAAACCTATCCGCCTCACCTCTCCGGCGGGGAACAGCAGAGAGTGGTCATAGCCAGAGCAATGGTATCAAAACCTACGGTCCTTCTTGCAGACGAACCAACCGGCAATCTCGACGATGATACCTCAAACTCGATCATTGCCCTATTCCGTGAGATCAACGCACGAGGGACGACTGTAGTGATAGCAACCCATAATCATGAATTGTATCACGGTACAGGAAGACGCGTTTTACACCTGAATAACAAAAATATCGAGCAGGAGTCTATTGGATGAAGACATTCATGTTTTCTCTGGATACCGCTCTAAAAAGCCTCTGGCAGGAAAAGTGGATCAATTTTCTTACTATCCTCTCCGTTGCCACGGGCTTGCTGATTCTGAGTATTTTTTCCGTCATCTCCCTTAATGCCGATGCCGTTGTAAAACGCTGGGCCAGTGAGTTCGGCATGATAATTTACCTGGACGATTCAGCTGACAGGACAACAGAAGAACGTCTGCAAAGAGAATTTACAAATGATCCGGATATTGCACAGGTAAAATTTATTTCAAAAAATGAGGCAATGAAAGACCTGCAGAACACGCTTGGGGAAAACTCGTCTATTTTGGAACATGTTGATGAAAACCCCCTGCCCGCTTCCTTTGAGATAAGCTTTAAAAACAAAAACCTTGACTCCCTGTATGTCAAGAAAAAAACAGCTCTTATTGAAAAAATGTCAGGAGTAACAGACATACAATACGCCGAAAAATGGCTTTCATCCCTTAGCATTGTATCAGCGCTACTTAAAGCAGGTGTCATTATATTGGGAAGTGCAATCGTAATTGCGATTGTGTTTATTACTTACAACACAATTAAGATATTTTTTTACAGACGCAGAAGTGAAATAGAAACACTAAAACTTCTCGGTGCAACCAGGACTTTCATCAGACTGCCTTTTCTGTTAGAGGCTATTTTCATAGGTATGGCCGCCGGACTCCTCAGTGCTGCTGCGCTGTTTGGAATTCATTTCTTTGTTACAAATAAACTTCCGAATTTTTTACCTGCAGTCTCCATGCTTAAGATAATTCTTCCTGCAGTTGTATATCTAATCCTTCCGCTTGCAGGGGCTGCCGTGAGTTTCACGGGAAGTTTCATTGCCGTGGGAAAGATCAGGTACTGAAGTGCGGTTGCGGTACGATAAGCCAAATTCATCCCTACTCAATATTGACGGCAGATTATGCAACAACCATACACTCATAATTGCATTCCTGACTCTGATCATTTATTTCTGTTCCGCAATACCCGCATTACCAGCCAAAAGCGACCCGAAAAGCAAGCTTACCGAGATCCAGCAAGAACTGAAAAAAAAGAAACTACAGGTTGAGGATGTAAAGCATAAGGAACAATCCATACTCTCTCAAATAGAGGATATTAATCAGACGATTCATACTAAGAGGGTTGAACTTACCAGCTATAAGAGAAAGGTGAGCTCGATACAATCAGATATTGATGCCATGAAGGATGCAATCATATCTCTTGAAAAAAGCCTGGAAAGCAGGAAAGTTAAGTTAAGAAAAAGACTGGTTGCGCTATATAAGCAGAAATATGATAACAAAGCGATAATTCTGACCTCTGTTGACGACTTTAATGATCTCATCCGGAAGACAACATATCTAAAATATATCTCAAATTATGACAGCCGCCTGATACAGTCATATGTGACCGGCATAGAAAAGGTCGGGGAAAAAAAGAACGAGCTCGTGGCCCTCAGGGAAAACCTTAACCAGACGATACGGGTTGTCAGGCAAACTACCGAGGAAATGAAAACGAATCTGAAGCGCAGGGACAGGCTTCTGGCCACTGTCCGCAGCAAGCGAAGCTCCTATGAAAAATCCATAAAAGAACTTGAGATATCCTCAGTAAGACTTAAAAAAATGATCTCAAGACTGGCTAAGGAGAAACTCCCTAAATCTCTAACCGGCAAAGGATTTTCATCGCTTCGAAGGCATCTGCCCTGGCCGGTAAATGGAAAAGTGCTGGTTCCCTTTGGTAAATATAAAGACCCTAAATACAACATTGTCTCTTTTAAAAACGGGATAGAGATCAAGTCACATGCAGGCGCAGAACCTCTGGCTGTTGCAAACGGCAGAGTTGTATATGCTGATTTCTTTAAGGGTTATGGGCTTTTATTAATAATAGACCATGGGAGCGGATATCATAGCCTGTATGCAAATCTATCAAGCATTTTTCCTGAAACTGGTGATATACTTAAACGGGATGCACCTTTGGGTAAGGTCGGCGGGTCAAGAATAATGAAAGTCCCGACACTTTATTTCGAGATAAGATATAAAGGAAAACCAGTTGACCCTTTAAAATGGCTAAAGAAAAGGTCCAGATAAATCTAACATGAAATTAAATGTTTATAGACAGGGAGCAATGATTCATACTGCTCCAAAACAGGAGGAATAATGTTCAGGCGTAATAAGGCTTTTATACTTGTCTTAATGGCAACCATAGCATTCACTGGATTCATGCTGACAAAGTGGAGCAACCTGGATAATGTTGATGCCAGAGAAGACAGTCACTACACCAGGATCAAGACATTTACTGAATCTCTCTCGCTGGTTAAAAACAACTATGTTGAAGAGGTTGATGAAAATGAGCTCGTGTACGGAGCTATTAAAGGTATGCTGACATCCCTTGACCCGCACTCCTCTTTTATGCCGCCGGAGACCTTTAAAGAGATGCAGATCGATACCAGAGGCGAATTCGGAGGACTGGGTATACAGATCGGCATAAAAGACAGACTACTGACTATTATTGCACCGATAGATGACACACCTGCATTTGAGGCGGGCATCAAGGCCGGAGATAAGATAATCAAGATCGAAGGCGACTCAACGAAAGACATAAGCCTGCATGATGCTGTTTCAAAACTACGGGGCAAGCCGGGAACGCCTGTTACTATTACCATTCTACGAAAAGATGTTGAAAAGCCCATGGATATAACAATTATAAGGGCCATAATCAAGCTGAAAAGTGTCAAGACCAGAGTAATAGATGAGACCATTGGCTACGTAAAGCTCACACAATTTCAGGAAAAATCTGCAGAAGATATGAGAAAGGCACTTGAAAAGCTCGAAGCTAAGGGTATTACTGCACTGGTTCTTGATCTCAGAAATAATCCAGGGGGATTGTTGAAAGGCGCTGTTGATATTACCAGTCAGTTTCTGCCTCCTGGAAAACTTGTTGTTTACATTAAAGGCCGAAACGGAGAACAAACTGAATTTAATACATCTAACGGGAACAAATTTTATAGCTATCCCATGATTATTCTGGTTAATGAAGGAAGCGCCAGCGCCTCCGAAATTGTCGCCGGAGCCATGCAGGACTGGGGAGATGCCGTAGTACTCGGAAACCAGACTTTTGGCAAGGGTTCTGTACAGACAGTTATACCGCTAAGCGACGGCTCAGCTTTGAGGCTTACAACTGCGAGATATTACACACCAAAGGGCCGCTCAATCCAGACTACCGGTATTACTCCTGACATTGTAGTAAAGCTTGATACAGAGAAGGGTGCTGCAACACATCAGATAATTAGGGAAAAAGATCTGGACAAGCACCTTATAAATGAGACCGTATCAGATGAAGAGGTAGACGAGCAGGAGAAAAACGAAGATACGGATATAATCGAACTCCCCTCTAACCTGCAGGATGAAAATGACTCACAGCTTCAACATGCTGTCGATCTGCTTAAAACATGGCGGGTGTTTAAAAAACTGTAAATGAAAGCAGGTTGTTTACATGTTGCCTGAAAAGTTCCCGGGGGCCTTCTTTTGAAGGCCCTTTTCCTTTAAGCACTGCACAGGCCGCCCATGTCACCGCATTACTGTTGTTAATATATTGCTTAACTGCAGTATCAAAATAATACCTTTTTCCTGAGGCAATGTATTGCCGAAACTCAGCTGCTGCAGCTTCAACCTTAGCTGATGAATCCCTGACCTGCCTGCATTGGTCTTCATTCCAATATCCGGAAACAGGGTAAATACCCTCAAGCTCCAGGAGAATTTTTTCTCTAAATTTTTTTTTAGCCATAAAAACTCTTTTTCTCTTTATGATGATAAATATCAGATAGAAAAAAATGAGGATGACGGGAAATAACATGAGCAGATATTCACTTAACATATAATCATTATATTATGAATATCTCCTGTTACACAATGTCATTATTTTTGAAATCCATTGAACTAATATTAGGCCCCTAACTGCTTATATCTACTGTTACAAGTCGTAAGTACCTGAAATCTCATCGCTTTATAATTGCTATAATTATTTACATATACTGTTAAGTTATTTATCACTTATTCCGATTAAACATGTAACGGTTACTAAATGAAAAAAGCATTCAATATAAAATTATTACTTAAAAGCACCTTAATCTGCCTTATTATTATCTTTCCAATGATAGCACAGAGCAGCACGTTTCACGATGGGGGAGCCGAGTTTTGTGCAGGCTGTCATACAAAGTCGAACCTCAATGATATTCCGGAGCCCAACAGCAGCCGGGTCCCACTTTATGGGCCTGAGCTGCTCGGCTCAGATCCCAGCTCCACCTGCCTGCGATGCCATGCAAAACAGAATAAGCTAACTAATATATTCAGCATGGATGGCTCGTCATTCACTCCCGGTGGGGATTTTTACTGGATGCAGAAATCTTTCTCCTGGAGTTCCTACGGTGAGCAGGTGACAAGCGGGAGTGACTCGCACGGTCATAATATTGTAGCAGCAGATTATGGTCTGACAGAGGACAGTTTCTTTAGTACAGCACCGGGCGGAAACTACCCATCTTCCGCAATGGGCTGCACCAGTTGCCATGACCCTCATGCACGGACAGGCTCAACCAATGACCAGAGCAGCAATTTTCGTCTCCTCGGCGGTATCGGCTATTCAGTAGGTAATCTTGCAGCAGGCTTAACCTTTGTCAATCCTGCACCAATCGCTGCAGGCAGTGATGTAGAATGGGAAGAGACCGATATAAACCATACTGCATACGGTTCAGGCATGTCTAAATGGTGTGCAAATTGCCACGGATCATACGCAAGCGGACATACGACCCACCCGACCGGCAGCCAGGCAAAAATAAGCCCGGAACAGACAGACAATTACAATACCTACAGAAAAACAGGAGACAAGACAGGTGACCGCTTTACATCCTATCTCGCACTTGTACCTTTTGAGACTGGAGAAATAAATAAAGACTATCTAGATCCTCACAGCACATCAGGCCCCGGGCTGAATGGACAAAGCAATGTTATGTGCCTGACATGTCACCGTTCTCATGCATCTGCATTCAGCAGCGCAGGCCGCTGGGACTTTAATACAACCTTCATGGCCGACTCACATCCTCAAGCCGGTGACAGCGGACTCAGAGGGAATGAGTCTCTAAACAGTTATTACGGCCGCGATATTATCACCACTTTCGGTAAATACCAAAGACAACTCTGCAACAAATGTCACGCCCTGGATTAATCTTTCTCCCCTATCCCCTACAACTTATTTCAACAACCTCATATGACACTCTGCGCAGAGTTCCAGTCCGCTGCCTACCTTCAGACGCCACAACTTTGGAGAGTCCGATGCATGTGGTTCATGACAACTTGAGCAGCTAAGTTCCCTGTCTTCTCTAAGAGGATCCTTTTTCCCGCGCGTCGGATGCCCCCGGCCCTGCCGGTCTATTGCCCCGAAATCTTTCAATATATGAAGGCCTGATCCCTTTCCCTCATGACATCCCACGCAAAGATCCCAGACCGTTTGATGCAGAACAAAGGGATTCTCAGAGGCATGAGGGTTATGACATATTGTACAGCTGCCTGTATTAAAGGGGCCATGATAATACTTGCGAGTCAGCCAATCATCCTTTTCTTTAGTGTGGCATTGCAGGCAGGATTCCATTGACGGTTCCAGCACAGAATAAATTGGTAAAGCATTACGATTATGACATTCAAGACAGTTCCAGGCCAATACAGGCTCATGCACAAATGGATACTCCGCGATATCCTTATGACAGGAATAACAGCTTGACTCTCTTCCATAATACGATCCGCCTATTCCCAGCCAATCAATTTTATTCATCTCATCTTTTACCGGCAGAAGATCATAGGCACTCGGCTGCATCGCATGACAACCTGCACATAAAGAGGTATCCGTCATGTGAAAATCTATCTCGGCATATCCCCTCGGGGCTTTTCTGAACATACTGATCCGCTCTGCAAGCCTGAAGGCTTTTCTAAATATTTTCCCGACATGATCTCCCTTTCTATAAGCAGTTACCTCAAACTCATTAGGACCATCCCGAAGTCTTACAGTAAAACAAACAAACTCATTTTTCACATCCAGCTCTTTGAGATCCTTCATATTCACTGAAACATACAATTTATCTGCAAAACCTTCCGGAACCCTGATTGTTACAGGCATCGACTGGAATTTTATAACCGTCATATCCGGTGGATAAAGAGCTTCCAGTGATGAGCCTCCCGCCCCTCCCACAGGTAGTAACAAAACAAGTACCATCAAAAATAGAAGCCCTCTCATTATCGACACTTTTTAATCTCTGAGGGCAAAAGCATATCGCTCATGACCTGCTGCAGAGCTTTCTGATAGTGCAGAGAAGCTTTATCAAGCATACCCATTGAAGTATACGCCCTGCCTAGTTCATAAAGTGCCCGCGCAGGATGGGGATTCCCCTTTACGGCTTCCTTCAGAACACTGATCGCATCATCAACCTTCTCCTGAGCAATTAAAGAAGCCCCCAGCCCGGTCAATGCATCAGGAGAGCTACTATCCAGCGAAAGAGCAGACTTGAACTCCTGTTCCGCCCGCTCGGCATTTTTATTATTGAGAAATAAAAAGCCAAGGAGCTCATGAGCGGCAGACCTCTCAGATCCGCTTCTAACTGATTTTTCAGCAGTTTTAATTGCAAGTTCTATTTGACCTGATTCTGCAAATTTAAGAGCAGTATTGTAGTACATATCAATTTCTACGGAAGAGCTGTCATCTCCACTCGCAGATAAAGAAGTTCCCTGTTCATCAGGCCCGCCATCCCCCCCCTGCTTTTGTGCCAGAATATTCTGAAGCATCTGCATGTATGCGGGCGGATGACCAGGAATGGCCTGCATTAGACGCCCTTCTGCATCTATTGCAATAGTTGTCGGGTAAACCCTTATCCCTAACTTTCCGAAGATCTCGTGATCTTTATCAATAAGCACAGGAAAATCTATTTCTTCGTCTCTAAGCAGCTTAATAATGTCCGTAAAATCGAGCACCTCTGCTACGACCGTGACAAAACTAATCCTGTCATTGCCGCTTTTCTTTGATATCTTCGCGGCGTCTTTCAAGGTACGCTGCGAACGGCCCTGCCCTGGCCGCCAGTATATGATTACCGTAGTCTTTCCTCGGTAGTCCATCAGTGATGCAATACTCCCATTCAGGGTCTTAAGACTAAAGTCCGGCACAAGCTCTCCTGCCTTTATACTCATAGCCTCTGCCGCACTGATAGTTATAAAAAACAAAGCCATTATCATTAGTAATTTAATCATGGATTAATAAACCTCTCATTTCTGTCATATATCTTAAGCTTGTGACAGCCCGGCATACAGCTGCCGCCTGTATCGCTTTTCTTATAATTCAGAGGCAGATCCCATACACCGAAAGGCACGGATTCCCTGATATGTTTTGGGAAACTACTGGCATGAGTCTCGTGACAGGCACGGCAAGTCCTGCCTTTTTCTACCTGGTTTACATGTTTGAAATGCAGGTTCATATCACCATTCCTAAACCCGGTCAGGGTGGTGGTAAGCGTACTCATAACAATCGATTCTTCATGACAGCTGAAACATAGATTATAACTTTCACGATTAAACGGTATGTAAAATGCCGCTGGGTATGGCTCACGAAGAATCCTGAAATTATCAGAGCCGTGAGGATCATGACAGCCGGAGCAATCCTCCTGTTTTACCGGCCCGTGATGCTCTGTATTGTTCTGAAGTAAAGCCTTGATATTGACGAGCAATGTCCCGTCTTCTGTCTCACGTTCCCGGTCATGACAACTCAGACAGAGCTGCATCGAGGGCATCGAAAGTATCATTGAGAGTGAGGATGCATGAGGATCATGACAATTCAGGCATGACTTACCTTCAAATACTGCACTATGCATCACCTTCGAACCGTAAACCTGCTCCTTCTTTTTTTCATGACAACCTAAGCATAAAAGAGGATATTCCTGCTTAAGCATAAATTTAACTGGTGATGAATGAGGATTGTGACATTTAATGCAATCCTCTTTGACAGGCTTGTGAATCACATTAGCACTTAAAAACTTTGCGGCTTTGTCTGTGTGACATGAGTAGCAAAGTCCCGGCCCGGCTAACCTCAGGTTCATATCATAATCTGAAGAATGCGGATCATGGCAGGCAGTACACCCCCCTACCGCAGCAGGTCCATGCACATACTCTGCAGTAGTAAGATCACTGTCATGACACTCATAGCAGAGGTCGCCACCGCTGGCTTTAAGCATAAATTTAAAGGGTGATCCATGAGGGTTGTGACAAGCGGTACACTCACCCGCCTCTACCGGGCTATGCAGCAAACGCTTTCCAGTAAATTTATCATGACACTCATAACAGGCCACAGATGGGTCATCCTGCGATTTTAACTGGCTCAGACATAACATGACGGGCATGACTGAGAGCAGGGACTCAGCATTAAACCTGGATGGCAGTTTACTTGTAACGCAGGAATTACCTGAGGATTTACATAAATTAGTTGCAGAAACTAAGGCCGGGGATTCCATGCTTTACAGAGAATCAGACAAGTTATTCCATGTCATTAATATTATTGATACTGTGCCGTCTGTCCCCCAGCCGTTTGAGGCCGTTAGTGATCTCATATCTAAAACGGTATTTAATGATAAGCTTAATGCTGAAATATCTAAATGGGCGGAAAAACTGAAAGCCTACTATGAAGTTAAAAGCTATATAACAGAACTCCAGTAGACAACGAGCCGACAGAAGCAAAGCTTTTTATACCATCTTAACGTATACTTACGTTTTTGATATATTTAAAATATTTTATGACTTTAACTTCAAAAATAAATAAACTTGCTCTGACCGCATTAGCATGCCTGGTCTTTATCGTATTGATTAATGCATGCAGCACCCCTTCTATGGCACCCCGGATACCCACTAAAAAAGAGTGTCTGGACTGCCACACTGAATTCAGCAAAAAATATATGTCTATGCCCGGCATTCACACCGTAGTCAAAGAAAAAAAATGTGAGGCCTGCCATATAAGACACGGGCTTATCGCCAAAATACTATTAGTAAAAGAGGGGAATGACCTTTGCTACTCCTGCCACGCAAAGGACAGCATTGGTCTTGATAAGCCACATGTACATACAGCGCTGCAAAGCGGCAGATGTACAACATGCCACAACCCGCATGCCTCTACCGATAAATACCTGCTAAACACCAGCAGCTCTGAATCCTGCTATCAGTGTCATAAAAGAGAATCCTATGAAAAAAAGGTTATTCATGAGGTGTTAACAAAGGAAGGCTGCGGCAAATGTCATCTTGCACACAGTTCTGAAGAGCCTGCGCTTCTTAATATGAAGGAGACCCTGCTCTGCCTGTCCTGTCACAAAAAAGACACCACATCTTTTACGAAGGCCCACAACGGCTATCCTGTTGAAAAAGCAGCATGCACGAAATGTCATGATCCTCATTCATCCTCCAGGGCCGCCCTGTTACGCACAAGTATTCATCCACTCGTTGCCAACAGTGAGTGCGGGCAATGTCATGTGTCAGCTTCTGACGACATGCCTTTTACAACAAGACTTTCCGGAAGCGAAATATGTCTTAAGTGCCATAGTACATCAAATGTGAAAATTAAGGGTATGAAGGCCCACCAGCCATATGCAGAGGGCAAATGTCTGTCCTGCCACGACAGCCATGTCTCTGATTTTGATAAACTTTTATCAAAGAATATCTCCGGACTTTGTGCGTCCTGTCATAAAGACAGCAGAGAACAAATAACCTTTGCCCATGCTCCAATAAATACCGAGAGGAGTTGCATGTCCTGTCATACAGGCCATGTATCAACAAATGCTAATCTTCTTCTATCAAAAGAGCGCACACTCTGCCTCTCATGCCATGTGAAATCAGCCAGCGTGCCCACGATCAATAGCCATACACCATTTTTTGAGGGCAGCTGCAGCGAATGCCATAATGCTCATGGATCCAATTTTGAAGGGTTATTTGTAGACCGACCCGACCGTGTATGCTACAAATGTCATCCTGAAGCAGAAAGAAAGTTTCTGAAAGCCAATACTCATAAACCGGTGATGGATGGGCAGTGCGCTGCATGTCACAGTGGACACGGCTCAGGACAGAAGGCCCTGCTGTACAAGCCTCTCGATGACCCTGAACTCTGCGCAGGCTGTCACCTGGATTTATTTAAAAGTGAGCCTGACGGTTCCAGCCATGAACCGTTCAGTAAGGGTAAATGCCTTAAATGCCACGATTCACACGGAAGCAATATTACCGGCATGGCCACTGAAAGCGAAGGCCCCCTGTGTCTTTCATGCCATAAACAGGCTATAGCGAACAATATAATAGATAAAGGCAGTATTCACCCTACATACAAAAAGGGGGAATGCAGCAAATGCCATAACCCCCATAAATCGAAATTAAACAGCCTTCTGCTTGCTACTACACCGGAGCTGTGCCTTACATGTCACAAGGATCTGGCAGAGAAAATATCCATGGGGCAAAACTGCAGGCCCGAGGACTCAGACTGCGCACTGAACAAGATTTATCTTCACGCACCATCTGCGCTTGATAATTGTCTGCGCTGTCATAGTCCGCATCTATCATCTGAAAAAGATCTTATTAGCAAACCAGTGCAGGAACTATGCGGCGAATGTCATAACCTTAAGGAAGAAGACTATGCCAGGGCTCATTTATACATCAAGGCGGAAAACTCAGATTGCAGAAACTGTCATGATTCTCACAGCTCTGCAAACCCGAAGTTTTTCAAGTCCATTATGCACAAGCCCTTTGCCGATAATGCATGCAAAGAGTGCCATATTATTGAGAACGAATGAAATTGCTGAATTCACATAAACTGCTTTTGGCAGGCGCGGTTTTCCTATCGCTCATATTAGCGGTGCAGTTTGTTTCCGCCGATAAGTTAAAACTGAAAACTGGTGCAAAGGGCCAGTTATGTCTTAATTGTCATGAGGGTTTTAAAGAAAAACTCTCACAGAAGAGCGTGCATACCCCGGTAAAAACTGGAGAATGCTCCGGGTGTCATAACCCCCATACATCTTCTCACGGCCAGCTTTTAAACTCGGCTTCCAAGGACCTCTGTTTCAGCTGCCACGACCGGATAATTCCGGACAACGCGCGAAGCGAACATAAAATAGAGTGCTCCGCTTGTCACGATGCACATGCCGCTCCGAACCGATATGTCCTGCTTAAGCGGGGCAATGCCATCTGTACTGAGTGCCACAAAGAAGCGGCAGATGCTGACGCTAGCGCCCGCTTCAGGCATGCCCCTGTAGATGAGATAAAAGGATGCATGAACTGCCACGACCCTCATGCCTCCGATGCCAATGATAATTTACTGAAAAAAGCTGTCCCTGCCCTCTGCGTAGCCTGTCATGAGACGGAAAAGCCTTCTTTTCTGGAGCGCCATATGAACTATCCCGTGGAGGAATCCATATGCTCAGACTGTCATGACTCGCACGGATCCTCCAGGGCCTTTATACTGCTTCAGAATATGCATGAACCGGTGGCTAAAAAACAATGCCGAAAATGTCACCCAGACCCAGAGAGTGATTTTGCACTATCGACATCCCGTAATGGAGCCGCATTATGCAGAAAATGCCATCAAGAGAGTACCGACAATATATTCAGCAAAAAGAGAATTCACTGGCCCGTACTGGATAGAGACGGATGCCTTAACTGTCACTCTCCGCATGCCTCATCCGGAAAAAATCTCCTTAAAGGATCCATAAGCAGTATCTGCGGCACCTGCCATGCCGATACTATCAGGCTTCAGGAGGCCTCAAGAAACAACCCTGAAAATGCAGCACTTTGCAAACCAGTTAAAGAAGGTGAATGCTCGGCCTGCCACTCTCCTCATGCCGCGGATAATCTGCTGTTGTCTGACCAGGAGTCATTCAGCACCGGAGTGTGCGGAAGATGTCATGAATGGAAAGCTCACTCTGCACACCCGCTGGGGAAAGATATAATTGATCCAAGGAATAAAAACCTTGTCACTGATTGTCTTAGCTGTCACAGGGCGTGCGGCACTGGTAATTACCCGAGAATGACACATTTTTCAACCATAACCGAGACATGCGTTCAATGTCATGAAGAACTGGATAAGAGATAAAATGAAGGCTCTCATATACATATGTCTTATATTGCTTTTAATAATGCCTGCCGAGCAGATATATGGAGCTGAGCGTGCCAGAATGACTCACGTTATGTCTATTTATGATGACGGAAATGGTCTCGGGATACTCAATCCTGAGGACGTAGAATGCAGTAGTAATGATGACTTTATAGTTGCTGACACTGGAAGAGACAGACTACTGAAATTTAAGCTGACCGGAAAGAAAGCAGAACCCGCAGGTGAAATCAAGCTCAAAGAACTCAGATATCCGACCTCTGTTAAAACAAACTCAAAAGGAGAAATATTTGCCCTAGATGGTAGATCACGCAAAATTTTAATTATATCCCCTGAAGGAGAGTTTCAAGGTTATCTCACGCCTGACAAGCTGAGAGCACCATCGAAATTTATTACAAAGAGTATCCATGTTGACTGGAGAGATAACATCTATATACTGGATATTTATGGTCAGCGCATACTCGTACTTGATAAAGATGCACACCTAATCAGTCAGATTAGATTTCCCAAAGATATCGGTTTCATATCCGAGCTTACGGTTGATTTTAAGGGCGGCATATTTCTGGTAGATAGTGTGAAAAACCGCGTATATGCTGCAGATCGCGCCTCAGGAGCGATGTTTCCCCTCACCACAGCGCTTGACAAATATCTGCGATTTCCCACCAATATCTCTTCAGATGAGAGAGGCCGGCTGTATATTGTTGACAGAAACGGCAGCCTTATACTGGTAATGGCACAGGATGGTTCAATCCTCGGAGAGCTTTCAGGTATGGGTTGGAAAGACGGACTACTGAACTATCCTGCAGGCCTTTGCATTAATGAAAAACATATGTTCATTGCTGATACCTTAAATAACCGCATCCAGATCTTCAGATTGATCAAATAAATAAGATGCTGTGTTCATATTGCACCTCCTGTGTCGATACGCTGCTGAAGAAACATGAGTCTTTTTTGGAAAATGCCTGCCTCTTTTTCCATTCCCTGCGACAGCATAAACCGGACAGCTCTATTAAGTTCCGCAATCGCTACATAGAAACGTCCACTGCTCTCAAGCGCCTGCACCAGTCTGACGCGATACTCCATGTTCTTGGGCGTAAGCGCTGCGGCTTTATGAAATGCTGACACCGCATCATCCCATCGCTGCAGATGCACCTTGATCCTGCCGATTTCATTATAAATAGATGCACTATTTGAGGGATCAATTTTTAAAAGTTTTTTATACTGATCAATGGCATCCTTATAACTACCAGCTTTTGCAAATGCAAATGCGCTTGAATAATAAGCGGTTGTAAAGGAAGGAGTCTCCTTGAGTATTTTTCTGCTCTCAACAATTGCCTCATGGTATTTTCCTGAGGAGATAAGATCAGAAGCAAGAATCTGACGCGCGGGCATATGATGCGGAAGACATTGCAGCACTGCCTGCATTTGCTCTCCTGCTGAAACAAACTGCCCGGCACTTCTCATAAGACCTGCATAATTAAAACGCAGCCAGGGATCAGATGCGTTAATATCGATGGCTCTTTCATACATAACCCGGCTATCTTGAAAGATTCCAGGATTGCCTGCTTCCTCAATAAGAGCATAACCTCTCTCTAACGATTCTGTCTGATTAACAAATGGAGGTCTGCGCAGGCGTTTCAGCATTTCTGCTGCTATCCTGCTTTTGTCGTATTGAGTAAAAGCCAGCTGCTCACTTAACTCAGATTCCGTAAGAATTGCCCCCGAATTCAGAGCCTTGTCATTACGAAAAAAACTCTCTTCGATCTTTGAAAGCAGGTTTGTCGCAAACAGGTAATTGCCCTGGAAATTCAAGTGAACATGATCATAGAAATAAGCCTTACCATTAATATCATTTATCAGTGTTTCATGTAAAACATCTTCAAAATCCACTAACATTATGCCGTCGCCGCCTTCATCCTCAGCAGCATTTCTGATACTTCTATTTAACTCTGAATCAGCCCTAAACCTGAGTGTATCCATCTCAAGTGCCTTTAAAAAACTGCTCTCTGCAGACTCCATGCTACCAGCTTGCAAGTAACATACTGCCTTTCGAAAATGCAGGTCTGCATGCCTGTCATCAATAGCATCTGCATCAGAATATTGTTTAAGCGCGGCTATGCAGTTTCCTGAGTCCTGCAGTGCAATACCTGACCTGAAAAGCTCCTCCCACTTCAGCATGTTATCTTCACTCAAATCCTCTTTATGCAGCGAAGCAAAAGGAGCTGAGTCAGTCATATTTACTGCTACTGTACTGAGAATAACTGCAGCTTCAGACTTTCGGGCAGCGGTGATTATATCTCTAATATTATGTCTGAAATTTGTATAGACACCTTTTAGAATCGGATCATCAGCCCTGACCTGCCTATCAAGGAACATTTCCATGCCTCCCCACTTATCACCCGGATCAGACTCCTCACCACGGGCAATTCGTATAACTTTCAAAACAAGCTGCCCTATACGACTGGATCGTGCTTTTATCGCTATATTAATCAGCCATCGATCAGGCGAGTATGAACTGAAGACTGTTCCGGCTCCATATGGCCCTACTACCTCATTGTTCCCCATATAAACAACAAATATGTCAGGCTCATATTCGGCAACGTCTTCCGCTATTCGCTTAACAACATGAGAATTTATAGCGGTCATAGCCGTATTTATTACCTCAAATCTGAGTTCCGGATACCTGGACCTGAGCATAGTTTCTATCATTCTGGATAAACCGAATGTGTGATCCGGATCCCCCTGAGCAGCCGAACCACCAAGAACAAATATTCTGAAGGTATCCGCTTTTTTAGCACGTGCAAAAGCAAAGGGGATTGGAGGGCGTACCAGTTGTTCCGGGAAGTAAGTCCTTCCAAAATTCGGGTTTTCGCAGTAATATTGTTCCCCCTCTATCTCGCACGGGATAATAAAACCAGGAGCATAACCAATGCCTGTAATAACAAGCACTGCCTCAAGCAGAAGAATCAGCAGCATCGGCAGGCCCAGCACTGCAAATACACTGAACAGCTTATTTTTCAAACGTATCTTTTTCACTGCTCTACCCTTGTATCCGGATTATGAAAATACTTATAGCGAAACAGACCATCCATTCCGTGGCAGTCTATACATATATTGCTATAGCTGAGATTTCTAAGAAAACTGTTCGTGGCATTGCCTTCTTCATTTTTGCCGGATCCCGCATTGGCAACTCCCGGCTTCCACTGGTGCGCATCATGACATGACGCACAGGATATATTCCCCAGATTTGTCTCCCTGCCACTGCTATCGTACAGAGGTGTATAATCTACTGCATCACGCTCACACCTTAAAATATTATTAATAAGCGTGTCCTCTGGATGCTCTGATATTACGGGCAGCTTATTTCCCGCAATTTCCCCTGCAGCATGACAACTCCGGCAAAGCTCATTCATTGCATCTGAGTTGCTGACAGACAGAGGTCTAGCCCGCGCCCAGAGCTTTAAATTAGCAGTACTATTATGTACAAGATGACAGGCCCCGCAAATACCTGTATCGCTTACTGTCTTTACCTGCAGATTCACAGCATCAGGAGCAGTTACTGACAGGTCATGGTCTGTACCTGCTATCAATACCTGTTTTTTATGGCATGAGGCACAAAGAAGCGGGGATGGAGAAGCGGGCATTCTAAGAAAACTGTTCCGGGAATTTCCATCAATATTGCCAAACTCATATTCATATGAAGATCCTGATGGATCCCAGATATGAGGATCATGACAAGTCAAACAGGCAATTTTTCCTTCCACAGATTTTTGCCCCTCATCAGTATAAAGAGGCAGGGCTCCCCCATTTTCTGTCGTCTCTATCTCTACGGGATGTGAATTTTTTCCGGAAATCTTTTTATTGGCAGATCCTGATTCACTATGACATACAGTACACAACTGATTTACATTCAGTCCCGCTTCAAGATTTTTTGCCCACATATGATCTCCGACTGCATTATGTGCAACATGACATGCCCCGCAGGTACCGGTTAATTCTGCGGTGAGTCCCTGTGAATTTTTCTCCTTTGGAGAGGTCACCGAAAGGTTATGATCCGATCTTACTGTCTGACCCTTGTCCTGATGGCAATGTAGACACAAACCTGAATTCCTGTCAGCTATCCTGAGGAAACTGTTTGTCATATCACCCTCAATGCCCTTCCCGCCACGATTATCAACTAATACTGGATCCCACCTGTGAATATCGTGACAGGTAAAACACTGAATGCTGCCATCATAACTTTCAGAGCCTTCTGCAAGATATAATGGCAGACTGAGAGAGTCTTTAGATCCTTCGAAGATCCTTATATTTATAGGATGTGTCTCCTCGCCAATCCCCTTTATGTTGATCCCCCTTTCATTGCTATGACACTGTTGACAGCTTGCTGTAGCAGGATTGCCCTGCAGGACTTCTCTTGCCCACAGAGACTTGCCGGTTGAATCATGAGCTAAATGACAAGCCCCGCATGGACCGGACTCAAAAGCGTTCAAGCCCTTGGTATTCTTTTCTTTAGGCAGGGTAAGTCTTAGATCATGTTTAGTAGATATTAAACTCGAGCGCTCCTGATGACAGGTAAGGCATAACTCAGACTCTTCATTTTCCATAATAAGCATCTTATTACCCGGTGCCCCATGCATTACATGACAACTCTCGCAAATCACCATATCAGACCTTGATGCCGCCTTCCCAGCGTGCTTGCCAAGACCGGCCGGTAATTTCCTGGACATCCTTCCGAGTGGATGCCCTTTTGACCGTCGATAATCGGCCTTTCCAGCATGACATTTTCTGCATAAGGCGGAATCTTCATTTTTCTCTCTAAATACCGAGGTCCTTCCAAGCTGATCCCCGATAACGGGTGCCCCCCTTCCATGGGCAGAGTGACAGGTACCGCAATATATCTCTCCCTTTACACTTAAAGGCAGGTCCGGCGATAAGGTAATTTCCTCCGATGGCCTCACAAATACCGGATGACCATGACCCTTCCATGCAACCGAGCGCGAGTCCATAATATAGCCGTCATGACAACTGTAGCACATATCCTCGGAGCTGACGACTCCCTGTGTGTCCTTCATAAGGACATTGCCTGATTCCCACTTAATAAGAGTTTCTTTCTCACTTCTAAACTCATCCATCCACATAATATGACAGACTACGCAATCTCTTTTTGAGGACATTTCAAGTGCCACGGACTCAGTCGCAGCATACATAATAAACAGCATCGTAAGCAGTATAATTAATGTGCAACAACAGGAACGGCCAATCGGAGTGAAAATACTCATGGCTCATTACTCCTGTCCCGTTAATTGCAGAACCGATACCTTATTGTCCCGCATTTCTACGGTCAAAAGCCGATCGTATTTATCAATAACCAGCCCAACCGGTGTTCTAAATACTTTTTTTCTGCCATCGATACATATTGCACCAAGGAATTTGCCATTCTCAGTAAATACCTGCACTACCCCCATATAACTGTCACTGATATAGACCCTGCCCCTGCTGTCAAGCGCGACACCCTTAGGGCGGAACAATTGTCCCGGCAATATCCCCCATGAACCTATTGATGTTATATAATTACCGAATGGATCAAATTTCTGAACTCTGGTATTTATGACATCCACCACCAAGAGTTCATTGAATTCGTTGAGAACCATAGTAGCCGGATATCTGAACTTACCGTAATCTTCACCAAAAGATCCCACGTGAAACCTGAAACTGCCGTCCTGTCCGTACACAGCGATCCTGTGATTATCATTGTCTGAGACATACAGATAATCATCAAGCTCAGAGACCGCAACATCCACAGGATCTGAACGACTGCCATCAGTTGCTGTTACCTTAAACATGTATAAAAACATCCCTTTACGATCAAAGACCTGTATCCTTTGATTTCCAGTATCCGCAATAAAAACCCTGCCGCTACTTGAGACATCTAACCCCATCGGACGCCTGAATTCCCCCCGACCGCTGCCCTCACTGCCAAAATTAAATTTACTTTTGCCCTCCCCGTCAACAACAATAATCCTGTTATTGACACCATCAACAATATATATCAATCCATCAGGCCCAATGTCCAGATCACTGGGCTGATCAGCACCTGGCCGGATATCAAACTTATGTTCCGTTTCAATACACTGAAGAGGATATGCAGGTTCAGCACATAAGAAAATGATAATAAGGATCAGCCCGATTTCTTTAAAACAATCAATGTTTTTATCCCCACTATCATTGCCGGACAATTTACCATCCTCCTGATTGATTTACTTTGTAAAAAGCTTAGGTATGTAAAACTTCTCATATTTTGTAATCATGCCGGCTATATTAAGCTGCTCAAGATCCTGTCTTCTGTCATCGGAAAATCCAAGTTCAGAGAAGTTCATAACACCTTTTGCGGAATGACAGCTTTTACAAGTATCTACTTCATTGACCTTGAGATTACTATGAAATTTATTTTTAAAATTATCCCTCTGTTCAGGGGTCAACTTATCTCTAACTCTGATATAGTCCTGTGCAAGCACAGTGTCCTGAAGCACTATGACTGAGATACGTTTCTCCCCGCTTTCAAAGAAAGGAGCTATCTTCGTCAATTGATCTTCGGGCTCAACTAGATTTCCAGACTCTACATCATAATACTGACCGATAAAGGGACCTGCAGGATCAGGCGAAAGAGGATTGTACCAACTGTAGACAATGCTCATACCCTCTATATCCTTTATATGACAGGTCTCACATACAAAAAACTGCGTGTGCATATTCAGCAGGGCCCTGACCTTTTTATTTTTCGTATGAGGAAAGTCTGAATGGCATATATAGCAGGCAGGTCTTGAGCCTTCCGGAAGTGAGGGATATTCCTCGGTGTGATGAAAATGGCGATGTACCTCATAGGCCTCATGCCGCTTAACTTCCTCAAGGATTTCTGATTTTTCATGCTTCATGATCTTTTGTTCCAAAGGAGCAAGTATTGCCGGGCCGTGATGTGAGAAGGCGAAATGATACATTACCCCGACCATCACAGCCAGTGATATCAGAGAGAAGATAAGCCCGATAAGATAAGCCGCCAGTGGATGCTTCAGACGTTTCGGTTCACTTATCATCCTTCGACCCTCCATACTCATCATTCCCGAAATACTCTTTCAAGACTTGACGGAGATACTCTTTTTCTTCAGGGATCTCCTGTAAGTTATGTAAATACTCCATAAAATGTTCCTCAATCTGATGCTCACGAGTAATTTTCCCGGTCAAAAAAGTCCACTGAAGGGGGAACCTTCCAGGTACCAGATGAACATTTGTCCAATGCCAGAATACGATAACTATCATGGCCATTATCGCTTCATCAGCGTGCATTAGTCGTGCCAGATCCTGAAAAAAGGCAGGGTCAGGCCAGACCTTTGCCATTAACTCAGGATAAAGAAGCGTACTCCCTGCGGTAATCATTACAAAAGTACCCCATAATAATGCCAGATAATGCATTTTCTGCTTGTACATAAACTTGCCCATCTTAGGGCGGAAACGTCGTATGCCAAGAAAATACTGTATATCCTGTACAAGATCTTTAATATCCTTCAGCATGGGAAACTGTGTTCGACTGATTGAGAATTCTTTCCGTAAAATCTTCCTTAATGAACCCGTAATAAGCGTTAGCAGATGATAAACTGCTGCCGCAATCATGGCAGCAGCAGCAATACGATGCACAACACGTGCATTATCCGGGCCTCCGAAAATACTCATAATATGCGGAGCCCACCAGACATCGCTAAAATGCAGGGAAAGACCGGTAACGGCAAGGAATATAAACGAGACAAATATAAAAAAGTGCTGTATAACTATATGCAGGGAATACCTGGGAAGGTCACCTAAAGGATCAGACTTTACATGCATGTATATGTTGCGCGGGACATTACCCAATCCATCAACATAAACAGATTCCTCTTTATCTGCATTTTGCTCTGTGTCAATAGACTCACTTTTCAATAAGCTCATATTAATCCCCTTTCGGCTGCTTATCTTTTTTACGCCATGATGTTCCCTTTTCAAGCTCCCAGTTAATTCCGCGCCTTCTACGCCCCCAGGTCTCCAGGCATGCCAGACCAAGAAGGCTGAATACTGTGCCATATAGTATGACTGAGAGCCCGGTGTTAAGAAGATAAAGCACTGGCTTATTATCTTTATCAATACTTGAGTGAACATCTATTTTTATAAAACTCTCATTCACCTGCAGATGACACTGTCTGCAGGTCTCACTCCTGTTTACCGTATTCAACGTAGAT
>JADHUV010000085.1 GCA_016784355.1 Nitrospira sp. | reverse complement strand
ACACCAATGATCCTGTCTCCTGATCTAAAGGGTATTATTATATGTCCGTGCGGCTCCATTCCGGGATATTGAATGGTATGTCTGGTGTCGCTGCAGGAGTCCATGCTTATAATGATCTCCCCGGTTTGCGCAGCCTGTCCGCATAGGCAATCGCCGATTCTCATGTTTTTATGAAGGCCAAGAAATTTTTTTGAATGTCCAAGGTGAGCAGCGAGTTTCATCCTGTCGTCTTCAATAATGAAGATTCCGCCATTGTGCTGGACATTAAGGACTTGAATATCAGTCAGGGTGTCAAGGATGACCTGGAAAAGTTTATCCATGTCTATTGTCTGGCTGATAGCACTGGAGACTTTATAAAGTGTTGAGAGTTCTGACTGCCTCTGATGCAGCTTGCTCTCAATCATGTGCTTATAAAGGGCCATCTCGATAGCAGCCTTTAGTTCTTGTTTATCATAGGGTTTGATCAGATAGCCAAAGGGCTCTGTTATCTTTGCCTTTTCCAGCATCTCTTTATCTGAATATGCGGTTATAAATATGTGTGGAATATTAAATTTGTTGTGGATATGTTCAGCCGCGTCGATCCCGTTCATATCTTCTTTCAGGATTATGTCTATTAGCACCAGGTCAGGCCTGTTCTCTTCTGCTCCTCTGATTGCTCCTTCTCCGGTTGTCTCAATTGATGCTACTTCATAATCCAGGGTTTTTAGAGATTGACTCAAATCCTCTGCTATTGCCCACTCGTCCTCGACTATCATAACTCTTGTCTTTGGTGTCTGTATCATGCCGTTCCTTTCATTTTGTTAGAACGTACTAGCTCCTGAAATCTGATCTTATACTCTGTGCCGCCTTCACTTTTCATCTCAATACTTCCAGAAAGCTGTCTTTCCACCATATTGGTCACCATCTTCAGTCCAAGAGTATCTGTATTTCTGATATCAATTCCCTCGGGCATGCCCACTCCATTATCTTTGATCAATATCTCATAATTATTTTCACTATCAATTTTCTTCATGGTGATGCTCATCTCTCCGCTCCTGCCTCCGGGGAAGGCATGCTTCATTGCATTGGAGACAAGTTCGTTTATTACCAGTCCTATCGTAATTGATGAATCTGTGTTTAACTGAATATCTTTAATATCAATCTTTACTTTAACTATGGCAGGCGATACGATATATGTTCTGAGCATGGTTTGTGTAAGAGTCTCAATATAGCTCCCAAAATCTATGTGTGACAGGTCTTTTGTCTTGTACAGCATTTCATGGACCAGTGACATGGCGCGGATTCGGTGCTCACTGTCCTGAAATATTGCTATGATGCCTTCATCTTCAATATTTAAGCTTTGAAGTTTCAGTAAGCTTATGATGACTGCTAAGTTATTCTTGACCCTGTGGTGTATCTCCTGTAAAAGCACCTTTTTTTCTTCCAGGGCATCTGCGATCTGTTTCTGCATATGCTTTTTAATGGTGATGTCTTTGACATAATGGACAAACCCGGAGATTTCTCCATCTGTGATGATGGGCGAAATAGTTATCATTAAATGTTTCTTTAGCTTTGGTTCATATAGTTCCTTTGTTACGGCCTTTTTGGTTTCCATCATTTCTTTATGCGGGCAATCTTTACATGGTTCTTTTATACGATGGTATATTTCATAACAGTGCTTCCCGATGAGATCCCGCGGATGCATACCTGCGAATTCAGCCAAAGCCTTATTGGCTCTTAGTATCTCAAGATCATGGTTTTGTAAAGAGACATAATCAGTTATTGAGTCAAAGGTGTCTCTCCACTCCTGTGCAGCATGTAAGATGTTTTTTTCTGCTATTTTACGATCGGTGATGTCACGGTTTGTTGACAGGATCATCTTTTTATTATTGACAGTAACCATACTGGCCATGACATCTACCGGGAAGCTTGTGCCGTTTTTTCTAATATGCGTTACTTCGAACTGCATTGGGTTGCCTTTCATTAGCTCCGAAACTCTGTTGGGGACAAGTTTTGCGCTTTCAGGCGTATCAAGGAATGATATTGGTTTTCCTATCAATTCATCTTTTGTATAGCCATGTACTATTGATGCACTATCATTACAGTCAATGATTATTAAATCTTCATTTTCAGGTGACAAAAGGAATATGCTGTCAATGGCCTGGTTAAATAATGAGCGGAACTTTGCTTCGCTTGCTTGTAAATTCTTCTCCGTTCTTTTACGTTCGGTGATGTCTGTGGCGATCTCTAGTCGGACCATGCGGCCGTCCGGCCATTTGATAGCCGTGTCACAAATAAAGTACCATCTGTTATTAGCTGTATTCTGAAACTCCCATTTATAGTCCCCGACAGGTTTTCCTTCAGCTGTCAGCAGTTTATCGTTAGTACAAAAACTGCAGGGCCCGTTTTGGTCTTTCTGAAGAGACTTCCAGCATATCTCCCCCTCAATATCTGCAATATTGTCCCTGATGCGTTTGTTGGCAAAAAGCACTTCATATGTGTCCATATCGGCTACATAAACTGCTGCATTAAGGCTGTCCATTACTGTTTTGAAAGAAGTAAGAGATGTTTGTAATGCCTCTTCAGATTCCCTTGATCTTTTTTCAGCATAAGATAGACTATTAATGGTTTTGTCAATTTTGCGTGCAGATAAATAAAGAGCACTTACTCCTATCATCCATACCCATATATGTGTTGTGATATGGGTCCACATCTCTCTTTGTTGAATATTACTATAATCTTTCATTGGCACAGACACCCCTACGCCGCCTCGGATATCACCTTCTTTATACCCCTGAATAGCATGGCACTTGAGACATGATTTTTTGGTTACCATCGGACGCATTAAACGTAAATATGGTTCGCCATTAATTTCAGTAAATTCAATAACTTCCTCTATTCCCTGATCAAAAGATTTAAGCGCCTTGCGCTCCCAATCATCAGGGGCGTTAGAGGGGGACAGGGGCTTCAAACTGGTGATTCGTCCAAAGATCCCGTATTGATCTCCATAGTCGCTCATTAACTGTCTGACCATATAGGCCGGGTTCATCAGTGTGAGCTTTGTGCCGGAGGGAGTCTCAATGTCACGTTCCGGGATATGAGAGAGTGCCGGGTTGGGTATTGTTCTCTCTGTAACAGGCACATATACACCACCATGGGATGCTCCCCATAAGCGGAATGCCTGATCCTTGTTAAAATGCACCCTGGCGTCTTTCGTTATCAGTGCTCGGGTTAATTGTCGTTCATTGTTGATATTAAGAAATGTTGACACTACCATTACAAATGTCCAAGCCCCCAACAAGAGCAAAGCAATGGGTATCAATCGAGATCTTTTTATTTCAGTTTTATTAGATATGTTCATCATAGGTATCTGTAATATTTAAATTTGCTAATTTGTTTTCTTCCAACCTTCTTATTGCGCCTTCAAGCGTGTATTTCTCATCGTCTACTAACACCTTAACCATAGAGGCTCTACGGATATCCTCTAAAGAATACTGTCTAAATCTTCTTGTGCCGCATTGAATGTATTCAGGTTTAACGATCCCTTGAAGTTCCCAGTAACGGAGCCGCTCTGGTGATATGCCGATTTTTTTTGTTGTTTTTACTGTCCCGAATTTATTTTTATTGGTACTTTTCATTATTACTATTGAGATCTGACAAATAGTTTTTCAAAAATTAACTGATATGAAAGAGGACAAACACTAAAATCACTTACCGTTTTCTTATAATTAAAGCATATGATTTATAAGGAGTAGTTACAACAGTGGATTACTGGGTAGTTAATGGGTATCTAAAGTACCCGGTTAATCAGGGTGATATCTATTAAATGATTTATTTTAAAGGTCTTGCAGGTAGGTTTGCAAATTTACTTTTTTGTTAACAATCCCCAGTTTCTTCCTGATATTCTTGCGGTGTTTCTCTACTGTCTGTACTGAGAGGTTTAAATGATCGGCTATGTCTTTGTTCGTAAAATCACTGCTTATCATATTGCATAGTTCGATCTCTTTTGGTGTCAACCTGAACTTTTTATCAGTTACTTTCTTCCCGAATGAAGAGGCAATGTTCTCAAGGTTCTTCTCAAGCATGTTGATCTGTCTGGAAGAAACCCGTCCGGGCTTGAATGTCTTCAATGACGGCAGTATCAGTTGATTTATATTGTCCTGAATGTTTTTCTGCAAATTGATCTTTTCTATTTCGAGTTGCTCAAGTACTTCCCTGAGGGCTATATTCTTTCCCTCCATCTTCTCATCTGCTTTCTTTCTTTCTGTTATATCGTTTATCAAACCTAACATCCTGAATGGCTTATTGTCTGAATCAAATAAAGTTCTGCCTTTTGCGTGTACGTATCTTATCTTGTTGTCTGTAATGACAATTCTGTATTCAATGTCGAACTCTTTGTTTTCCTTTAAGCAAACTTCTATTGCCTTGATCACACGTCCTGAGTCCTCCGGATGAATAGTTTTCAGGAATTCTTTATAAGAAGGTGTCTTCTTAGTGTTGGTGCCAAAGATCTTATAAACTTCTTTTGACCATGTAAGCATATTAGTGTTTGTATCCCACACCCAGCTGCCTGTTTGAGATACTTCCTGGGTCAATCGCAGTGTCTCCTCACTTTGTTTTAAGTCTTCGATAATTTTATTGCGGTCGGTGATGTCGCGATGAAAAGCTACTACCAATTTTTCATTACCAACTGAAATCAAATTTGCCACCACCTCAAGAGGAAAGATATGACCGTCCTTATGATAATGTTCTACTTCGAACGTTAAGGTTTCACCTGCCAAAATACGCCGCATTCTTTCTGTAACTAATTTCAATGTTTCCGGGGTATCAAGCACTTGCAGGCTCATATCCAAAATTTCTTTTATACTGTACCCATGCATCCTGGCAAAAGACTCATTTACCGCAACGATCTTCCCGCTTAGTGTTAAGGAGAGTATCCCATCACTTGCTTTTTCAAATAATGCCCGATAGCGCGCCTCCGCTTTCTTGTGCTCGCTGATATCGCTACGTGACTTTTTCTTTTCTTCGTTCATTTCAATAAATATTGTTTATGCTAATAAAACAAAAAAAGCAATACTCTTATAACGGGTATAAGAATTTTATATATCTGAAATCACGCTTATCCTGATTACAGCAGTAGGACTATTCTTGCATTATCTTTACATGAACATTCCGGCTGCGCGCGCCGTCGAACTCACAAAAGTAGATTGCCTGCCAGGTGCCGAGCTGCAGTTTGCCGTTCTCGATGATAACGGTTTCAGAAGAACCGACAAGGGAGGTCTTCATGTGTGCGTCTGAATTGCCCTCCATATGGTGATAGTCGGCCCTCTGCGGATAATGTTCGTTAAGGGTCGATATCATATCCTTTACAACGGCCGGGTCGGCGCCTTCATTGAT
>JADHUV010000084.1 GCA_016784355.1 Nitrospira sp. | reverse complement strand
ATGAAGGTCATGACCGTCTACAACAAAAGGCTCTTCAAGAGCCTTTAATAGCTTCAAGGCCGTTTGTTTGGCATGATCAACGTCCGTCGAAGGTAATACTGCCGCAAACTCATCCCCACCAAGACGCGCAAAAGTATCGGACTTCCTCAGTACACCCGGCAGGCGTTTCCCGACCTCTCTCAAGACCTGGTCTCCGACATGATGTCCCAGGGTGTCATTTATTTCCTTGAACCTGTCCAGATCCATCATGAGCAGAGCAAGTTGTTTTTCTTCACGCTGTCCGACAAAAATAGCCTGCTGGAGACGGTCCTGAAGAAGTGCACGGTTAGGAAGACCTGTCAGGGCGTCATGCATTGCCATATGTTCAAGTGCATCCGTCTCTTCTCTTATTTCGGTTATATCACGTACCAGGTAGATTTTCTCTTCATTGAAAATAGCGGGACTGCTAATATTAAAAATACGTTTTTCCCCGTTCCTGTCATAAAGGACTATCTCGTCATTCTCAGCTTTATTGATATCGAACTTTGAGAGTCCTCCGCAGAGCCAGGCAAACACCTCCATCTGCTGGTTGGCCGCTTCTTTTCCTCCTGGAGTTTCAGTCATCACACCAATACCGATTGCCTGTGTAATGGACTGCAGGAATACCAGGTCTTTTTCTTTTTGCTCCATTTCCATATGTTTTTTATGAAGCAGAAGTTTTTCTTCGGCTTCAATTTTCAATTTGTCACGAGCAACGAGAACCTCATCCGTCAATTTCTGAAACCGGTCCTCAAGTGCAATAATCTGGTCCCCTTTTTGTGATTCGACAGGCTTTATACCGAGCTTACGTTCTGAAAAATCTGAAATGCGGAGCGTCAGTAATTCTATGCGGCGAGTGACCAGGAACATTAATAGTGCAAAAGAAATTATAACCACTGGAAGCCCGATTATCCTCAACTGGCGTTCCGTAGCAATAGTTGAGCTTACCATGACACTGATAGCTTTCTTCGGGATAAAGGAATAAAACCTTATTACCTGCTCCGAAGCGCCGTAATCAAAATATTCATGCCCTGTAATCAGGTAGCTCTCCTTCAGATCATCTAATAGAGTTCCAGCAGGTATCACTGTCAGGTCACTGCTTGCCAGAACATGGGGGACAACTCCGTAGGACAACAGCGCCACTATATGTCCCGAAGGGGTCGAGCCTAACGCAGAGACAAGGAAAGCATCATCAATTGGAGAAGCAAGCATCAGGACGGCCCTTACATTTCCAGCCGAATCCAGGTACCGCTCTGACGAAATCAGGTAAGGCTTATTGTCCAGCTGGGTCATAAAATTCTGTCCTCTGCTTTTCATTATCAGATACTGCGACGGATTCAGCAGCGTTTCCGGCAGGTTCTCGTTCCGCCCATAATAAACCTCCCTGACCGTTCTGTCCTTATCCAGCAACAATGCAAAACGGGGGTGAATAAACGTGCGCAGGATCGAAGACTTAGGTATCCAGACAGGGGACTTCCTATGGTGCTTGATCTCAACGATATCTCCCGCCGCCCACTCTTGAGTCTCGATATATTCACTGAAATCCCTTTGCGTAACAAAGAGCTTTGTAGAATGAAGATGGGCCTTAACATAACGGTCAAAGCTGAGCCTGTCTTTAAGAGCCTGTTCAGTGAGTCTTTCGTTAAACTGGGACTTGAAGATACTCTCAAGTTTTTTTGCCTGCAAAATATCAAAGGAATACCACATTACCGTACCAACAATGACTGTTGCTATCACCATTTTCATGGTAAGGGAAATGCGCTTATGCAGACCTAACAATATCGCAAGAAAGTTATTCAACCGGCTATTTGTTATGTTCCTTGCCATTACTATTCAGGCTCCCCGACCAGTTCATTGCCTTTGAATTTCCATCCAGCCTCCCTCAGACGGGGAGAAGATACGATACTCATCTTGTCTCTAAGAGAGTCTGTCTGTTCCAATAGGAAATCCACCAGCTTCTGAGCTTCTGGATTTTCAATTCCTTCACCTTCCCATGTTGTAAAGGTGTAGACACGGTACAGCGGGTACTTGCCCGAGGCCAGAGCGGAAAGGTCTCCAGGATCATATTCGTCTATCTTTATCGTTTTTACATTTCCATGATTCTTAAGCAGCCGTGTCATCCAGATGGTCTCATAACCAATCGACATTTTATTGTCTGAAACCCGCGTGATCATATCGGGGATGGCCCCCACTTCAAAAAGACTCGGGCTGAACTGGTCCTCATTATCAAGCAGTAACCGCCAATGACCCGGTCTTAATTTGCAGTGCAGCCGTCCAATCGGCTGGATCGGCTGGTTTTCTCCGCTTTCATTCAGCTCGGACCAGCGGTAAAGTTCTCCCATAAAGATCCGCCTGGCCTCTTCAAGAGAAATATTGGCAACAGGGTTGTCCGGGTGCACTATCAGTGCGACCGAGGCGATCCCGACTGTATGGAAGCGTAGTCCCGGCAGGCGATCCGTCATCCCCGGTGCACAACAGAACCCGCCTATATCAATCGATTTTTTAGAAAGCATGCCCGAAGACATGCCGCATGTCCCTTTATTAATATCAATATTCAACCCATGCCTTTTTGCATATTTATTTATCAGCGGCTTAAAAGCGGGGTATCCCTGCTGATCAAGAATAACTACAAGATCAACATCTTCTTTGTAAGTATCATGTCTGACAGGTTTATTCTTCCAGATTTCAGGCATATCCATGATCCGGGAAGGATCACTGAACGCCGGACCCGATAACTCCTCAAGGGAATAAGCGTATCCCATGTAATTGGTTATAATTAAACCAATTACAGCCAGGCTCAAGTAAAATTTATATGTAATGCCGCGTAAAATCATATATTTCATAGTTTTCAGTGAATCCGTATAAAGACTCACTTATACTTAGTTATAAACGGCATATATTATATATACTTAAATATTTAACAATATACATTATGGTTAACAGTTCATAGATTCATAGCACATATAATTATCCGGGACAGGTGCATTCACATTTTCTTGCATATCCTGGAACACCTCCCCCTTATTGACAGGAACACGGCAATCGTATAATCTATTTAAAATGGCTGATTTCCCTTTAAAATATTTCCGTTTTGCCAACTCTTTTCTCGTCGCACTCATACTGGTTACTGCACTATTATTGACCCGTAATATCGTCAATATTTCCTTCTCAGGAAATGGGGCAAAACCCACTACTGCTGAAGGCGTAACAACCATGGGCAGTGCTCCTGATACGACTATCATGCAGTATTCATCAATACTGGAACGCAATCCCTTCGGTTCTCCCATGACACTGACGCCGATAGCCGTCACAAACATGACTGAGATCCAATACGGTCCTCTCTCAAACCTTGTTCTTGCCGGAACGGCAGTAGGCCCTGAAAAGCTGAGTTATGCCGTAGTTTTGGACAAAAAAGCCCCTTCTCGCAGACAAGAGATATTCACTTACGGGGAAAATGTCTATAATTACGGGGTTCTGACAAAGATCGAAAAAACATCTATTGAAATTACACGTGACAATGTTAAGTATACTGTTAAGATACCGGTTAAGGCCACGGGGGGTAACACCACGGGAGATCAGGTAAAATCCATCTCCGGACCTCAATCTTCAATAGCACGAAAAATCGGCAACAGAGAGTACCTGCTAGACAGAAAGAAGGTCCAGAATTCACTCGAGAATCCGGAGAAAATGCTTACTGACGCGAGACTTTTGCCGAATTTCATCGATGGGAGACAGGAAGGCTTCAGGATCACCGAAGTGGTAAACGGGGGGTTATATCAAAATCTCGGATTAATGAACGGTGACATCCTGTTAAGGATAAACGGGCTTGCAATATCAAACCCTGAGGTAGCTATACAGGCAATGTCAGCTCTAAGAGGAATGAATAACATCGATCTGGATATTATAAGAAAAGGCGATAATATGTCGATGAATTACCAGATAAGATAAAGCTGAGTTGGATAGATGAAATTGATATTTAATCTATTCATACGAAACTTATGCCCGTGGTATATATTTTTCTAACCATGAAATGCGTGTTTTATATATAATTATATTATTGTTACTATAATACGATTTGATTTTTAACTCGTAATAAAATACCTTATAGGCAGCATGTTAACGTTTTCAGTATGAGAAAAAACCTTATGAACATCAAAAAATTCTTAATAATCATCAGCCTGTTTTTCCTTGCGGTTCCGGCCTTCACCGCTTCGTCATTTGCTGATAACAAGATCGAAGATGCCATATCCTTTAACTTTGTGGATGTAGAGATTCAGAGTGTAATCAAATTTATCAGTGAAATTACGAGTAACAATTTTTTATATGACGAGACAATAAAAGGGAATGTAACTATAATAACCCCGACCAAACTGAGCGTTGACGAATCCTTTACGCTCTTCACTTCTGTATTGAGTCTTAAAGGTTTTACAATAGTCCCCGCAGGGCACAAGACTTACAAGATCATCCCTCGTGCACTTGCAAAACAGGCGGGACTAATTTCTACCGAAAAAGCACCTATCAATGAAACTTATATAACAAAACTTATATCGACCGACCATGTAAAAGCCGAAGATACCATCCAGTTCCTGCGTCCGGTTATTTCGAGGGACGGACACTTATCGGCATTCGGGCCCGGCAACCTTCTGCTCGTAGCTGATTCCGCTATGAATATCGAAAAGATCATGTCGATCCTTAAAATCATAGACAAACCGACAACCCGCAAAGATGAAGCAAAAGAAGAAATATATGTTTATTTCCTTGAAAATGCTGACGCCACAGAACTTGCAACAGTACTGCAGGGGATAATAAAGGATCTGAGCGCATCGCTAACCAAGACTGTCAAAGGGCAAACAACTTCCTCGCAGATAGTAAGCGTCACCCCGGATAGATCAACAAATTCACTTGTAATAGTTTCGACCCCTTCGGTTTACAGCAATATTGCGGAGGTAATAAAGACCCTGGACAAGAGAAGGAAGCAGGTATATGTCGAGGCAATGATAGTCGAAGCATCGATAGACAAATTAAAGGAGCTCGGTGCAAAGTGGAGGGCAGCGGCCACATACAGTGGGACGCCTATACTGACAGGCGGATTCGGCAACATAAGTACAAGCTCGATCCAGTCCATCATTACCGGTCTGACAGGCGCATCCATTGGAGGCATGGGAAACTTTTTGAATGTCCCTGTCACAACAATAAACGCTGACGGTACTTTCTCTTCCACCAGCCTTACTGCACCCGGTTTTGCGGCACTTTTTAGCCTGAACGAATTCGAAGGAGTCACAAACGTCCTTTCCACACCACAGATACTCACGTCTGACAATGAGGAGGCGGAGATCGTCGTAGGTGAAAATGTACCTTTCATAGCACAAAGAGAGCGCGACCTGACGACCACAAACACGGTCCTGAGTTCA